>NZ_JBQSYW010000005.1:0-221755 GCF_052379725.1 Brachybacterium sp. 107 | reverse complement strand
GGATGTCCAGAAGCGGTTCGAGACGGCTCGCGCGACGGGCTCCGGCCTGGTCATCCCGACCGCGTGAACTGACGCAGTGAAGTGACGCAGTGAACTGAGCTGCAGCAGCGCCTCGCAGCGCCTCGCGGCGCCAGCTCGATCACGCAGCTGCACGAACGGCCGGTCCCTCCCGTGGGGGCCGGCCGTTCCGCATGCGCACCGTCGCCGATGCCTCGGCAGCGAAGCGGGGACCGTTCCTCCCCAGTGCACCGTCGTCCACAATCCAGACGCTCCTCTGGAACAGGCCTGCGCGAACGGCAACTCTGGATCCATCGGCACGGAGCCGACGCCGGGAGGTCCCCGGCACTCCAGGAAGGACATCACCATGCGCGATATCCAGACGACCCTCATGGGGAACGCGACCGCAGACCCCAGCTCCCGTCAGCATGAGGACGGCACCAGCACGACCATCGTGCGCATCGCCGTCACCGGTCGCTACTACGACTCCGCCAGGAGCGACTTCATCGACCGCAAGACGGAATTCGTCAGCGTCTACACCCGCCGCGCTCTGGCTCGCAACGTGCTGGCGTCCGTGAAGAAGGGGCAGCCACTGGTGGTCACCGGTCGGCTCGGCAGCTCGGAATGGCAGGCGGAGGACGGCACCCAGCGCCACACCCTGACGCTGCAGGCCGAGGCGATCGGCCATGACCTCACCTTCGGGACCACGGCCTTCACCCGACCGATGCGGGCGGACGAGGTCCCCGACCTCAACCGCGACACGGGAGAGATGCTCGATGCAAGGACCGTCGACGCCGACGTGACCGAGGAGCTCACAGGGAGCCCGGCGGAGGACACCGTGCTGGCCGGCGCGTCCTGAGCGGGCGGCAGGCTCCCTGAGCGGAGATCAGCCGGCAGGTTGCAGCGTCTGCACCAGAGCGGCGGTGACATCCGGGAGCAGCGCGGCGCCGAGGACGTAGCCGTTCTTGTCGCCGCGATGCACGGCGGACCAGGTCGTTCCGTCGGGCAGGGCGGCGACGACCACGCGCAGAGGCCGGTCCGTGGGGATCGTGGCCCGGGAGTCGTCCTCATGCAGCGTCCAGCTGGACGGTGAGAGCTCGCAGGCGATCGCGCCGCCGGCCGCAAGATCCGGCCATTGCACGACCTGCAGTGCGGCCAAGGGGTCCTGTGCGGCGGGCGCTGAGCTCTGGTCCGAGGAGTCCTCGTCGAGGTCGATCGGTGTCAGATGCAGATCATCCGGGGCGCCGGTGCCGTCCGTGCCGACGCCGAGCAGGCCGGCGAGAGCGGGGGAGGCGGCCATCAGCTCGGCGCTGCGGGCCAGCGCATAGAGGCGCGGTGCGGGGAGGGGAGTGCCCTCGATATGACGGGAGATGTCGAGCACCGCTGCGGCGAGGGCCGCGGTCGGAGCGTCGAGTGGGTCCGTTTCGGGAGTCGTCATCGGATCGAGAGGTCCCTTACAGGTTCGCCTGACAGAATGGACGCGTCACCGCTCTGTGTGCGGCGGCACCACACTGTACCCGGAGACCGGTCACTCCTCCTGCGCTGGCGCAGGGGACCCGTGGGCTCCGACACCGAGGCACCCGAGGTTATCCGTGAGTTTCTCCGCCCCATTCGGCGATGCACCCCGGCCGCGCCCGCGTCCGGCCCCTGATTCGAGCACGTCCACGACCCGGAGGATCTCGCCACTCGGGATCACCGCGATCGTCATCGCAGCACTGGTCGTGCTGCTGGTGGTCGCTTCCGAGGTGTGGACCAAGTACCTCTGGATGGATCAGCTCGAGTTCACCGATGTGCTCACCGTCCGCTGGCTCACGCAGGGCATCCTGTTCGTCCTCGGGTTCATCCTCTTCGCCGTGCCGTTGTTCTTCAGCCTGCGCATCGGCTACGCCAAGCGCCCGATCTATCCGCCGGTCACCCGGGAGCAGGAAGCGCTCGAGCAGTTCCGCGCCGCCGTCGATCCGCTGCGGAAGGGTCTGACCATCGCAGCGCCCCTGATCATCGGTGCCTTTGGCGGTCTTGCCGCCTCCCGCAGCTGGCAGGCGGTGCAGCTGTTCCTGCATCCCCAGAAGTTCGGGGAGACCGATCCGATCTTCGGGAACGACGTCGGCTTCTACGTCTTCACCCTCCCGGTGATCGACCTGATCATCTCCTTCGGGCAGTTCGTGATGCTGGTGGCGATCGTCGGAGCGCTCATCGGCCACTTCATCTACGGCGGCGTCGCCTGGGGCCAGGAGAACGGCCTCGAGGTCACGCGATCCGCGCGCCGGCATCTCGGTGTGCTCGCCACGATCTACGTGCTCCTGCTCGGCGCCGGCCACTGGTTCCAGCGCTACGACATGCTCGTGAACCAGAACGATCGCTTCCACGGGGCGTCCTACACCGACGTCCACGCCATCCTTCCGGCGCAGACGATCCTCGCGATCGCCTCCGTGGCGGTTGCCGCGCTGTTCGTGCTGTGGATCTTCCGCTCGGACTGGAGGATCCCCGCGATCGGTGCGGGCCTGATGATCCTGTCCACGCTCGCCGTCGGCAGCCTGTACCCCTGGGCCATCCAGCAGTTCAAGGTCCAGCCCAACGAGCGCACGCTCGAGCAGCCCTACATCCAGCGGAACATCGACGCGACCCGCGCCGCCTTCAACATCGATGACGTCGACGAGGTGCCGTACACCGCCACCACCGATGCCGAGTCCGGAGCGCTGCGTGAGGACGCCTCGACCACCACGCAGATCCGTCTGATGGATCCCAACATCATCTCGCCCACTTTCGAGCAGCGAGAAGCGAACCGTCGTTACTGGGGATTCGACAAGGTCCTCAGCGTGGACCGCTATGAGATGGACGGGGAGCTCCAGGACACCGTCATCGGTGTGCGCGAGCTGCGACCGGACAAGTTCGAGCTCAACACTCGATCCTGGGTCGACCAGCACATCATCTACACCCACGGATATGGCGCGGCCGCCGCCTATGGGAACCGGCGCAACGCCGATGGCGAACCGAGCTTCCTGCAGTCCGGGGTCCCGGGCAAGGGCGCGTTCGGAGAGTACGAGGAGCGGGTGTACTTCGGCAAGCACTCCCCGGACTACTCCATCGTCGGTGCCCCCGAGGGGGCGGATCCCGAGGAATTCGACTACCAGTCGGGCACGGATGGCGAGGAGGGCGGCCAGCAGGTCAACAACACCTATCAGGGTGATGGCGGCCCGTCCGTCGGCGGGTTCTTCAACCAGCTGCTCTACTCGATCAAGTTCCGTGATCCCAACGTCGTGATCTCCGGCTATCTCAACGAGGAATCGCAGATCCTGTACGACCGCGATCCGCAGCAGCGTGTCCGTGAGGTCGCTCCCTTCCTCTCGCTCGACTCGCAGATGTATCCGGCGGTCGTCGACGACGAGCTGGTGTGGGTGATCGATGGCTACACCACTACCGATGCCTATCCCTATTCGCGCACCCTCAACCTCGACACGGCGATCTCCGATTCGCAGACCGACCCGGGAGAGACCTCTCAGAATCGCGAGCACAGCGCGAACTACATGCGCAACGGGGTCAAGGCCACCGTCAATGCCTTCGACGGCTCGGTGACCCTGTACGCCTGGGACACGGAGGATCCGATCCTCAAGGCGTGGTCCGAGGTGTTCCCCAAGGCGATCCACCCGGCCAGCGATATCAGCGGTGAGCTGATGAGCCACCTGCGCTACCCGTCGGACTACTTCAAGGCGCAGCGTGAGCTGCTGGGCACGTACCACGTGACCGAGGCCGACGACTTCTTCGGTGCCCAGGACTTCTGGGAGACGCCTCCGGATCCCACCAGGCCGGCGCCCACCAATCCTGACGGCACCACGGGGGCGCAGGCCGCGCAGCCTCCGATGTACCTCACCATGCAGATCCCCGGTATGGAGAAGCCCGGCTTCACGCTCTCCTCGAGCTACATCCCGGCCCAGGGGCAGAACGTGCTGACAGGCTTCCTCGCCGTCGACTCGGAGACCGGCAAGGACAAGGGGAATCCGGCGGACACCTACGGCAACATGACTCTGCTCGTGCTGCCTGCCACCAACCCCGTGAACGGACCCGGCCAGGTGCAGGCCACGTTCAACTCGGAGCCGAACGTCTCGCAGGCACTGAACCTGCTGAAGTCCGGTAACTCCGAGGTGATCAACGGCAACCTGCTCACGCTGCCTGTCGGTGGCGGACTGCTGTACGTGCAGCCCGTCTACCTGCAGTCCTCCGCCTCCGGCGGCGGCACCCAGTACCCGCTGCTCCAGATGGTGCTGGTCTCCTTCGGCGAGAAGATCGGGTTCGCCCCGACGCTCGACGAGGCGCTCGACCTCGTCTTCGGCGGCGACTCCGGAGCGACCGCCGGCGACGCCTCGGTCTCCGATCCCGACGGGGTCGCCGGGACGGCCGACACCGAGACCGGTGAAGGTGCGGTCGATGCTCCTGCTGACGGGAAGAAGCCAGCCGACGGCGAGAAGCCTGCAGCGGACGCCGGCACCACGCAGGAGCAGCTCGACCAGGCCCTCACGGACATGGACACCGCGGTGGCAGACTCCGAGAAGGCGATGGCCGATGGTGACTGGGCCGCCTACGGCAAGGCCCAGGACCAGCTCGCCGATGCCCTGAACCGGGCCGTCGCGGCCAATGAGGAACTCGGTGGGGCCGGCACGCCGGCTGGGTCGGACGGTGGCGAAGGCTGACCGACTGAGGTTCCTGAGCGATCCGCAGGACGCCCGGCACCCCTGGTCCACGACCGGGGTGCCGGGCGTCCTGCCGTCCGTCCATGCGAGTCCACCCAGGTGAACGGGCTGTGAACGTGTCATGGCACACGTCGGGAGGGGTCTGGTTGGACGCCGGTGCACGATCCCCGTAAAGTGATGATTACCGACGCGGGGTGGAGCAGTTCGGTAGCTCGCCGGGCTCATAACCCGGAGGTCGTAGGTTCAAATCCTGCCCCCGCTACGAAGAGAAGGCCCCTGGCCAGTGGAGACACTGATCAGGGGCCTTCTGCTATTCCCCGGAAGCGCGCCCAGTGCTGGATGGCCAGTGCCGGTCCATGGGGGGAGATCGACTGCAGTGGGGCACGAGGCAACGCGCACTGCCTGGCCTCGTCGGCCAGGCCGACGCCCGTCCGGCTTCCATGGTCCGTCATTCGGCCCGGAGTTCGCGGAGTTCAGATCGGCAGCTTCGGTCTGTGCGCCTGTTGTAGGCAGGTGCACTGGCCGATGCCGCCGTGATGACTCTGACATTCTGTTTCCCCTGGTTGGACGCGCGGCGACGAACGCCGTAAAGTAATGGTTACCGACGCGGGGTGGAGCAGTTCGGTAGCTCGCCGGGCTCATAACCCGGAGGTCGTAGGTTCAAATCCTGCCCCCGCTACGAGATAGGGCCCCTGGCCAGTGGAAACACTGACCAGGGGCCCTAGTTCTTCGTGCATCCGACAGTGCCGGCATCGTTCGCTCCATCGGCCGCACCCTCAGATCACCTGCCGCGCGGCGCCGACGCTCGACGCCGTGTTCACCGCGGTCGACGAGGCCGCGGCAGAGAACCAGGGATGCTCCAGAGCCCCGATTCCTGGTGTTACGAGTTCTCAGGAGCCGTCGCGCTGACCCTCCAGCCGTATTGCTGTGAAGGAGATCTGGTCGAAGACGACATCGCAGCCTTCGCCGGTCGGCGACTGCACCTCGAAGCCGATCTGCAGAGGATCGGGGGACTCCAGGGCGAAGAGGCGCACCATGTCCCACCGCAGGCCGTCGAACGAGCTGTGGAACAGGAAGATGCCATCCACCCGGCTGATCCTCATCCACACGTGCTCGGCCGTGACGATCTGCGCGTTCGCGTCATCGGAGACGGTGCGGTTGACGACGGACACCACGGTCGGGCTGCCGTCCGGAGCGGACTCGAAGCACAGCTTCGCCCAGTGCTGCTCGTCGTGCCAGAGCATCAGCACCCCGGCATCGAAGGTCGAACGGAAGTCGACCGTGATACGTGCGCTGAACTGGAAGTCTCCGTCCGGCGCCGTGCCGAACAACGTCCCTGCATCGAGCGTGGGCTCCGCGCCGGGGAAGGGCGGGGCGAAGATGTCGGTCCTGGCCTGGGAGGTGGCCCGCAGCTCGTCCTCGCCGACGACCTCGAATGGCACGTTCGACGGGTCGAGCGGGAAGGGGAGCGCGGGCAGAGTGAGGGCAGGCATCATCGAACCCCTACGAGTCATCCGGGAAGGGAGAGACGGTCGCGAGCCGCGATCGGCATCGGACCCGCGATCGGTCGATCCTCAGTCTAGGGCGTGGGGTTCGGAGACATCATCACTGGCTGGCTGGCTGGCTGGCTGGCTGGCTGGCTGGCTGGCTGGCTGCGCTCGCTCGGGCCAGCTTCGAAGCCGCTCGTCAGTCAGGAGGCTCGAGCGTCATCGGACCAGCCGGCCACCTCGGCAGGGTCAGGGACGGCCAGCATCCCGTCGGCGCCGCCCTCGAGCAACGTGGCGATCTCGGCCGATCTCGGGAGCATCCTCTCCTCGTAGGCGCGTACCGCCTCGTCCACCGACGCGGAGTCCACGAGGGCGCGAGCGAGCTCCGCGGCATCGAGCATCGCGAGGTTCACCCCTACGCCGAGGGGCGGCATGAGGTGTGCGGCGTCGCCCAGGAGCGTCACGGAGGGGGAGTGCTCCTAGGCGTGCGGCACCGGGAGGGCGAAGAGCGGCCGGTCGACATACGGACCGTCATTGTCCGTGATCAACCGCGGCAGAAGTGGCGACCAGTCGCCGTACTCGGCCAGCAGGAGCGCTCGGATCCCCTTCGTGTCGTCGGGTCGCAGCGCATTCGACGCTATCCAGTCCGCGGATGTGCGCTGCATGATGTAGACCCGCATGTGGCCGTCGCCGTTCCGCTGTGCGAAAAGGCCGCGCGTTCCATCGGCCGCATGGGCGCTGCCGTGCCCGACCAGCTCGGCAAGTTCAGGATGCATGGTCTCCATCTCCTCGAACCAGGCTTCGAGGAAGCTGACCCCGGTATAGCTCGGTGTGGCCGAGGAGACGGCGGCTCGGACTCGGGATGAGGCGCCATCCGCGCCGATCACCAGGTCAGCCTCGCTCGTCGTGCCGTCGGCGAACGTGAGAGTCCGTGGGCCGCCTGTCGAACCTCCGACCGATGTGAGGGTGCGGCCCATCGGATCGTCCCGGGGTCGAGCGACGTCATGAGGAGGTCGCGGAGCAGTCCGCGATCGATCTCGGGGCTCGCGGTCTCGTCCGCCTGGGGCAGATGGTGGGCGAGCAGTGTGCCCTCGGCGTCGAGCTGGCGCATCTCCTGTCCCTCGAACCGGGCGAGCTCGAAGAACTCATCGAGGAGGCCTGCTTCGCGCAGTGCGACCTGTCCGTCGTCGTCGTGAAGATCGAGCGAGCCGCCCTGGTTGCGGTGGTTCGCATTCGGGTCGCGGTCGTGCACGGTCACCGCGATGCCGTGCTGTTGCAGGATCCGGGCGGCGACGAGGCCTCCGGGCCCTGCGCCGATGATGCTGATTCGTGCTTGCTGGGGTGTGGGGGAGCTCATGGGGGCTTCCTTTCGAGGGCCGAGGCTCAGCAGAACAGAATCAGCCCGAAAGTGCAATGAGTCCAGTTTCGGACTCGGTCAAGGTATGCGGTACGATCGCGGTATGTCAGTGTCACCACCTGTCGGACGTCGCGAACGCAAGAAGGCCGCCACCAGGCAGGCCATTGCCGATGCCGCCCTGGAGCTGTTCGTCCGCGACGGGTACGACCAGGTGAGCATCCGCGACATCGCGGAGCGGGCCGACGTGTCGACCACCACGCTCTTCGCGCACTTCCGGGGGAAGGAAGCGCTGGTCTTCGACCGCGAGGCGGACGTCGAACAGGACCTCGTCGCCGCCGTGCGTCAGCGGCCTGCGGGTCAGGACGTGATCGAAGCGCTGCGCATCCACGCGCTGACCGCCTGGGCGCGGACGGCGTCCGACCCGAGACTGGAGACATTCAGTGCGCTGGTGGAGCAGACGCCGGCCCTGCGCGAATACTCCGAGCGGATGTGGATGCGTCATGCAGGCGCTCTGGGCGTCGCCATCGCCGAAGAGCTCGGGCGTGAAGCGGACGATCTCGCGAGCTCGACCCTCGCGCGGTTCATCCTGGAGATCCCCACGCTGGTGCGAGGAGCTCCCGCTCCTGAAGCGGTCGTCGAGACGGTGTTCCACCTGCTGATCAACGGGTGGCAGTCGAGGTGATGCCTGGACGGTGCAGTGTCGTCCGGACGGTGCAGTGCCAGGACCGGTCATCATGTCGCTGCGACGTTGGTTCGGGCAGGGTCTGACAGAATCTGGACATGACGACGACGCCATCCCTTCCTGAGTCCCGGACGCTGCTGTTCATCGGGGATTCGATCACCGACTGCTCCCGCACCGAGGACCCCGACGGCCTCGGCTACGGCTACGTGAGGCTGCTGGCCGAGCACTTCGCCGCCCATGAGCCCACTGCCCGCGTGATCAACCGGGGGATCGGGGGCGACAAGGTGGAGGATCTCGTGGAGCGATTCGGCTCCGACTGCCTCGCGCACGACCCCCAGGTCGTGACCATCTACGTCGGGGTCAACGATTCCTGGCACCGGTACACGCGCGGTGAGCTCGTCACCGAGGAGGATTTCGAGGCCGGATACCGGTATCTCCTCGATCAGCTCTCCGCGACGCGTCCGGCCGCGCCCGTGCTCCTGGTGATCCCGTTCGTCGCCGATGTCAGCGACGAGATGGCCCAGATCCACGACGACCTCCACGCGAAGGTCACGATCATCCGCGACCTCGCCCGCGAGTTCCAGCACTCCGTGGTGGACCTCGAGAAGGTGCTCGAGACGGCATGGACCGTGGGGCACACCCCGGCGGGACTCGCAGACGACGGCGTGCACCCCACCATCGCCGGGCACCGCCTGATCGCCGACGAATGGCTGCGCACCTTCGCCGAGGTCGATCCGAGCCGCCGCTGAGCTGTCGGAACGTCGCTGTGTCGTCAGGACGCCGCTGTGCCGCCGGAACGTCGGGGGCGCCGCTGGGCCCTGAACGTCGCTGCGCCGTGGGGACGTCGCCGAGCGGCAGGGTTCAGCGCAGGGGCGGCGACACGTCGATCGACAGGAAGCCGCGGCGGAACGTGCGGGCGTCGAGGACCAGCACCTGTCCGGGGCGGGTGGGATTGCGCAGATGCACGTGTCCGCTGTGAGGATCCGCTCCGACGACCGCGAAGACGTGGTTGGGCGGCAGCGGGCTATGCTGAGTCATCACGCGGCCGCTGAGCGGATGGGTGGACGCGGCGATCGCGCGATGCTCCTGCCGCCACGCGTCGATCCGGCGCGCCGAGGGCAGCCGCAGGCTCGAGCGCACCGGCATCCCCAGCAGCAGCTCGAGCCCGAACCGGGCGAACCCGCGTTGCAGGGAGCCGTACCCACCGGCCACATGCGCGGCCACAGCCTTCTCGAGCACACCGACCCAGCCGGGATTCGCGCCCTCCCGTCGGCCGTAGACGAAGCGCCCGGCGCCATCGACGGGCATCCGGCGATCCACCAGGATCGGTGCGGGGACGGCGGGCAGACGCACCTCCACCGTGCCGTCAGCACCTGCTGACAGCAGGTCCCCGAGGCGCTCCGGCGCCGTCTCGTGGATCGCGAGCATCGACGCAAGGACCCAGCAGTCGCCCAGACGGCCCTGCTGCGGACGGAGCGGGCGCCGTGGCCACAGCGGACCGTCATCGAGCCTCCAGTCCGTGCCTGCCGGCCCGGGGCTGAGCTGCGTGAGGCCGGGTCGTGCGTCGGGCTCGGCACGTCCGTCGGCTCCAGCACGTCCGTCGGCCCGTGCACGCTCGTCGCCCACAGCACGCTCGTCGGCCCCGCCGGCTGCTCTGTCGTCCAATGCGTCGCGCGCCCGCCCACGACGGGCGAGCGCGCGAAGAGTGCGACGCCAGGTCCGCACCCGAGGCCGCCGGGCGATGTGCTTCGGATCGGCGGCGCTCACGGGAGAGGACTCCGGGCTCAGGGGTGTTGTCGGCTCAGTGAGCTCAGCGAGCTCAGTCGGCCTGGACCGGGACGATGGTCTGGCCGGTGCGCTCCATGACGTCCTGGAACCAGGACTGGGTGACGTCGAACGCCTTGTGCCCGGCGACCCGCTCGAACTCCACGGCGCGCAGCACATCGCCGCGCTCCTCGTCGTGGCCCACGAGGCCGGAGCCGCCCTCGAGCGCGACCTGCACGGCGTAGTCGGTCATGGACTTGATCAGGCGCAGATCGTCGGCGTTGGCCTTCGCGGAGCGCGAGAAGTAGCCCGACTTCTGGACCATGACCTTCTCCGCGCCGAGCTTCTCGGCGAACTGCTTCGCGAACCACTGACCGGGGTTGATCTGATCGATCTTCACGTGACCGAAGGGATCCTTCTCCGGCTCCTCGCCGCGGGCCTGCATCTCGGCGATGATCTCCGGGATGCCGGCGCCCTCGGACAGGAAGATGTTCACGCAGCCGGCATCGTCCATGACCGCCTTCAGGCGCTCGGCCTCCGCCTCGATGTCCAGGGCGAGCTCCGGCAGGAACACGGCGTGGACGTCCCAGCGCTCGGCGCGGTGGCCGATCCCGGGCAGCCACTCCTGCTGGGAGTGCCAGGTCTGGTAGTACGCGGCGGCCTCCGCGGTGAGATAGCCGCAGGCGCGGCCCATGATCTCGTGGATGATCAGCATCTTCGGGTTCGAGCCGTGCTCGGCGATGATGTTCTGCGCGAAGATGCTGGTCTGCTCGGCGGCGGTCCGCGCGCCGAGGGACTGACGGATCGGCACGATGTCGTTGTCGATGGTCTTGGGCAGGCCCACGACCTGCAGCTCGTGACCGTTCTCGTGGAGGTACTTCGCGAGATCCGCGGCCGTGGTGTTGGTGTCGTCGCCGCCGATGGTGTGCAGGACGTCCACGCCGTCGGCCATGAGCTTGTTCGCCGCGACCTCGAGGGCGTTCTCGCCCTCCTGGATCAGCCCGCGCTCGACGAGGTTCGCGGTGTTGGTGAGCTTGACGCGCGAGTTCCCGATCGGGGAGCCGCCGTAGTTGTGCAGCACGTGGGCGCCGGCGCGCACCTCGTCGTCGATGACGATCTTCTCGCCGGACAGCAGGCCCCAGTAGCCATGCTTGTAGGCGATGATCTCGACATCGGGCACCAGCTCGGTGTACCGCTCGATGAGGCCGCCGACGGCGGAGGACAGGCAGGGGGCATAGCCACCTGCGGTCAGCAGGGCGACGCGCTTGACGGTCATGTGGATGGGGGTCCCTTCACGGTTCGAGGTCACGACATCCCGAGTCTACCGATGCGCGCGGACCGTGGTCTGGGAGGTCCGTCCCGCCGAGCCCGAGGCGCACGACCGGCACCTGCACCAGCCTCAGCACCTGGCCGGCAGCGGCGTGGACGGACGGGGAGGCGGGGAGACAGGGAGACGGATCGGCGGGGAGCCGGGTCAGCGCTCGTGCGGGGCGAGCGCGGTGAGGAGCTCCTCGTGCAGCAGACCGTTGGTGGCCACAGCGCTGCCCCCGAAGGGGCCGTCCTCGCCCTCGAGCGACGAGAAGCGCCCGCCGGCCTCCGTGAGGATCGGGGCCAGCGCCACCATGTCGTGCAGGGCGAGCTCAGGCTCGCAGGCGGCGTCGACCGCTCCTTCGGCGACCAGCATGTACGACCAGAAGTCGCCGTAGGCCCGCGTGCGCCAGAAGCGCTGCATGAGGTTCAGCATCTGGGGGAGACGATCATGATCCGCCCAGCCGTGCAGGGAGGAGTACGACAGTGAAGCCTCCTCCACCCGGCTGACCTGGGACACCTGGAGGCGGGAGGCATTGTTGATCCGCGAACCGGTCCAGGCGCCCGCATCCGTCCCGCCCCACCAGCGCCGGGAGAGCGAGGGCGCGGAGACCAGTCCGACGACGGGCCGGCCGTCCTCGATTAGGCCGATGAGCGTGGCCCATACCGGCACCCCGCGCACGAAGTTGCTGGTGCCGTCGATCGGGTCGATCACCCATTGCCGGGAGGCGGACCCGGTGCTCCCGAACTCCTCACCGATCACCTGGTCGCGGGACCGGGAACGGGACAGCTGCGAGCGCACGAGCTGCTCGGCGGCCTTGTCTGCGTCGGTGACCTCGGTGAGATCCGGCTTGGTGGTGACCTCGAGGTCCTGCGCCTTGAAGCGAGACATGGTCAGCTGATCCACGGCGTCGGCGAGCACATGGGCGAGGCGCAGATCATCGGCATAGCGGCTGGACATGAGCCCACCCTAGAGCGATGGATCGCTCCGACGGGGCAGCGACGCGGAATGGAAACCGCCCGGACGGCCACAACCGCCTCGGTGCAGGGTGTGCAGGAGGCCGCCTCGGAGAGAGCATGCCCGAGTCCGCAGCGCGCTCAGAGAGCCCAGGGGTCGTTCTTCCGCAGGGTGACGGCCAATCTCCGGTACGAGACCAGGCGGGCGGAGCCGGCGCTCCCCGCTCTCCCCTCGGCGACCAGGGCGTCGAGGGCACAGTCGGAGGCGTCCTCGAGATGGGTGCATCCACGAGGGCAGGACTCCGCGAGCGCGGCGAGATCGGCGAAGGCGTCGAGCAGCTCGTCGGGGTCCACGTGGCCCAGGCCGAAGGACCGTACACCGGGGGTGTCGATCACCCAGCCGCCGGAGTCCTCGACCCGCTCCGACCCCTCAGCGGCGGGGAGCTGCATCGCGAGCGCGGAGGACGAGGTGTGCCGGCCCCGACCGGTGACGTCGTTGACCACCCCGATGGCGCGGTCCGTCCCCGGGACCAGGGCGTTGATCAGGGTGGACTTCCCGACGCCCGAGTGCCCGATGAGCACGCTGACCCGGCCGTCGAGCCGTTCGCGCACCTGCTCGAGCCCGATGATCCCGCCGGAGCTCTCCCGCTGGGTGACCACGTGGTCGAGCCCGAGCGGTGCGTACGTGTGCAGGAACTGCTCGGGGGAGCGCAGGTCGGCCTTGGTCAGCACGAGCAGGGCATCGATCCCCGCCACATAGGCGGCGACGAGGCAGCGGTCGATCATGCCGCCGCGGGGTTCCGGTTCGGCCACCGCGGTGACCATGACCATGAGGTCCACGTTGGCGACCAGGGGGCGCTCCGTGGAGTCGTCGTCGTCGGCGCTGCGCCGCAGGAAGGAGCTGCGCTCCTGGATCCGCACGATCCGGGCGAGGGAGCCGTCGCGGCCCGAGGTGTCACCGACGAGCGCGACCAGATCGCCGGGCACGACGGGGGAGCGGCCGAGCTCCCGGGCGCGCATCGCCGTGACGGTGCGCTCCTCGGGAGTCCCGGCGGCGACCACGGTGCGCCAGCGGCCGCGGTCCACCGACACCACGCGCGCCGTGATCGCGTCCTCGTGCTTGGGACGATCCTTCGTGCGGGGACGGGATCCGCGTCGGTTGGGCCGGACGCGGATGTCGGACTCGTCGTACTCCCGGGCCGATCGGCTCACGCGTCGCCGTCCGCGAGAGGCTCGGTGTGCAGCATCGACAACCACATCCCCACGAAGTCCGGCAGGGTCTTCTGGGTGGTCCCGATGTTGACCACGCGCAGCTCGGGCACGCGCAGCCCGATGATCGCGGCGGCGGTGGCCATGCGGTGGTCCTCATAGGTCTCGAAGACCGTGCCGCGCAGCTCGCCCGGATGGATCTCCAGGCCGTCCTCGAGCTCGAGGGTGCGGGCACCGAGCTTGGTGAGCTCCGTGGCGAGTGCCTTCAGCCGATCCGTCTCATGACCGCGCAGATGGCCCACGCCTCGCAGGGTGGAGGGTGAATCGGCCAGCGCGGCGAGAGCCGCGATGGTGGGGGTCAGCTCGCCGACCGCGGACAGGTCGGCGTCGATCCCGTGGAGGGCACCGGTGCCGCTCACGCAGATCGACGTGTCCTCCCGCCAGACCTCCGCACCCATCCGGGTGAGCAGGTCGCGGTAGGCATCGCCGGGCTGCGTGGTGGTCTCCGGCCAGTCGTCCACGGCGATGGTGCCACCGGTGACCAGCGCCGCAGCCAGGAACGGCCCGGCATTGGAGAGATCGGGCTCGACGACGATGCGCACGGGCCGGATCGCGCCGGTGCTGACGCGCCACCGATGGCGCCCCTGGTCGTCCGTGCTGTGCGAGCCGTCGATGCCGACCTGACGCAGGGTCGCCAGCGTCATCTCGATGTGGGGGAGCGAGGGGAGCTTCTCGCCCACGTGCACCAGCTCGAGATCGGCATCGGCGCGCGCCGCGACCAGCAGGGCGTTCGAGATGAACTGGCTCGAGGCCGACGCATCGACCTCGACGGTCCCGCCGCGGAGGCGGCCCGTGCCGTGCACGGTGAGGGGGAGGTGCCCGGGCTCGCCGTGCTCGGTGACCTCGACCCCCTGCCGGCGCAGCACGTCGATGACCGGTCCCATGGGTCGGGCCAGGGCTCCTTCGTCACCGGTGAACCGCACGTCCCCGTGGTGCAGGGCCGCGAGCATCGGGACGAAGCGCATCACGGTGCCGGCCAGACCCGTGTGGATCTCCACCGGTGGCTCCGGATGCTCCGACGGCGGCGGGAGCGGGGTCACCAGCAGGGAGTCGTCCCGCACCTCGAGGGTCGCCCCGAGGCGCTCCAGGGCATCTCGCATCAAGCGGGTGTCGCGGGAGACGAGGGCTCCTCGCAGCTCGGACGGCTCGTTCGCCGCGGCGGCCAGCAGCATCCACCGTGCGGTCAGGGATTTCGAACCCGGCACCCGGACCAGGGCGTCGACGGGGCGATCAGCGACCGGAGCGGTCCACAGCACCTCGGAGACCACCGGGCGTCAGCCTTGCTGCGCGGCGAGCTGCTTCTGGGCGGTTCCCACCGCGCTCCTCGCCTTCTTCTCCAGCTGCTCGGACTTCTTCTCGAGCTCACGCTGCTTCGCGGCGGCCTTCTTCTGGCTGCGCTCGACGAACTGGTTCACCTGGTAGCCGTGCGACGGGCGCCCGTCGTGGTCGACCACGGCCAGCAGCACGCCGCCGAGCAGGCCGGCGTCGGTGAGGATCGACTGGATCTCTTCCATGCGCTCCTCGCCGCGCAGCTCCCAGACCTTCTTGCGACCGGCCCAGCCGACCGACGTGGTCATCAGGAGGGCGGCGGCTGCGGCGCGCGGGTAGCGGTTCGTCGCGTACAGGACACCAGCGCCTGCGGCGACCGCTCCGGCGGCGCGCACCACGGTGCGGGCGTCCAGGAAGTTCGGGGCCGACGTCTTGGCGAGCGTCGAATCGAACGCGTCGAACGCCTGGGGGTAGACGTCGATCTCGCGCTCGGGGCGCATGACGGTGCGCACACCTTCGACGATGAAGGGAGCGGCGAGCAGGGGGCGAGCGATGCGTCGGACCAGGGCCATGGTGTCCTCACGTTCTGTACGGGGGCAAGCAGTTCCGGTGACGCCGGGCGGGGCAGGGAAGTCCTGCCCGGGAGGTCACCGACGTCCAGACTACCGCCCAGGGAACATTCGTGATGCCTGAAGCGTTGCACCCTGTGGAACCGGAGCGCCCGGCTCCCCAGAGCATGCTCCCGGAGCCGACCGGCAGGGGCTCAGGAACGAGACGACAGCGGACCGGAGGGATGGAACGCGTATGACGACAGCGGTGCTGAGGCAAGCTCCTCCCCGCCGACCTGGCGTAGGTTGGAGGGCGATGACCCAGACAGATCCCGCCCCGAGCCCAGACACGGGCCTTCCGGACGGCGCGCCCGACGGCGACGCCACCGGCGGTGTCGCCGAGTTCGATTTCGAGTCCGAGGCCCTGTCCCACCTCGACTCGCTCTACGGCGGCGCACTCCGGATGACCCGCAATCCCCACGACGCAGAGGACCTGGTGCAGGAGACCTTCATGAAGGCCTTCCGCGCCCGGGACCGATTCACCCCGGGCACGAACATGCGCGCCTGGCTGTACCGGATCATGACCAACGGCTACATCTCGACGTACCGGCAGAAGCAGCGCCGGCCCAAGGAGGCCTGGAGCGACACCGTCGAGGACTGGCAGCTCGCCGAGGTCGGCTCGCACACCAGCAGCGGTCTGCGCTCCGCGGAGACCGAGGCGCTGGACCACCTGCCGGACTCCGCGGTCAAGGACGCGCTGGGCGAGCTGCGGGAGGACTACCGCATGGCCGTCTACTACGCGGACGTCGAAGGCTTCGCCTACAAGGAGATCGCGGAGATCATGGGCACCCCCATCGGCACCGTGATGTCGCGGCTGCACCGCGGCCGTCGCCAGCTGCGCGAGATGCTCTCCGACTATGCCTACCGCAGCGGATACCTGCGCGATGATCCCTCGGCCCCCGCCGCGAGCGGGACCGACCAGGACGACACCCGATCGATGGACCGGGAGGAGGAACGATGAACCAGGACGAGAAGACGGCACGCGACACCGATCTCACCGCGGACGGCCCCACACCGGAGAGCCGCCGCGACCCGCGTTATCGGCTCGACGAAGCCCTGGACGGTGAGCTCCCGCGCGAGACCGTCGAGCGGATGGCACGGCACACGGAGGACTGCCCCGAGTGCGCCGACGAATGGGAGCGCGTGCGGCGCATCAAGGAGCTCGTGCGCCGCAGCTGCACCGAGGACCGTGCGCCGACCTCCCTCCGGGAGCGGATCGCCGTGCAGTGCCGCACCGTCTCCGTCACGCGGACCACCGAGGTCGACGGGACGACCAGCGTGCGCATCACCTCCACCAGCGTCCAGGGGGAGATCCCGGGCAGCTGAACTCGGGCCGAGCTCGGAGCAGCCGGGCACGGCCGGGCATGACAGAGGGCCCCTCCCGAGATGGGAGGGGCCCTCTGTCATGCCGCCAGCAGCGGCATCACGGTCAGCAGTTGGGGCGCTTGCCGTGATTTGCGCCGTTCTTACGGCGAGACTTGCGCTTACGTCCTCGCTTGCTCATCACGTTCTCCTTCCTCGCCCGGGTAACCCGACGATTGTGCCACATGGTGGGGCCCGGCCAGCTCGCGGAACGGGCCGGCAGACCTCGCTGAGGCGGAGGTCACTCGGTCAGGAGGAGGTCCCCAACCAGGAGCCGAAGCCTCCGTGCAGGACCAGCCAGGCCACGAGCCCGTATCCGGTCTGTCCCGGGTGATCCCCCGGGGATCGGGCGACGTCGGTCTCCCACTGCTCGTGCCCGACGAGCCCGCCGACGAGGTCGACATAGGGGATGCGACGGCGTGAGCAGACGTCCTCGAAGGCTCCCGACAGCTCTCGGACGCCCTGCGTGATCCCCGGGTCGCGGCTGGGCGGCGGCCCGACCACGAAAGCCGGGATCCGCAGCCGCTCGAGCCCGTCGAGCACCTTGGCCAGGTTGAGCCGGGAGCGGGCCAGGGAGACCCCGGCCGCGACGTCCGCGCGCCCCAGGGCGAGCACGACGCGGTGATCGACGCTGCCGTCGGACTGTGCGGCCTGATCCATCCGACGCTGCACCTCGTCGTCCCAGCGGTCCGCGAGGGAGGCGGAGGACTCACCGGGCAGCGCCGACGTGAACACGTCGAGGCGATTGTGCGCCCCCTGTTCGCTGGCGACGGCACGGCCGAGCCAGCCCAGGGCACGAGCATCACCGATACCGGCGAGGAGCTCGTCTCCGAGTGCGATGATCCGGATCCGGGAATCCGGATCCGTGGCGGACGATGTGGGCACAGTCTGCACCGGGACCTCCTGGGCCTGGGACGGGAACGTCAACTGAAACGACGGTGGGGGCCGCGGGCGACCCCGCCACCCCCACCTGGCGCTCACGACTCGCATGCACGGACGAGCAGAACTTCCTGCTCGGCGTTGTGCGTGGCGTTGGAGCCGGTCGCCGGGGAGGCCGACGCGGCACGCGCCACGACCTTCAGCGTGCGGCCCACCTCGACCGCGAAGTTCACGGCCATGAAGGACCAGGCGCCCTGGTTCTGCGGCTCCTCCTGGACCCAGGTGAGCTCGGCGTCGGGGTACGACTCGAGCACCTCGAGGATCTCCTCGGCGGGCAGCGGGTACAGCTGCTCGATGCGCACGATCGCGGTATCGGTCAGCCCCTGCTTCTCCCGCCAGGCGACGAGGTCCCAGTACACCTTCCCCGAGGTGAGCAGGACGCGCTTGACCGCCGAGGGATCGACGGTGGTGTCGGCCAGCACGGGTTCGAAGCCACCGGTGGTGAAGTCCTCGACGGAGCTGACGGCCGCCTTGTTGCGCAGCATCGACTTCGGCGTGAAGACGATCAGCGGACGCTTCGGCTCGAGCTTGGCCTGTCGGCGCAGCAGATGGAAGTAGCTCGCGGGGGTCGACGGGGCCGAGACCCGCATGTTGTCCTCGGCGCACAGCTGCAGGAAGCGCTCGATGCGTGCGGAGGAGTGGTCCGGGCCCTGGCCCTCGTAGCCGTGGGGGAGCAGGAGCACGACGCTCGAGTTCTGGCCCCACTTCTGCTCCGAGGCCGAGATGAACTCGTCGATGATCGTCTGCGCACCGTTGACGAAGTCTCCGAACTGCGCCTCCCAGAGCACGAGCGACTCGGGGTTCTCCACCGAGTAGCCGTACTCGAAGCCGAGCGCGGCGAACTCCGAGAGCGAGGAGTCGTAGACGTTGAAGCGTCCCTGGTCGTCGGACAGGTACGACAGGGGCGTCCAGGTGTCGCCCTTCTCGTGGTCGATGAGGACGCTGTGGCGCTGCACGAAGGTGCCGCGTCGGGAGTCCTGACCGGCCAGACGCACGCGTCGGCCCTCCATGAGCAGCGAGCCGAAGGCGAGCAGCTCGCCATAGGCCCAGTCGATCCTGCCCTCGGTCGACATCTGCTGGCGCCGCGTGAGCACGTTCATCAGCTTGGGATGGACCGTGAAGGAGTCCGGCACCTCACCGAACGCCTGGCCGATGTGCGAGAGCACCTCGGCACCCACAGCGGTCTCGACGGCGTCTCCCTCGACGGCGCCGGCCTCGGCGGCCGCCGTGCGCTGGGAGGCCGGCAGCTCCAGCCCCTGCACGCTCGAGTCCGGATCGACCTCGGAGGCTCCGGCGCGGGTCGCGGCGAAGGCCTCGTCGAGGTGCTCCTGGAAGTTGCGGACCAGGCCCTCGGCCTCGTCCTCGGTGAGGTCGCCGCGCTCGATCAGCGCCTCCATGTACAGCTTGCGCGTGGAGGGCTTGTCGTTGATCAGCGAGTACATCTGCGGCTGGGTCATCGAGGGGTCGTCGCCCTCGTTGTGCCCGCGGCGGCGGTAGCAGACCATGTCGATCACGACATCGCGATGGAACTTCTGGCGGTAGCTGAAGGCGATCTCCGCGACCCGCACGCAGGCCTCGGGGTCATCGCCGTTGACATGGAAGATCGGCAGCTGGGTCGACTTCGCGACGTCCGTCGAGTAGAACGACGAGCGCGAGGAGTCCGGCAGCGTCGTGAAGCCGATCTGGTTGTTGATGACCACGTGCACCGTGCCGCCGGTGCGGTACCCGCGCAGCTCGGACAGGTTCAGGGTCTCGGTGACCACTCCCTGGCCGGCGAAGGCCGCGTCGCCGTGCACGAGGATCGGCAGCACCGGGAACTCCTCGGGCCGCTCGAGGCGGTCCTGCTTCGCCCGGGCGATGCCCTCGAGGACGGGGTTGACCGCCTCGAGATGCGAGGGGTTCGCGGCGAGGTAGACCTTGGTGGTCTCGCCGTCGTGGGAGGTGTAGGTGCCCTCCGTGCCCAGGTGGTACTTCACGTCCCCCGAGCCGGGGTTCTGGCCGAAGTTGCCCTCGAACTCCTGGAAGATCTGGCCGTAGCTCTTCCCGGCCAGGTTGGACAGGACGTTCAGACGGCCGCGGTGGGACATCCCGATGCAGACCTCGTCGACGCCGTCGTGCGCAGCGCCGTGCAGGACGGCGTCGAGCATCGGGATGACGGACTCGCCGCCCTCGAGGGAGAAGCGCTTCTGGCCCACGAACTTGGTCTGCAGGAAGGTCTCGAACGCCTCGGCAGCATTGAGCCGATCCATGATGTGCGTGTGCTCGACCTTGTCGAACGGACGCCGCGGCGTCTCCATCTGGTCCTGGATCCAGGCGCGTTCGTCCGGATCGGAGATATGCATGTACTCCACACCGATGGTGCGGCTGTAGGCATCGCGCAGCACCCCGAGGATGTCGCGCAGCGGCATCTCGTCCTTGCCGCCCAGACCACGTGTGGGGAAGGTGCGATCGAGGTCCCACAGGGTCAGCCCGTGGGTCTCGACGTCCAGATCGGGGTGGTTGCGCACCCGGTACTGCAGCGGGTCGGTGTCCGCCATGAGATGGCCGCGCACGCGGAAGGCATGGATGAGGTCCATGACCCGCGCGAGGCGCTCGGACTTGGAGTCCTTGAAGGGGTTGTCCGGCACCCAGCGGATCGGCTGGTACGGGATCCTCAGCGCCGCGAACACCCGGTCGTAGAAGCCCTCCTTGCCCAGGAGCTTGTCGCCCATGCGCTTGAGGAACTCGCCGGAGGCGGCGCCCTGGATGATGCGATGGTCGTAGGTCGAGGTCAGCGTCATGACCTTCGAGACCGCGAGGTCCGCGAGCGTGGCGGGGCTGGCACCCTGGAACTGCGCGGGATAGTCCATCGCGCCCACGCCCACGATCGTGCCCTGGCCCTGCATGAGCCGGGGGATCGAGTGGACGGTGCCGATGCCGCCGGGGTTGGTCAGCGACACCGTGGTGTGCGCGAAGTCGTCCATCGTGAGCTTGCCGCCGCGGGCCTTCCTCACGACTTCCTCGTAGGCCCTCCAGAAGCCCAGGAAGTCGAAGCGCTGGGCGCCCTTGATGCTGGGCACGACCAGGCCACGGCTGCCATCGGGGCGCGGCATGTCGATGGCGAGACCGAAGTTTATGTCCTCGCGCTTGAGGAGGAGCGGCTTGCCCTTCTCGTCGACCGCGAAGCCGTTGTTCATATCGGTGATCTCGGTGATCGCCTCGATCATCGCCCACCCGATGAGGTGCGTGAACGACACCTTGCCGGCGCGGTTGCGCTTGAGGTGGTTGTTGATGACGATGCGGTTGTCGAACAGCAGCTTCACAGGCACATCGCGCACGGACGTCGCCGTGGGCACCTCGAGCGACTCGTTCATGTTGCGCACGACGGCGGCGGCGGGGCCGCGCAGCTTGACGGTCTCCGGCTCGCGCAGCTCGACGACGGGGATCTGCGCGGTGGTGGTGGGGATCTTCGCCGGGCGGTCCGAGGTGGTCGACACGGAGGGCGTCGGCCGGGAGGTGGCCTTCGCGGGTTCGTCGTTCACAGGAGCAGCTTCCTTCGCGCGCTGAGGGGATGCCGCGGCGGACGCGGCCTGGGGTGAGGGTGCTTCAGGAGCCGGTGCGGGCTCGGGAGCGGCCGACGGAGGGTCGGCCTGCGTGGCGGGATCCGCCTGGGGAGACGTGTCCTCCGGGGTCTTCTCCTGCTGCTCCATCGCAGCGGGAGGACTGCCCGGGGAGGGCTCGTCGAGGGCAGGTGCCTCGGGCGTCAGCTCACCATGGGTGGAGAAGTACTCCGCCCAACTGGGGTCGACGCTGGAGGGATCCTGCTGCCACTGCTCGCGGAGCGAGTCCACGAGCCACTGATTCGGGCCGAATTCCGAGTTCTCGGAGCCCTGTGTCTGCTGTGACACTCTGAGATCGCCAGCCTTCTCACGGTCGAGTGATACGGATAGCCACAGCCTAACGGAGCAGGACTCGTCGCATGCGCCGCTCGCGTGCTCCGGGGGCGTTTGACGGCCCTGTGGTGTGGGACGTCACGTCGCGAGGTGGGCCTGGGGAAGGACCACCCGGATCAGCGAGGAACGGCCATCGCCGTCGACCTCGGTTCGCGGGTCGTCCAGCACCTCGATCGTGCCGCCATGCAGCCCCACGGCCCAGCGCGCGATCGCCAGACCCAGCCCGGTTCCCCCTGAGCTGTCCGCATATCCGCCCCGCTGGAAGCGCTCGAACACCCGGGAGCGGTCCTCGAGGGCGATGCCCGGGCCCTCGTCGTGCACATCGATCCGTACCCCGTCGCCGTCCTCGAGGCAGGCCGCGCTGATATGGATCCGGCCACCTGCGGGGGAATGCCGAGCGGCGTTCTCGAGCAGGTTGTGGATGACCTGATGGATGCGCGCCGCATCGGCGGTGACCATCAGGTCGGCCGGCTCCACCTCGACGATCCAGCGCACGTCCCGGCCGCCGGAGGCGAGGGTCGCCGCGTCGACCACCTCATGGAGGAAGGGAGTGAGCTCGATGTCCTCGAGGTCCAGCTCGACGACCCCGGCGTCGAGGCGGGAGAGGTCCAGGAGGTGGTTCACCAGCAGCGAGAGCCGCTCCGTCTCGGTGAGGGCCACCTCGAGCGCGGCAGGATCCGGTTCGGTGACGCCGTCGACGAGGTTCTCCAGCTGTGCGCGGAGGCCGGCGACAGGAGTGCGCAGCTCATGGGACACGTTCGCGACGAGGTCGCGGCGCATGCGGTCGGTCTGCTCCAGCTCGGAAGCCATGGTGGAGAAGGCCTCGGCGAGCTGGCCGATCTCATCACGGCTGCTGGAACGGATCCGCTGGGTGTAGTCCCCACGGGCCATCGCACGCGCCGCCGCGGTGATCTCCCGCAGAGGAGAGGTCATGCCTCGCGCCAGCAGCTGGGTGAAGACGAGCGCGGCGATCACGACCAGGGGGATGGCCAGCAGCGGCTCGATCCCGGCGCGGATGCTGATCTGGGTCAGCAGCGCCGCGACCAGCACGACAGCACCGACCAGGATCCCGAGCTTGACCTTGAAGGAGCGGAAGCGGTCCAGGGGGCGCACGTCGAGGCGCTCCGGCACCCTGCGGCGCGGGACCTGCGGCGCGGACCCGTCGGCCGGTGGATGCTCCGTGGTCACGGGGAGGACGGGGGGTCGACCGGCGTGCGCAGCGAGGAGATGTCCGTGGGGTCCTCTGCGAGAGAGTCCTCGTCCACGTCCTCCTCCGGGACCTCCAGGGCGTATCCCACGCCGTGGACGGTGCGGACCAGGTCGGCGCCGAGCTTCCGACGCAGCGCCTTGACGTGCGAGTCGACCGTGCGGGTCCCCGTCGCGTCGATCCAGTCCCAGACGTCCGCGAGCAGCTGCTCGCGGGTGAGGACGGTGCCGGGGGCGTTGGCGAGGCACAGCAGGAGGTCGAACTCGGTGGGGGTGAGGTGGGCCGGCACGCCCGCCCTCATCACCCGCCGGCCGGCTCGGTCGATCACCAGGTCACCGAACTGCATCGCGACGTTCTGCTCGGTCTCCGAGGCGGGCGCCGGGGTCGTGCGGCGCACCCGTCGCAGCAGCGCCTTGAGGCGTGCGGCGAGCTCACGCATGGAGAACGGCTTGGTCATGTAGTCGTCCGCGCCGACGCCGAGCCCGACCAGCATGTCGGTCTCGTCGTCGCGGGCTGTCAGCATGAGCACCGGGACCGGCTCGTCGGCCTGGATGCGACGGCAGACCTCGAGGCCGTCGAAGCCCGGGAGCATGACATCGAGGACGACGACGTCGGGGCGCACCTCCGCCACCGTCCGCACCCCGGACGGGCCATCGAGCGCGGTGGAGACCTCCCAGCCCTCGGCGGTGAGCCGGTCAGCGATGGCGCGGGTGATCGTCGGCTCGTCCTCGATCACGACGACGCGCACGGGCTGGGCCGACGGGGATGCTGCCTGGTCCGGATTCGACATGCCGCCACTCTAATGCGCGACGACTGCGACGACCCTGACATCGATGCGCGCGGCGAGTGCGCTGGCAGTGCTCGGCGAGTGCTCCGGGAGTGCTCCGGGAGCGCTGCTGAGGAGCTGCGTGGGCCGGGGCCGGCCGGTGCGAGCGGACGGATCCTGCGGGAGGAGCGGGCCGGGTGGTCAGCGGCGAACGGCAGGGGGAGCCCTCGCAGACGTGACCGAGGACGCCTTCTGGTCGCATCCACAGGTGGCGAGGCACACTCTGCGGACGCGCTCCCGTCAAGACCGGGCAACCTTTGGGGCATTCGGGCAAAAACTTGGCAATGTCACGGGTGACCTGCTGGTCCTTTGGGGTGACGGGGTCGTAGGTTATTCGAGGTTGTTCGGCGACGCGTCCTTCCCCTGTCCGGCGTCGCGCTCGGACAGACGTACGAACCGGAATACGCAGTCGAACTGGAAGCAGGTCTTCACGTGGCGAATCACCGCGCCGATGGACGCGCCTCGGTGCGCAAGCTCCGAGCGATCGGGGGCACCCACCGTGACGCCGCCCTTCCCGCCAGTGCGGTGAAGGCGGGCGTGCTCGGCGTCCTCGCCACCGCCACGATCGCTGCGCCCCTGGCCGCTGCTGCTGCCGGCATCGACGAGACCGCCGCCACCGGCGAGACCGCTGCGGCGCAGGCGCCCCAGTCGGTCGCCCAGCCCGCGGAGGTCCCCGCAGCACCCGTCTCCCTGCCCACCGCAGACCTCTCCGCGAGCGTCGGAACGGCCGGACTCGAGACCCGCGACGACGACTCCGACTCCACGCGCAGCACGGATCGCACCTCTCCCGCGAAGAGCGAGAAGGCTGCCGACGCCGCGAAGGCCGAGGCCGCAGGCAGCACCGGCATCGAGGTCGCAGCGCCGGCTCCCGAGCCGACCGTCGAGGCGGAGGCCGCACCCGCGGACGCCTCGGCCGAGGCCGACGGTGCCGCGGCACCGGCGAGCAACGGTGGCTACATCAATCCGGTGAACGCCCCGATCACCTCCGGCTTCGGCGGGCGCATGCACCCCGTCCTCGGCTACTTCAAGGGCCATAACGGCGTCGATTTCGGTGCCTCGTGCGGCACTCCTGTGAAGGCGGCCAAGGCCGGCAAGGTCGTGGCCGTCGAGTACAACAACGCCTCCGGCAACCGGGTCAAGGTCGACCACGGCAACGGCGTCGTGACCGGCTACTACCACCTGCAGGGCTTCAACACCTCGGTCGGCGCCACCGTCCAGCAGGGCGACACCGTCGGCTACGTCGGGTCGACCGGCCGCTCCACCGGCTGCCATCTGCACTTCGCGAAGATGGACGAGGCGGGCAACTACTCCAACCCGATGTCGATCCTGCGGTGATCCGTTCCGGGGCGCCCCTGGTCCTCGGGGTGGAGTCCTCGTGTGACGAGACCGGGTTCGGGCTCGTCTCCGAGGGAGTCCTGCTCGGACAGGGATTGGCGTCCAGCGCGGCTCAGCACGCAGATTTCGGGGGAGTCGTCCCCGAGATCGCGGCCCGCGCCCATCTCGACGCCGCGGTCCCCACATTGCATCTCGCCCTCGAGGATGCCGGGGTCGAGCTGGCCGACATCACCCACGTCGCCGTCACCTCCGGCCCGGGGCTCGCCACCGCGGTCCACGTCGGCCTCGCCGCGGCGAAGGCGGTCGCCTGGTCGTTGGACAAGCCGCTGTACGGCGTCCACCACCTCGCCGGCCACGCCGCCGCGGACACCCTCGAGCACGGCCCGCTCCCCGAGCGCAGCATCGTGCTGATCGTCTCCGGCGGCCATACCTCGATCCTGGCGGTCGGGGACCTCGTGCGCGATCCCATCGAGCATCTCGGGGACACCCTGGACGACGCCGCGGGGGAGGCCTTCGACAAGGTCGCCCGCCTGCTGGGCCTCGGATACCCCGGCGGACCGGCGATCTCCCGGGCAGCGGCCGGCGGCGACCCGGCCGCCTTCAGGTTCCCCCGGGCGATGCTGCGGCCGGGAGATGCCCCGTTCGTCTTCTCCTTCTCCGGGCTGAAGACTGCGGTCGCCCGCACGGTGGAGCGGATCGAACGCGCCGGCGAACTGGTCCCCGTCGCCGATATCGCCGCCTCCTTCGAGCAGGCCGTCGTGGACGTGCTGGTCACCAAGGCGCTGCGGGCCGTGCGTGAGCGCAACCTGGGCACCCTGGTCATCGTCGGCGGCGTCGCGGCCAACGCGCGTCTCCGTGCCGTGGCGCAGGAGCGCTGCGATGCCGACGGCATCGAGCTGCGGATCCCGCCGCCCGCGCTGTGCACGGACAACGGCGCCATGATCGCTGCCGTCGGGGATCTCCTCGTGCGCAGCGGGGCAGATCCCAGCGGACTGCGGATCGCCGCGGATCCCTCAGCGGTCCTGCATGGGGCTCAGCTGCCGCTGCCGAGGTGAGTGCTTCCTGAGGTGAGGTCCGCCTCACACCTCGGCCCACCAGCCGCCGCAGTGTCCCGTCGGGCCCCGAGGACTTGCTAGACTCGTACGGTCGGCCCGCGTAGCTCAGTGGATAGAGCGTCTGCCTCCGGAGCAGAAGGTCGTAGGTTCGAATCCTGTCGCGGGCACGTCGGACGTCCCCGGTCAGCGGCCCTTGTGGCCCCTGACCGGGGACGTCGTCGTTCCGGCTCCATCACCGGCAGGAGGGCGGAATGCCCGTGCACAGCCCGTTCGTCCGCTTCGACGATGTCCCGGGCGGCACCACGCGGCAGTTCTCCGTGTTCCGGGAACAGATCACGGCCCGCACCCTCAGCGAGGTCCGGCCCGCCCTGGCCGCGGTGCAGGCCAGGGTCGACGCGGGCAGCTGGGCGGTCGGCATGATCACCTACGAGGCCGCCCCGGGGCTCGATCCTGCACTGCCCGACCAAGCGCCCGCCGACGACCTGCCGCTGCTGTGGTTCGGCATCGCGGACGCTCCGGACAGCCCTGATGCTCCTGACAGCCCTGATGCTCCGGACAGCCCTGATGGTCCTGACCGTCCTGCGAGGAGCGATAGTTCTGACGATCCCGGTGCACCCGGCGGCCGGCCGCCGTCGCCGGCCTCACGGGGCGGCTACGAGATCGGACCGTGGCACGACGAGTGGAGCCCCGAGGCCCACGCGGGGAGGATCGCCCGCGTGCACGACGCGATCGCCGCGGGGGATACCTACCAGACGAACCTCACCACCCGCCGACGCGGCACGGTCACCGGCGACCTGCTCTCGTGCTACCTGGACCTCGTCGTCGCGCAGGGGACCGCCCACGGCGCCTACCTCGACCTCGGCGGCAGCGCGATCCTCAGCGCGAGCCCCGAGCTGTTCCTGTCCCGCAGCGGCGACCTGCTCACGACGGCTCCGATGAAGGGCACTGCCGCCCGGCACGGGAGCCCGGCCGCCGATGCCGCCTCGCGCGCCTCTCTGCTGCACAGCGCCAAGGAGCGCGCCGAGAACGTCATGATCGTGGACCTCCTGCGCAACGACCTCTCCCGTCTGGCACGGCCGGGCGGTGTCGCCGTGCCCTCCCTGCTCGACGTGGAGAGGTACCCGACCGTGTGGCAGATGACCAGCACCATCACGGCGAGAGTGGACCCGGTCATCGGTCTGGAGGAGACGATGGCCGCGATGTTCCCGTGCGGCTCCATCACGGGCACCCCCAAGGCCTCGACCATGGCGCTGATCCGTGACCTGGAGAGCAGTCCGCGGGGCATGTACTGCGGGGCGATCGGGTGGATGGCCCCGGCCCGGGACGCCGCGGACGGTCCGGTGCCGGCGAGCTCCTCGTTCAGCGTCGCGATCCGCACCCTCGTCGTCGACCGGTCCGACGGATCCGCCGTGTACGGGGTGGGCAGCGGCATCACGTGGCCCTCCGAGGCGGCCGCGGAGCATGCCGAGCTCGGGATGAAGACGCGAGTGCTGGATCTGCTGGGCTCCCATCGAGCCGTGGCCGCGGAGCCGGACCGGGACACCGCGCCGTTCGCCCTGCTCGAGACGCTGGCCGTGGTCGACGGGCTGCCCCGGCACCTCGAGGAGCACCTGGACCGACTCGAGGCCTCCGCGAGCGCCTTCGCCATCGCGTGCGATCGGGATCAGGTGCGCGAGGCGGTGGGCGTCCGGGCGCGGGCGCTCGGGGCGAGCGGGAGCGACGTGATCCTGCGCCTGGCCCTCGGTCAGGACGGCGAGATCGTGCTCAGCGACCGCGCCCTCCCGGCCCGTGACCGCACGCCCGTGGTCCTCGCCCTGGACGACGTGCTCCAGGACCCTGACGCCCCGGCCGTGCGGCACAAGACGACGGACCGGGCCCATCTCGCGGCGGCCCTCGCCCGAGCCCGGGACAGCAGCGCCGGATTCCCGAGTGCGGGGGACGCGGGAGATCCGGGTGCTGGCGACAGGTGCGCCGTGGGCACGACCGCTGCGGACGACGTGATCCTGCGGGGCCGCGACGGCCGCGTCACGGAGACGACGATCGCGACCCTGCTCGTGGAGATCGACTCTCGCTGGTGCACCCCGCCGCTCGAGGACGGCTGCCTCGCAGGTGTCGGACGGCGCCTCGCGCTCGAGGCCGGGCAGATCCTCGAGCGCGAGATCACCGTCGTCGAGCTGCGGGCCGCTTCCCGGATCGCCCTGCTCAGCTCGGCGCGCGGATGGCGACCCGCGGTGCTCAGCTCTCCCGGCGCAGGTCGTTGAGGCGCTTCAGCGCCGCCCCGACCTGGTCGGGTCCGGAGATGCGGTAGCCGGCGGCGGTGTCACCGTCACCGACCTTGATGCCGACGTCCCGGTCGCCCAGCTGGGCGAAGACGGACTCGTCGGTGACGTCATCACCCAGGTAGAGCCAGGCATCGGCCGCGCTCGCCCGCGCGAGGGCGTCGATCGCCGCGCCCTTGGAGGTGTGGACCACCGAGAATTCGACGACCTCCTTGCCCGGGGTGACCGTGACATCCGGCAGGGTGACCGCGTACTCGAGCGCGGACTCGGTCGCGTTGATCGACCCGCGGCCCTTGGCATTGCGCGTGTGCAGCACGGCGGCCGACGGCTTGGTCTCGACCTCGACGCCCGGGTGCGCGCGGGCGATGCGTCGCAGGTTCTCCGTGATGGACCGCAGCAGGTCCTCCTTCTCGGGAGTCATCGACAGCGCGGCCGAATCGAGCACCTCGGACTGCATCCACGGCGGGAGCGCCCCGACCTCGGCGCCGTGGGATCCCACCAGCACCACGGAGCTCGGCATCCCGGTGTGGGAGTCGAGATCCTCCAGGGCCCGGCCCGAGACCAGGGCGACCGCGACCCCTGGGAGCTCGGAGAGCGCACGGAGGGTCGACAGCGCCTTCGGATCGGGTTCGACGGCGTCGCGGTCGGAGACGATCGGGGCCAGCACGCCGTCGAAGTCCGAGGCGATGAGGATCCTCGGCACATCCGAGAAGTCCTCGAGAGCTCGATCGAGGGCCTCGGGGTCCGTGGAGTCGCCTCCGGCCAGCCGCACCGTGGGTCGCGTTCCGTGGGCAGGATCGCCCGACTGCTCCAGATGCTGCAGGAAATCGTGCGCCCAGGCCTGGACGTCGTTCTCCATCACCTGATGGCGCAGGGAGCGCATCGCCTCCTCCTGCTCCTCCTCGGGCATGGCGAGCGCGCGCAGGATCGCGGACTTCAGCTCGTCGATGTCGTGGGGATTGACCATGACGGCCGCACGCAGCTCGTCCGCGGCGCCGGCGAACTCGCTGAGCACGAGCACCCCGCGCAGGTCGGGCCGGGAGGCCACGTACTCCTTGGCCACCAGGTTCATGCCATCACGCAGAGCGGTCACGAGCACCACGTCGGCCGCCATGAACAGGGCGGTCATATCGCGACGGTCGAAGGAGCGATGCTGATAGGAGACCGCCGGACGACCGATCGGGGCGTGGTCGCCGTTGATGCGGCCCACCGTCAGCTCGACCTCGTCACGCAGCTGGCGGTAGGCCTCGACGCGCTCACGGGACGGGGTCGCGACCTGGATCATCACCGTGTCGTGCGGGTCGATCGAGCCGTCGTTGAGCAGCTCGCCCCAGGCCTTGAGGCGATGGCGGATGCCCTTGGTGTAATCCAGACGGTCCACCCCGAGGACGATCTTGTGCGGATCGCCGAGATCCCGACGCAGCTGCGCGGCGCGCTCCCGCACCTCCGTGTCCTCGGTGAGCGCGGAGACGGCCTCGGAGTCGATCGAGATCGGGAAGGTCTGCACGAGCACCTCGCGCACCGGGGCGGCACCCACACCGGGAACCGAGATGACCTGTCCGTCGACCTGGTAGCCCAGCAGCTTGCGCACGGCGCCCAGGAAGTTCTGCGCATCGCTCTCGCGCTGGAAACCGACGAGGTCCGAGCCGAGCAGGCCTCGCAGCATCTGATTGCGCTTGGGCAGCTGGGAGAACAGCTCGACCGAGGGGAAGGGGATGTGGTTGAAGAAGCCGATCCGCACGTCGGTGCGGTCATCGCGGATCATTCGCGGCACCAGCTGCAGCTGGTAGTCGTGGACCCAGATCGTGCCGCCCTTGCTCGCCACCGCTCCTGCGGCGCGGGCGAAGCGACGGTTCGCCGTCACGTACGAGTCCCACCACGTGCGGTGGAACTCGGGGTCGACGATGACGTCGTGATAGAGAGGCCACAGCGTGGCGTTGGAGAAGCCCTCGTAGTACCGCTCGACGTCCTCCTGATCGAGACGGACGGGATACAGGCTCATGCCGTCGGCCTCGAAGGGCTCGGGCGCCTCGCCGGGGGATCCGCCCCAGCCCACCCAGGCGCCGGAGTCGACCGTGCGCATCACCGACTCCATCGCGGTGACGAGGCCGCCGGGGCTCGTGACCCATTCGGTCGCGCCGTCGGGCAGGGTGCGGGAGTCGACGGGCAGGCGGTTGGCGACCACGACGAGGTCGTGGCCCTCGGCCGCAGACCAGTCTGCAGGATCGGACGCAGGACTCGACGGAGAAGGGGACGCAGGACCGGGCACGAGAACTCCTTGACGACGGTCGGGTGGGGCGGGCGACGAGAGCTGTGCGGCGCAGCGACGGGATCGGGCCGGGGCAGGACACCGCGGCAACTCTCGAGCTCGTGCTCCGAGAGTACCAAGTGCGTTCGCTCACCTGCTGTGCCTGTGCCGGGAGAGAAGGCGCCATGACCAGCAGTGCTGACCAGTGCAGATGGCCCCCGACCGGATGGACCGTCGTGCGGCCGCCAGGGTGCGGGGCGACCGTACGACGGACACGGCGCCGCGCGGGGCGCAGCCCCGTCTAAGGTCGACCCGCAGCACGATCCTGTCCGGCGTCACCGGCGCCGACCGGATCCCCGCACCACTCACCTCCGCACCACCCCAGGAGCAGACATGCGCGCCCATGAGGCCGGAGCCCTTCACGGCAACGACGCCGCCCCCACGTGGCTCCCGTACCCCACCGACGTCAACGTGCTCATCGACGGGCTGTGGTCCGCGACCACCCGACGCAACTCCGAGGGTGCGGTCGAGGTGGGAGGTGTGGACGTGCGGCGCATCGCCGAGGAGGTCGGGACCCCGGCCTTCGTCCTCGACGAGGACGACTTCCGCGGCCGCGCCCGCGAGTTCCGCAATGCCTTCGCCGAGGCCTTCGCGCCCCATGCCGGAGCCGACGTGTACTACGCGGGCAAGGCCTTCCTGTGCGGAGCCGTCGCGCGCTGGGTCCAGGAGGACGGGCTCGGCCTGGACGTGTGCACCGGCGGCGAGCTCGCCGTCGCGCTGCGCGCCGGGTTCCCGGGGGAGCGCATCGCCCTGCACGGCAACAACAAGTCCGTCGCCGAGCTGCGTCGCGCTCTCGACGCCGGCGTCGGCCGTATCGTGATCGACTCCCTGGACGAGATCGACCAGGTCGCCGCGGTCGCCGCCGAGCTGGGGGTGCGCGCCTCGGTGATGCTCCGGGTGACCACGGGCGTCGAGGCCCACACCCATGAGTTCATCGCGACCGCCCATGAGGATCAGAAGTTCGGTCTCTCGCTCACCGGCGGCGCCGCCTTCGAGGGCGTGCGCCGCACCCTCGAGACGGAGCACCTCGACCTCCTGGGGCTCCACTCCCACATCGGCTCGCAGATCTTCGACACGGGCGGCTTCGAGGTGGCGGCGCGTCGTGTGCTGGATCTGGTCGCTCAGGTCAGGAACGAGCTCGGCCACACCATCGACCAGCTCGACCTCGGTGGCGGCTTCGGCGTCATGTACAACACCCAGCACACCCCGGCGACCCCTACGGCCCTCGCGGTCGGCATCGCCGGGATCGTGGAGAAGCAGTGCCACGAGCTCGAGCTCGACGTGCCGCACGTGTCCTTCGAGCCGGGCCGCGCGATCGCGGGGCCCTCCACCCAGACCCTGTACTCGGTCGGCACCGTCAAGGATGTCCGTCTCGGCGGCCCCCACCACCGGGTCTACGTCTCGGTCGACGGCGGCATGAGCGACAACGTGCGCACCGCGCTGTACGACGCCGACTACTCGTGCCTGCTGACCGGCCGCGTCTCCGACGAGGCCCCCGAGGTGGTGCGTGTGGTCGGCAAGCACTGCGAGAGCGGGGACATCGTGGTCAAGGACGAGTACCTGCCCTCGGACGTGCAGCGCGGGGACCTGATCTCGGTGCCGGTCACCGGTGCCTACTGCTACTCCCTGGCGTCGAACTACAACCACGTCCCGCGGCCTCCCGTCGTCGCCGTCCGTGGCGGAGAGATCCGCACCCTGATCCGTCGCGAGACGGAGGAGGACCTCCTCGGCCTCGACGTGGGGTGATCCGTGCGGGGGCTGCACGGCGGAAGCGTCCCTCGCGCGTCGGGTGCTCCTCGCGTGCAGGGCGTCCTCGCCGCCCTGCCCCCTCGTTCCCGGGCAGGTCCCGCGCGGCCCGGCCCCGCGGGACCTGTTCCCGCACCGTCCATCCGTCGTCCCGCACGTCGGTCATCTGCGTTCATGCTCGGTCACGGAACCGACGCGCCCTCGGATACAGTTCGAGAGCCCGCCCGGCCACCCCGTCGGACCATGTGGAAGGACCACCTCGCACATGTCACAGTCATCGCCCAGCAGCTCCCGGCCCTCGGCCCCGTCGGAGCTCCCCGCGCTCCGCGTCGCCGTGCTCGGAGCCGGCACCGTCGGCACCGAGGTGCTGCGTCTGATCTCCCAGCAGGGGAAGGACCTCGCCCACCGCATCGGTGCGCGACTGGACGTGGTCGGCGTCGCCGTGCGCGACACGACGCGCGACCGCGGCGAGCACGTCCCCGCAGATCTGCTCACCACCGACGCCTCCGCCCTCGTGCGCGATGCGGATCTCGTCATCGAGGTCATGGGCGGGATCGAGCCGGCCCGCAGCCTGCTGCTGGAGGCCATGTCCCACGGCGCGAGCGTCGTCACCGCCAACAAGGCGCTCCTGGCCCAGGACGGTGCCTCCCTCTACGAGGCCGCCGACACCCACGGGGTGGACCTGTACTTCGAGGCCGCCGTCGCAGGAGCCATCCCGCTGGTGCGCCCGGTGCGCGAATCCCTGGCCGGCGACCGCATCCAGCGTGTGCTGGGCATCGTCAACGGGACCACCAACTACATCCTCGATGCGATGACCCGCTCCGGCGCGAGCTTCGAGGAGGCCCTCGCCACGGCGCAGGAGCTCGGATACGCCGAGGCCGATCCCACCGCCGACGTGCAGGGCCATGACGCCGCCGCGAAGGCCTCGATCCTGGCCTCGCTCGCCTTCCACTCCCGGGTGCGCCTGTCGGACGTGCACTGCGAGGGCATCACCGACGTCTCCGCGCAGGACATCGCCGCGGCCGCCCGCATGGGGCGCACCATCAAGCTACTCTCGATCGTCGAACGGGTCCAGGACGAGAGCGGGGAGCGGATCTCCGCCCGCGTGTACCCGGCGCTCATCCCGGACGGGCACCCGCTGGCTTCGGTCTCCGAGGCGTACAACGCTGTCTTCATCGAGGCGGACGCCGCCGGCTCGCTCATGTTCTACGGGCAGGGGGCCGGGGGAGCCCCGACCGCCTCCGCGATCCTCGGCGATGTGGTCTCCGCCGCCAGCCAGCGCGTGCGAGGCGGTGTGGGTCCCCGCGAGTCCCGCTATGCCGAGCTGGACCTGATCCCGCTCGACGACCTGCGCAACGCCTTCTACATCTCGCTCACCGTGCAGGACCGTCCCGGCGTCCTCGCCGAGATCGCCGGCACCCTGTCCGGGTACGGGATCTCCATCTCGACCATCCATCAGGAGCTCCTCGACCAGCAGGCCGACGGGGGTGAGCAGGCCCTGGCGCACATCGGCATCAGCACGCACCGTGCCCTGGAGTCCGCGATGACCGCGTCCCTGGACGTGTTCTCCTCGACCTCGACGGTGCTGAGCATCGATTCCGTCCTCCGTATCGAAGGAGAATGACCCCTATGGCACATCAGTGGCGCGGCGTCCTCGCCGAATATCGCGAACACCTTCCCTTCGCCGACACCGACACCCTGCTCACGCTGGGGGAGGGCGGCACCCCGCTCGTGCCCGCACCGGCGCTGTCGAAGCGGGTCGGCGCGGACGTCCACATCAAGGTCGAGGGCCAGAACCCGACCGGATCCTTCAAGGACCGCGGCATGGTCTCGGCCATGTCGAAGGCGCTCAACGACGGCGCCACCGCCGTGGTCTGCGCGTCGACGGGCAACACCAGCGCCTCGGCGGCCGCCTATGCGACGGCCGCCGGCATGACCTGTGCAGTGCTGCTGCCCGAGGGCAAGATCGCCGCCGGGAAGCTCGCGCAGGCCGTGGTGCACGGAGCCAAGCTGATCCAGGTGCAGGGCAACTTCGACGACTGCCTCGAGATCGCCCGCAAGCTCGACGCGGAGCATCCCGTCGAGCTCGTGAACTCCGTGAACCCCTACCGCCTGCAGGGACAGAAGACCGCCGCCTTCGAGGTGAGCGATGCCCTGGGCCGCGCGCCGGACATCCACATCCTGCCGGTCGGCAACGCGGGCAACATCTCCGCCTACTGGATGGGCTACCGCGAATACCACGAGGCGGGCATCAACCAGGCGCTCCCCGCGATGTGGGGGTACCAGGCCGCCGGTGCCGCACCCTTCGTGGCCGGACGCCCGATCAGCAACCCCGAGACCGTCGCGACCGCGATCCGGATCGGTGCCCCCGCCTCCTGGGACCTCGCGGTCACCGCCCGTGACGATTCCGGCGGTCTCATCGACGCCGTCTCCGACCAGCAGATCCTCGACGCGCAGAGCCTGTTGGCCGCGGAGGTCGGGATCTTCGTCGAGCCGGCCTCCGCCGCAGGCGTGGCAGGCCTGCTCCAGCAGTCCGAGCGGGGCCTGGTCCCCGCCGGCGCGACGATCGCCATCACAGTGACCGGCAACGGGCTCAAGGACATCGACACCGCCCTCTCCCAGCGCGATCTCACCCCCACGGTGATCCCGGTCGACATCGCCGCCGCCGCGGAGGCCATCGGCCTGTGAGGATCCAGAACACGCGGGTGTCCGTCCAGGTCCCGGCGACCTCCGCGAACCTCGGCCCCGGTTTCGACACCCTCGGGCTCGCGCTCGGGCTGTGCGACGAGCTCGAACTCGAGGCGACCACCGGCGGGATCGAGGTCCGCGCCGAGGGCGAGGGCTCGGGATCGGTGCCCACCGGCGAGGAGCACCTCGTCGTGCGAGCTCTGCGCCGTGGCCTCGACCACGCGGGCGCCCCGCAGATCGGGGTGCGCCTGGCCACTCTCAACCGGATCCCGCACGGCCGGGGACTGGGATCCAGCGCCGCGGCGACGATCGCCGGTCTGTTGCTCGCGCGCGGACTGCTGTCCGAGCCGGACGCCCTGGACGACGAGACCGTGCTGGACCTCGCGACCGAGTTCGAGGGCCACCCCGACAACGCCGCCCCAGCGCTGCTCGGCGGCGTGGTGCTCTCCTGGATGTCCGGCGACCGTGCCCGTTCCGTGCCGCTCACGCATGCCCCCGGAGTGCTGAACCCCCTGGTCCTGCTGCCCTCGAGCACGCTGTCCACGCACCAGGCGCGGGGACTGCTGCCCGCCGAGGTGCCCCACGCCGATGCGGTCTTCAACGCCTCGCGCACCGGCCTGCTGGTCCACGCGCTCGGCGGGGACGCCGAGCTGCTCATGGAGGCGACGGAGGATCGCCTGCACCAGGAGCAGCGCTCCGCCGGCATGCCCCAGAGCGTCGAGCTGATGCGCGTGCTGCGGCAGGAGGGCCATCCCGCCGTGATCTCGGGAGCCGGGCCCTCCGTGCTCGTGCTGAACGGTCGACGGTCCGAGGTCGCGCCGCTGGTGCGCCGGATCGTCACCGATCCGACCGCGTGGCGCATCGCCCAGGTCCCGCTGCGGGAGAAGCCTGCCGCCCCTGTGGTAGGTTGAGCCTGCGTCCAGGCGGCATCGTCCGATGGCGAGCATTGCAGCAGTATCTGCCGGCAATGCCCCGTGTCCCGATGCATCCCTGAGCAGCGTCCCGCATGAAACCTGCGCTCCGCGCACGCCGTGCCGAGCAGGCCCGTGCACCCGACGCCGACGCACCCCGAAGCACACCAGCAGGCCGACCATCGGTGCCCTGCACCATGGCGTCACCTTGCTCGGATGAGCCGCTGAAGCACCCGGACCCCGTCCTTCTGCCTCGCAGCGGCAACCAGACCAGAACAGAATCGGCTCCGTCCGGTTCGACAGGAAGGAACCCGGGTGAACGACACCACCTCCGACGCGGATCTCGCGGCGAAGAAGCTTCCCGAGCTGCAGTCCATCGCGACCGGCCTCGGCATCAAGGGCGCACGGCGCCTCCGCAAGGGCGAGCTCATCGACGCCATCCGTGGGGGCGGATCCTCCCAGACCGCCCCTGCCGCTGCGTCCGAGGCCCCGGCCTCGAGCGCGTCGGCCGTCGCCACCGAGCCTGTGGCGCCCGCCGAGGACTCGCAGGGCACGGCCCAGCGCGACAGCTCGTCGGCGCGGTCCGCACGCACCGCCTCCGCACGCACCGCCTCCGCAGGCGACGAGCAGGGCCGTTCGGCGCGGTCCGAGACGGACGAGGCACCCACGCGGTCGCGGTCCCGCTCCCGCTCGGCCGCTCGTGATCAGGCCGAGGACAACGCCCCGGATCTGGGCATCGATCTGCCCGAGCGTCAGGGCGGGCGCCGTGGCAGCCGCCGCGAGGAGACGCGCTCCTCGGGCGACGCCCGCGACGACAGCCGTGAGGACACGCGTCGCGAAGACGCTCCTCGCGAGGACACCCGCCGCGAGGACACCCGCCGCGAGGAGGACCACCGCGACGGTTCCCGCAGCGAGGGATCGCGCCGGGACGATTCCCGTCGCAGCGGTTCGGACCGGGACGACGAGGGTCGGTCCTCGCAGCACGGACGCGACGGTCAGGACCGTCGCGGCAACCAGCAGGGCGGCAACCAGCAGGGCGGCAACCAGCGTCGCCGCCTCGAGGACATCGCACTGCCGGACCGCTCGGGCGAGAACGACGAGGATCGCAACCAGGGCGACGACTACGACGACGACAGGCGCGGCCGTTCGCGCAGCCGTAACCGCTCGCGTGATCGCAAGCGTCGCGGCCGCGGCCAGAACGACCAGGGCGGTCAGGAGTCCCAGGGCGGCCAGAACTCCCAGGGTGGCCGGAACTCGCAGGGCAACCAGGGCAACAGGAACGATCAGCAGGAGGACTCCGAGCCGCGTGGCGGCGAGGAGCTGATGACGGTCGCCGGCATCCTCGACATCCGCGACAACAACGCCTATGTGCGCACCACTGGTTACCTCCCCGGAGCCAGCGATGTCTACGTGACCATGAACCAGGTCAAGCGCGCCGGTCTGCGCAAGGGCGACGCGATCACCGGTCAGGTGAAGGCTCCCCGCGACGGCGATGATCAGCAGGTCGAGCAGCAGCAGCACCACGGCGGCGGTCGCAACCGTCGTGGCAAGGGCGGCGGCGGGAACAACCAGAGCAAGTACGCCGCGCTGGTCCAGGTGGACACCGTCAACGGTCTGCCCCAGGACAAGGCACGTTCGCGGGTGGACTTCAGCAAGCTGACGCCGCTGTACCCGGATGAGCGCCTGCGCCTGGAGACCGACCCCAAGGGTGTCGCTCCTCGCCTGATCGATCTCGTCTCGCCCATCGGCAAGGGGCAGCGCGGTCTCATCGTCGCTCCGCCGAAGGCCGGCAAGACGATCATCATGCAGCAGATCGCCAATGCCATCACCACGAACAACCCTGAGGTCCACCTCATGGTCGTGCTGGTCGACGAGCGTCCTGAGGAAGTCACCGACATGCAGCGGACGGTCAAGGGTGAGGTCATCGCCTCCACCTTCGACCGCCCTGCCTCGGATCACACGATCGTCGCGGAGCTCGCCATCGAGCGGGCGAAGCGCCTGGTGGAGATGGGCCGCGACGTCGTCGTGCTGCTGGATTCGCTCACGCGTCTCTCGCGCGCCTACAACCTCGCCGCGCCGGCCTCGGGCCGCATCCTCTCCGGTGGTGTCGACGCCTCCGCGCTCTACCCGCCCAAGCGGTTCTTCGGTGCGGCGCGCAACATCGAGCACGGTGGTTCGCTGACGATCCTGGCCTCCGCCCTGGTGGAGACCGGCTCCAAGATGGACGAGGTCATCTTCGAGGAGTTCAAGGGCACAGGCAACATGGAGCTGCGTCTGTCCCGCCACCTCGCGGACAAGCGCATCTTCCCGGCCGTGGACGTCAACGCCTCCGGCACCCGTCGCGAGGAGGAGCTCATGGGCAAGGAGGAGCTGGCCATCATGTGGAAGCTCCGGCGCGTCCTGGGGTCCCTCGAGCAGCAGCAGGCCCTCGAACTGCTCATGGAGCGGGTCAAGAAGACCCAGTCCAACACCGAGTTCCTCATGACGGTCCAGAAGAACACGCCGAGCGTGAACGGTCGCAACGCCGACTGATCCACCACCTCGCATGACGACGGGGCGTCTCCCTAGCGGAGGCGCCCCGTCGTCATGCTGTGGTGACCCCGCCCACCGGTCCGCGTGAGCCGGGCTGGGTGCAGCCGACTGCGCGGTCCACCGGTGATTGTGAGCCGGATTGCGCGGTCCACCGGAGAGCGTGAGCCCACTGCGTAAGCAACACGCCGACCGAATCCACGAGAACGTGTCGTGGATGGCACGTTCTCGTGGAATGGGCGAGCGTGTCGGGCCAGGTCGGGCCGAGCCTGGTGCATCGGTCGGTCGTCGGCGGCTCAGCCCTTGATTGCGCCGGCGGCGATGTTGGCGATGAAGTGCCGCGAGCCGATGATGAACACGCCGATCAGCGGGACCACACTGATGAGGGCGCCGGCCATCACCATCCCGTAATCGGTGAGGTACAGGGAGTTGAGGTTCTGCAGGGCCGTCTGCAGGGTCTGGCGCTCCGGATCCACGAGCACGATCAACGGCCACACGTAGTCGTTCCATGCGGTGATGAAGGTGAAGATGCCGAGGAATGCGAGTCCTCCGCGGAGAAGAGGCACACCCACCCTCCAGTAGGTGGTGAAGAATCCGGCGCCGTCGATCCGTGCCGATTCCACGAGCTCGTCGGGGATGGATCCCGCCGCCATCTGCCGCAGCAGGAAGATGCCGAAGGCGTTCGCGGCGCCCGGGACTATCAGCGCCTGCAGCGTCCCTACCCAGCCCAGTTCCGACATCAGGATGAAGCTCGGGACCAGGGAGAGGCTTCCGGGCACCAGCATGGTGGCGATCAGCAGGATGAACAACGGTTTCTTGCCCGGGAAGTCGAACTTCGCGAAGGCGAAGGCTGCCAGGGAGTCGAAGAACATCACCAGGGCGGCGCTGGCCGTGGAGACGATGATCGTGTTCACCAGTGCCTGCAGCAGGTCGACGCTGGAGACGACGCTGCGCACGTTCTCCGCGAAGCTGCTGCCGACGGTGAGCTTCGGCGGGTAGCCGAAGATCTCCCCGGTGGTCGAGGTCGACATCACGATCAGCCAGTAGAACGGGAAGATCGACAGCAGCACGTCGATGATCACGCACAGGTGGGTGACGGCGGCGGCGAGCCGGCCCCGCGCCACGTAGTGCGCGTTCGGGCGGCGTGCATCTGCGGTGCTCTTCGGTGCGGCCGGTTTCAGTGCGGTCATCCTCGGGCCTCCTTGGTCCGTACGGCGCGTCGCACCGTGTCGTCACCACGTCCGGAGACCAGGCGCCAATTGATGATCGCGAAGATGGCGGCGATCAGGAACAGCGCCCAGGCGATCGCCGAGCCATAGCCGAAGTCGAACTGAGTGAACGCCTGGTTGTACTGGTAGAGCACGATCGTCATGCCCGCCTCGCCGGCGCCGCCGGAATCTCCGAGCAGCACCTGGGGCTCGGTGAACAGGCTCAGGCCGCCGATGGTCGAGGTGATCACCGTGAACAGGATGATGGGGCGCATCATCGGCACCGTCACCCGGAAGAAGACCTGCCATAGGTTGGCTCCGTCGACCTTCGCGGCGTCGTACAGGTCTGTGGAGATGGACTGCAGGCCCGCGAGATAGATGATCGCGTTGTAGCCGGTGAATCGCCAGATCACCATGACCGCGATCGTGATCTTGATACCCCAGGGGCTCGACAGCCACGGCACGGCGTCCAGGCCCACTGCGGTGAGTGCGGAGTTCACCAGGCCGAAGGTGTCGGAGAAGACCGATCCGAAGACGATCGCCATCGCCACCATCGAGGTGACGTTGGGCAGGAAGAAGGCCACTCGGTAGAACTTCGTGAACCGGATGTTCTGGTGCAGCAGGAACGCGATGACCATCGCGAAGAGCAGCATCGGGATGGTCGAGAGGAACCAGATGATGAAGGTGTTGCCAACGGAGTTCCAGAAGCGGCCGTCGGTGAGTAGGAACTTGTACTGCGCCAGGCCCACGAAGGAAATCTCGCCCATTCCATCCCAGTCCATGAAGGACAGGACGATGGAGAACAAGATCGGGAATAGACCGAAGACGGCGAACAGCAGGTAGAAGGGGGAGATCGCCAGGTAGAGCGGCAGCACCTCCCGGATCTTCCGCTTTCGCTTGGCGGTGGGATCCGCGGAGGTGAGGGCGTCGCGCGGCCGCGTCGGGGTTGCGGTGCTCACGAGAAGACTCCTCGCTTGAGGAGGACGCGCTCCGCCTGGCCGATCGCATCGTTCCAGGCGGCCTCGGAGTCCTTGCCGGAGGTCTCCACGTTCGAGAGCTCGAGGACGAACTTGCCCATGATGAAGGTCTCCGCGTTGCTGATGAACGAGGAGGGGACCGATTCCGCAGCGGTGGAGAAGAACGCGAGCGGGTCCTGGTCCCCGTAGAAGTCTCCGGAGTAGGTCAGATCCTCGAAGGAAGCGGGTGTGGAAGGGAACAGCGACTCGTCCTGGTAGGCGGCGGCCTGGTTCTCGGGAGAGTTGATCCAGGTGATGAAGGCGAGTGCGGCCTCCGGGTCCTTGCAGGTGTGGGGAAGCGCGGCGAAGGAGCCGCCGCTGTTGCCAGGACGCACCGGCTGCGACGCGAGGCGCCAGGCGCCGGCGGTGTCGGGAGCGGACTGCTGGAGGACCTGGGCCCACCAGGCCGCCCCGATGTTCCCGGCGGTGCGGCCGCTGGCCCAGGCAGCATTCCGGTCAGTGTCGCGTTCCCGCGGGATCTTGGCCGTCACACCGGCCTCGATGGCGGCGACCGAGGTGTCCCACGCCTGACGGACGGCGCTATCTGGCCGCAGATAGAGGGCCTTGTCATCGGTGTCGAAGAAGCGTTCCGGGCTCGCGTTCAAGAATTCCTCGAAGACGTTCAGCGCGTCGTTGACGAGGAAGGCGTCGGCCGCCCCCTTGAGCTCGGCGCCGAGCGCGATCCAATCCTCCCACCTGGTGATCGCCGCCGAAACATTCGCGGGCGTGCTCGGCAGGCCCGCCTCCTCAAAGATGTCCTGGCGGTAGAAGTAGCCCGTCGGGCCGATGTCCAGGGGGAAGAAGCAAAAGCGGCCGGTGGGGGTCGTTCCGAGGTTCCACTTCCACTCGTAGTAGTCGTCCTTGACGGAGTCCGCGCCGAGCTCGGACAGATCCAGGAACAGGTCCTCGTTGGTGAAATAGAGGGCGTTGTTGGAGTTGATGTAGGTGATGTCGGGGATGTAAGCGTCGCCGGCCAGACTTGTGCGGAGCTTGGTGTCGAAACTGGTGCCGATCACATCGGCTCGGAGATGGCGGTCGGTGCCGGGGATCTCCTGGCTCGCCTGCTCCAGCAGATCTCGACTGGCTGATCGGTCCCAGAACCACAGCACGAGTTCGTCGGGGTCCTCGGAGATCGTCGGGTCCGAGCCGCAGCTGGCCAGGGCCAGGGGGAGCAGCCCGGCGCCGAGCATCAGGGATCGTCGCGAAGGATGATTCCGCGGTGGGGAACTTCGAAATGGACGTCGTGTGAGCGCAGCGCTCATACGCACCCTCCTCCTTGAGTGGCAGTCGCAGTTCCGTGAACGTTCACGGGTGACGCAGATCATGCCATTGGGATAATGGTGCGTCAACGGTTCGGCCGGTCGTCGTCATCATGGACCCGCGCTAAGTAGTGCGCTTGTGGAGCCGCGGGGGAGCGGGATAGGGTGACATGGTCGTGAACGTTCACGACTCTTACTGGCCTCGAACTCGAAGGACGACGACGTCTCCATGAGCACCTCCTCCACCCCGTTCCGCTGGGCGATCCTCGGCCCGGGCAGCATCGCCCGCCGCTTCGCCACCCAGCTCCCCTCCTCGCAGGACGGCGTCCTGGTTGCCGTCGGGAGCAGCTCGCCCGAGCGCGCCAGCGCTTTCGCCCAGGAGTTCCCCCTCGCCGAGCCCGCTCTGCTGGGCACCTACGAGGAGATCCTCGCCTCCGACGAGGTCGACGGCGTCTACGTCTCCACCGTCCACACCGGTCACGCTCGCCTGGCCGCAGCCGCCCTCGAGGCCGGCAAGCACGTGCTGTGCGAGAAGCCCATGACTCCGAACTCCGGTACCACCATGGCGCTGACCGACCTCGCCGTGCGCAGTGGGAAGGTGCTCCTGGAGGCGTACATGTACCGCTTCCACCCGCAGACCGTGAAGGTCCTCGAGCTCGTCGCCGACGGAGCGATCGGCGACGTCACCCACGTCGACGCCTCGTTCGCGTTCGACACCGGCGGACGCACCGGGCGCCTTTTCGACCCGGCCGTCGCCGGCGGCGGCATCCTCGACGTCGGCTGCTACCCGCTGTCCTTCGCACGGTTCGTCGCCGGTGCCGCGCAGGGCGCTGCCTTCGCTGATCCGACGGCTCTGCGGGGCAGCGGCACGATCGGGGAGACCGGGGTCGACGAGTGGGCAAGCGCCGAGGTGACTCTGCCCGGCGGGATCACGGCCAGCCTGCGCACCGGGGTGCGCCTTGCCGATCCGCAGACCGCGACGATCATCGGCTCTCGCGGTGCGATCCGGCTGTCGGACCCGTGGGCCCTCGGTGAGCAGCAGGTCATCGAGCTCGACGTCGTCGGCAAGGAGCCGCAGCGGCTCGAGATCCCGCAGTCCGCCGCGTACGCGCGCGAGGCCGATGCTCTCGCCCGCGCTGCCCGTGAGGGCGCTGCGGTCCCCGAGGTCACCGCCGAGAACTCGCTCGGCCAGGCCCGGGCGCTGGACGCGTGGCGCGAGGAGTTGGGGCTGCGCTTCCCCTTCGAGGCGGATGACGCGGACATCCCCACCCTCACCGGGCGCCCGCTCGTCGCCGGCAGCGTGCAGTCCGGCCCGTCGATGGTCTACGGGGAGCTCCCGGGCATCGAGAAGAAGGTCTCGCGCCTGGTGATGGGCTGCGACAACCAGATGAACCTGGCCCACGCCTCGGCGATGTTCGACGCCTTCTACGAGATCGGCGGCACCACCTTCGACACCGCCTACATCTACGGCGGCGGGTACGTCGAGGGGCTTTTCGGGAAGTGGGTGCAGAACCGCGGTGTGCGTGAGGACGTCGTCGTGATCACCAAGGGCGCCCACACCCCGCACTGCGATCCGGAGTCGATCACCCGTCAGCTCCAGGAGTCCCTCGAGCGTCAGGGCACCGACTACGCGGACCTCTACATGATGCATCGCGACAACCCGGAGATCCCGGTCGGGGAGTTCGTCGACGTCATGGACGAGCACCTGCGGGCCGGTCGCATCCGTGCCTACGGCGGCTCCAACTGGACCCCTGCCCGGGTGGACGAGGCCAACGCGTACGCCCGGGAGAACGGCCGCGCCGGGTTCACGATTCTCTCCAACCACTTCGGTCTGGCGGAGGCGCTGGATGTGCCGTGGGCGGGCTGCGTCCACGCCACCGACGCCGACTCCAAGGCATGGCTCGAGGATCGTGGCATCGCGCTGCTGCCGTGGTCGTCCCAGGCGCGAGGGTTCTTCACCGGGCGGGCGCACCCCGAGGACCGTTCCGATGCGGAGCTCGTGCGCTGCTACTACAGCGACGAGAACTTCGAGCGGCTGGCCCGGGCCGAGACCCTGGGCGCTGAGCGCGGGGTGCCCGCGACGGCGATCGCCCTCGCCTTCGTGCTGCACCAGAAGTTCCCGACGTTCCCGCTGTTCGGCCCGCGCAGCATCGCCGAGATGCGCTCGTCGACCCTCGGACTCGGAGTCGAACTCGCCGAGAGCGACCTCGCGTGGCTCGACCTGCGGGCCGAGCAGCGGGCGTGACAGACTTCCGCGCATGACGCAGCAGGCGAACAGCCCCGGCACGCACCGTGCGACGATCATCGACGTCGCTCAGCGCGCCGGGGTCTCCCGGCAGACGGTCTCGCGGGCGATGAACGACATGCCCGGCATCAGCGTCGCCACTCGTGAACGAGTGCTCGACGCCGCACGCGAGCTCAGCTATCGCCCCTCCCGCTTCGGGCGGGGCCTGGTCGAGCAGGGTCCCATCACCCTCGGCCTGGTGGTGATGGACCTGACCAACGCGTATTACGGGGAGCTGGGTACGGCAGTGGTGCGTGCCTGCGCTCCGTACGGGTGGAACGTGGTCTTGGTCGAGGCGGAGAACGCTATTGATCCGGAGAGCGTCGCCGCTGACCTGGCGCGCCGGGTCGACGCGATCGTCGGCTACGGCGTGGGGACCGGCGACATCCGCGGCGGCACGGGCATGCCCGTGGTGCAGCTGGACGGCGGCCGGAAGCATCTCGACGCCGGAGGCGTGGTCGAGCAGCTGTTCACGGAGGCGATGCCCGAGCTCGTGGGGCACCTCCGGGATGTGGGCGTGCGGCGCCCGCTGGTGCTGGACCTGACCGGCGGCCCGATAGGCGGCCGGGCTCTCACCCTCGCTGCTGCACTCCGCGAGCTGACGGATGACGGCGAGGTGCTGATTCATGAGGTCGACGCCCGCACCGGCCACCGTGAGGCCCTCGAGGTGGCACTCGCCACCGGTGCCGACGCCCTCATCGCCTTCAACGACGAGCTCGCGGTGCGCCTGCTGCGTGCACTGCGCTCGATGGAGATCGAGATTCCCGGCCAGGTCCGCCTCGTAGGTATCGACGGACTTGAGATCGGATCGCTGGTGACTCCCGAGCTCACCTCGTTGAGCATCGACATCGAGGCGGTGGCGCGGGAGACCGTCGAGCTGGTGGCAGGGATGCTCGAGGGGACCGTTCCGCTGAAGGGGCCAGATGCACATCGAACGGTGCCCTATCACCTGGAGGTCCGCGCCTCGACCTGAGGTGTCCAGTCCGTCCCGTGGCCGTCCACCACCTGGATTCGCGATGTTGCGCACGCCGCATCCGGATTCCTCGCTCCGGGGGTGCGTGCCGTGGCAGACTGTGACGTCGGTTCTGGTTCACGGCGCCCGCCCGGGCGCCGACCCAGCGACCCCGAGAAGGAGAGACATGAAGGCTGATATCCACCCCAAGTACGTCGAGACCCAGGTGACCTGCACCTGCGGTAACTCGTTCACCACGCGCAGCACCAAGACCGACGGTGCGATCAGCACCGAGGTCTGCTCCGCATGCCACCCCTTCTACACCGGCAAGCAGAAGATCCTGGACACCGGCGGCCGCGTGGCCCGCTTCCAGGCCCGCTACGGCAAGAAGGCCTGACACCGAGTCTCCGACGCCGGTGCGCGCCCCAGGGCGTGCACCGGCGTCGTCGCATGTGAGGGCGTGATGGTTGATGAAGGACGACGACACCGCTGACGGTCGCGGGGCCCACGATGCCCGTGGGATCCGTGATGCCGGGGGAGACAGTGATGCCCGTCTGGACCCGTTGCGCAGCGAGCATGCCCGCCTGCAGGAGTCGATGGCAGATCCCGATCTCCATGACAACCCCGCGCGCGCCCGACGGGTCGGTCGTCGTTACGCCGAGATCGACTCGGTGCTGGAGGCCGCCGCACGGATCGAGTCCACGACCGCGGATCTCGAGACCGCTCGTGAGCTGATCGAGCTGGGGGAGGCCGACGACGAGCTGTCGGCCGAGGCCGAGCAGCTCTCCGCCCGCCTCGAGATCGAGCGCGAGCACCTCGAGGATCTCCTCGCACCCCGGGATCCCGACGATGCTCGGGACGTCCTCCTCGAGATCAAGGCCGGGGCAGGCGGTGAGGAGTCCGCCCTGTTCGCGGCCGAGATGCTGCGCATGTATCGCTCCTACGCGGAGCGCAACGGCTGGCGCGTCGAGGTCCTCACCTCCGCGGAGTCCGACCTCGGGGGATTCAAGGACGTCACCGCGGCGATCACCGCGCGCGCCGGCACCACCCCGGCCGACGGCGTCTACGCCCACCTCAAGCACGAAGCCGGCGTGCACCGCGTGCAGCGCGTGCCGGTCACCGAATCCGCGGGCCGCATCCACACCTCAGCGGTGGGCGTTCTCGTCCTGCCCGAGGCGGACGAGGCCGACGAGGGCGAGGTGCTCGCCGAGGCGATGGCACCCGCGAACCTCCGGATCGACGTGTACCGCTCGAGCGGCCCTGGCGGGCAGAGCGTGAACACGACCGATTCGGCGGTGCGCATCACCCACGTCCCCACCGGCCTCGTGGTCTCCTGCCAGGACCAGAAGAGCCAGCTGCAGAACCGTGAGCAGGCGATGCGCATCCTTCGCACCCGGCTGCTGGACGCGCGCCGCGCCGAGCAGGAGGCGCAGTCCTCCGCGGCCCGCCGCTCCCAGGTGCGCACTGTCGATCGCAGCGAGCGCATCCGCACCTACAACTTCCCCGAGTCACGGGTCGCCGATCATCGCACCGGGTACAAGGCGGGGAACCTCGCCGCTGTGCTCTCCGGCGACCTCGAGGATCTCATCGCCTCCTCCCGGGACGCCGAGCGCGCCGCCCGCCTCGAGGACGCCCAGCGCATCGCTGCCGAGGAGGCTCGATGAGCACCGATTCAGCGAGCACTGATCCGGCGCCCACTGTTCCAACGACCACCGATACGGTGACGAGCGACCCGACGGCGTCCTCTGGGTCCGCTGCGTCGAGGGCATCTGTTGGGTCTGTTCCGTCGGCCCCGTCGGCCCCGTCGGTTCCGGCTGCTGCGCTGTCCGGCGCTGCCGCGAGGGATCGCCTGCGCTCCGCCCTCGCGGAGACCACAGCGCGCCTCGGAGTCGCCGGGGTGCCGTCGTCCAGCGTCGACGCACGCGCGCTGATCGCCGCGGCGGCCCGCACCGAGGGGCCGCTCGTGATGCTCGACGAGCTGCCGGAGTCCTTCGCCGCAGATCTCGAGGCGCTCACCGCCCGCCGCGAGCAGCGCGAGCCGCTCCAGCTGATCCTGGGCCGTGCCCCATTCCGTCGGCTGATGCTCGCGGTGCGACCGGGGGTCTTCATCCCGCGGCCGGAGACCGAGCTCGCCGTGGATCTGCTGCGCGAGGAGTCCGCCGGCGCTCTGGGCAGCGTGGTGGACCTGTGCACCGGAAGCGGAGCGCTGGCCGCCGCGATCCTCGACGAGATGCCCGACTCCCGCGTCACCGCGGTCGAGGTCGACCCGGCGGCGATCGACCTCGCTCGAGAGAATCTCGAGATGGCCGGCCCAGGCCGCGGCCGCGTGCTGCCCGCCGATCTGACGGCGGCCCTGCACGACCCGTCGAGCGCCTCCGCAGCGGTCCTGACCACGCTGTGCGCGGAAGGACCCGTGGACGCCGTCGTCTCCAACCCGCCCTACATCCCGCCCGAGGCGGTGCCTCGGGATGCCGAGGTGCTCGACCACGACCCGCACCGTGCTCTCTTCGGTGGGGGGCCGGACGGGCTGGAGGTCCCGCGCGCCGTGATCTCCTGGGCCGCCCGTCTGCTGCGACCCGGGGGAGTGCTGGTCATGGAGCACGCCGACGTCCAGGGGGACGCTGCGCGGCGCGCCGCTGCTCAGCACGGCGGATTCGACACCCTGCGCACCGCCCGTGATCTCACCGGCCGCGACCGCTTCCTGGTCGCTCGCCGTGCCGACGCGGACCCCGACCCCGGAAGTGAGAGACTGACCTCGTGAGCGTGCATGACACCCAGAACCCAGAATCCCGCGACGCCGCACTGACGGCCGCGACCGACGCCGTCCGTGACGGCAAGCTGATCGTCCTGCCGACGGACACCGTCTACGGCATCGGGGCTGACGCCTTCACCCCGGATGCCGTCAACGCCCTGCTCGACGCCAAGGGGCGCGGACGCGACGTGCCACCGCCGGTCCTCGTGGGAGACCACGCCGTCCTGCTGGCGCTGGCCACCGACGTGCCCGACTACGTCGAGCAGCTGGCCGAGGAGTTCTGGCCCGGCCCGCTGACCATCATCCTCACCGCCCAGCCGTCGCTGACCTGGGACCTGGGGGAGACCCGCGGAACCGTCGCCCTGCGCATGCCGGACGACGAGATCGCGCTGGCGCTCCTGCGCCGCACCGGTCCGCTCGCCGTCTCCAGCGCGAACCGCAGCGGCAAGCCCGCCGCGCTCACGGTGCTCGATGCCGCCACGCAGCTCGGGGACAGCGTCGAGGAGTACCTCGACGGAGGAACTGCCAGGATCGGGACCGGCTCGACCATTCTCGATGCCACCGTGGAGCCTGCGGAGATCGTCCGAGAAGGCAGCCTCACCAAGGACCAGATCATCGCGGTCGTCGGCGACATCTTCGCCGCTCCCGCGCCGGAGGCCTCCGAGGACGACCCGGACGGCGCAGTCGACGCAATCGACGCAGACGGGACGGGCTCGCACGAGGCAGCGGACGATGGCTCTGCGGTCGACGGTGCTGCCGTCGACGGCTCTGCAGCAGATGGTTCTGCCACCGACGGTTCTGCCACTGACGGTTCGGCCACTGACGTTTCTGCCGCCGACGGGTCCGTGCCGGGCGGTTCTGCTGCCGCGGCCAATGCCTCCGCGCTCGACCTCCCGTCCGAGCCCGACCTGGGACAGTCCTCGACGTCCCCCGCCGAGCTCGCCGAGCCCGCTGCCCCCGTCGTCCCCGCGGATGACGGCGCCGACGTAGCGACGACCGCCGCGGCGGACCCGGCGAATACCGAGGGTGTTCCCCGCGACGGACACGCTGCGGGGTGAGGATCTATCTCTTCGTCCTGCTGATCTCTGCGGCAGTGACGTACCTGGTCACCCCGGCCGTGCGGCTGCTGGCCCGTCGAGCCGGGGCGATGACCGCGGTGCGGGAGCGTGACGTGCATGATGCCGTGACCCCCCGGCTGGGCGGACTCGCGATGCTCATCGGTGTGGCCGCCGCGATGGTGATCGCCAGCAAGGTGCCCTTCCTCGAGGGGCTGTTCGAGGACAACCGGCAGCCCTGGGCGATCCTCGCGGCCGCCGGCCTCGTCTGCCTGCTCGGCGCAGCGGATGACAAGTGGGACCTGGACTGGATGACGAAGCTGGCGGGCCAGATCCTCGCGGCGATGCTCCTCGCCTGGCAGGGCGTCAGCCTGGTGACCCTGCCGATCGGCGGCGTGACCATCCTGTCCGAGCGCTCGGCCCTGATCCTCACCGTGCTCGTGGTCGTGGTCTGCATGAACGCCGTGAACTTCGTGGACGGCCTCGACGGCCTCGCCGCCGGAGTGATGGCCATCGGGGGCTCGGCCTTCTTCGTGTACGCGTACACGCTCACCCGCAACGCCTCGACGACCGACTATTCCTCGCTCGCCGCCCTGCTCACGGCGGTGATGATCGGTGCCTGTCTGGGGTTCCTGCCCCACAACATGACCCGTGCCCGGATCTTCATGGGGGATTCCGGATCGATGCTGTTGGGTCTCCTTCTTGCCGCGAGCACGATCGCGGTGACCGGTCAGGTGGATCCCGCACGACTGTCGGGGGCGGACTTCTTCGGCCAGTTCCTGCCGATCCTGCTGCCGATCGGCGTGATGGTCATCCCGTTCCTCGACTTCGCGCTCGCCGTCGTGCGGCGGATCGGCTCGGGCAAGTCCCCGTTCCATGCCGACAAGGCTCACCTGCACCACCGGCTGCTGCGCCTGGGGCACTCCAAGCGCAACGCCGTGCTGATCATGTACACGTGGACGGTCGTCGTGTCGGTCGGTCTGCTGCTGCCCATCGTGCTGTCCACCCAGGCTGTCGTGATCTTCTGGGTGTGCGGGCTCCTCCTCGCGCTCCTGCTGACCTTCGACCCGCTCAGATGGCGCCCCGGGCGCCGCCGGAAGGAATCCGATGTCCCCTCGTCCTGACAGCCCCGCCACCCCTACGGGGTCGACGCCGCGTCGTCGCGCCGTGGGAGATCGCGCGATGCAGCGGGCCCTGATCCTGGCGCTCGTCGTCGGCATGGCGCTGGACGTCGTGGTCATCGTGATCGCAGCCATGAGCTCCGACTCGCCGGCGCTCGTCGGTGCGCTCATCGGCACGGGCCTCACGCTCGTGGTCGTCCTGCCGACCCTCGCGATCACCTTCGCCGGCCCGCGGATGACGCCGGTGTCGATGGCCGCGACCGTGCTCGGCAGCTGGGCGGTGAAGATGCTTGTTGTGATCCTCGTCCTGATCATCGTGCGCGACATGGCCGGCGTCTCCACCCGGTGGATCGGACTCGCCCTGCTGGTGGGCGCGGTCTCGGCTGTAGCGGTCGAGGTCACCCTGCTGGCACGGTCCCGTCAGCCCCTCGATGTGGAGCAGGTCGCAGACCCCTCCGAGGACCAGTCCGGATCCTGACTCTCTGTTATGATTTCCAAGGTGCTCGACCGCTGATCACGGTGCAATACCGCAGCGAGTTCGACCACTGATCGACCACCCGGAACGCCTAGCGTCGTCCATCGTCGTACGCATGGTGGCCGCCCCGGGATGGACTCGATCAACATGACGGCCACGGCCGACGCGACTGCGTCCGGCCAGACGACCACGGGAGATCGAGCTGAACACCGCAGACCTCAGCCCCACGCTGTACGCAGAGGGCGATTCGCTCTTCCATATCCCGAGCCTGGCGGAATTCTTCCCGCCGCCGATCCTCTTCGCCGGGACCCCGTTCGAGTTCAACCGGGTGCAGCTCGTGCGCCTGATCGTCATCGCGGTCGTGCTCATCGTGATGTGCGTGATCGCCTCCCGGGCCAAGCTGGTCCCCGGCCGCGCGCAGAGCATCGTCGAGATCCTGATCGAGTTCGTGCACGGCACGATCATCCAGAACACCCTGGGGATCCGGGAAGGCCGGCGTTTCGCCCCCTTCCTGATCACCCTCTTCTTCCTCATCCTCGCGATGAACCTCGCCGGGGTGGTCCCGGGTCTGAACCTCGCGGGCACCTCCGTGATCGGCTTCCCGCTGCTGCTGGCGCTGTGGACCTTCGTGACCTACGTGGTCGCCGGCATCAAGAAGCACGGGCTGGGCGGCTACCTCAAGCACGAGACCATGCCTCCCGGTGTGCCGAAGCCGATCTACATCCTGCTGATCCCGATCGAGTTCCTCCAGGTCATCCTGATCCGCTGGGCCTCGCTCACGATCCGACTGCTCGCGAACATGGTCGCCGGCCACATCATGCTGGTCGTCTTCATCGGGCTGACCCAGGGGCTGCTGCTCTCGGGCACCTGGCTCATCGTGGCCTCCCCGTTCGCCGGAGCCCTCGCCATCGGCATCTACGGCTTCGAGATCTTCGTCGCCGCGCTGCAGGCCTTCATCTTCACGATGCTGGCCGCGGTGTACATCCAGATGGCCTCCTCGGACGAGCACTGAGCGCTCGCCTCCGTTCCCGCACCTCCCCGCAAGACCCCTGTCTGCTGCCCGCCCGGGCAGCACAACGAAAGGAATCCCCGTGGACCCGATGATCCTCTCCGAAATCAACGGCAACGTCGCGTCGATCGGCTACGGCCTCGCCGCTATCGGCCCCGGTATCGGCATCGGCATCATTGTCGGCAAGACCGCTGAGGCCACCGCGCGCCAGCCCGAGCTGCGCGGCCAGCTGCAGACCACCATGTTCATCGGTATCGCCTTCACGGAGATCCTGACGCTGCTGGCCATCGTCACCGGCCTCATCTTCGGCGGAACGGCCTGAGGCTCCCCTGATGCTCACCGCTGAAGCAGAAGTTCCGGGCTACAAGCTCCTGCTGCCCGATGTCCCGGAGATCATCTGGACGTTGATCTTCGTCGTCATCTTCGTCGTCGTCTTCATGAAGTTCGTCCTGCCGCGGCTCACCGCCGTGCTCGATGAGCGTGCGGAGAAGATCGAAGGCGGGCTGAAGAAGGCCGAAGAGGTCCAGCAGCAGGCCGATGATCTCAAGGCCACCCAGGAGCAGGAGCTCGCCGCCGCTCGTCAGGAAGCCGCAGGCATCCGCGAGAAGGCACGCCAGGACGGCGCACGCATCGTCGAGGAGGCCAAGGCTCGCGCCGAAGCCGAATCCGAGCGCGTTCTCGTCGCCGGCCGTCAGCAGCTGTCCGCGGAGCGCCAGACGGCCTCCACGCAGCTCCACAGCGAAGTCGGATCGCTCGCGAGCGACCTGGCCTCGAAGATCGTCGGGGAGTCCCTCACCGATGATGAGCGCTCCCGCCGCGTGATCGACCGGTTCCTGGACGACCTCGAGTCGAGCCAGTCCGCCACCCGATAAGGATCAGTGATGCGAGGAACTTCCTCCACCTCGTTCGCCGAGGTCGTCCAGCAGGCCCAGTCCGTCTTCGCGACGGACGGCCTCTCCCTGGACAGCACCGCGGACGAACTGTTCGCGATCGCCGATGCGATCGATTCCAGCAATCAGCTCGTGCGTCTGCTCAGCGACTCCGGTCGCGACGCCGAGATGAAGGAGTCGGCCGTCCGTGCGCTGCTGACCGGCAAGGTCAGCGATGCCGCCCTCGGCCTCACCCTCGAGGTCGTGCGTCGGCGCTGGTCCGAGCAGGAGGACATCCTCGACGCCCTGGAGCGGCTGGGGGTGACCGCCCTGCTGGAGCAGTCCGAGCGCGAGGGCGTCCTCGGTCAGGTCGAGGAGGAGCTGTTCCAGGTCTCGCGTCTGATCGACGACAGCGCTGAGCTGTCCTCGAGCTTCGATGACGCACGGAAGGATCCTGCGGCCCGCGGGCGGGTCATCCGCACGCTGCTGGAGGGACGTGCCCACCGGCTCACGGGGGCCCTCGCGGTCCGCGCCGTGTCCCGACGCACCGAGCAGAAGCCCTCGCGCCGGGTGCGCGAGATCGCGGAGTTCGCCTCGGACCGTCGTCGCTGCCTCCTTGCCGTGGTCGAGACCTCTCGTCCGCTCGACGAGGCCCAGCAGTCCCGTCTCGCTGCGGTCCTGGCCGGCATCTACGGCCGTGAGGTGCAGATGAACCTCGAAGTCTCAGCGGACGTCGTGGGCGGTCTGCGGATCCATGTCGGAGACGACCTCTACGACGCAACCGTCCTCGCGCGCCTCGCCCAGGCCCGCGAACACCTGGTGTCCTGACGGCTCCGGCCGCGGCACCTGCCCCAGCACCACACATCACCCCCGCAGCGACGGGACCACGAGAGGAAGCGAAGCACCGCGATGGCTGAGCTCACGATCCGCCCGGAGGACATCCGGCACGCACTGGACACCGCCGTGTCCACCTACCAGGCAGGTTCCACCGACCGCGAGGAGATCGGCCGGGTCACCGAGTCGGCCGACGGCATCGCCCGCGTCGAGGGCCTGCCCAACGTCATGGCCAACGAGCTCGTCCGCTTCGAGAACGGGGAGCTCGGCCTCGCGCTGAACCTCGAGCTCAGCGAGATCGGCGTCGTCATCCTCGGCGAGTTCTCCGGCATCGCGGAGGGCCAGGAGGTCCGTCGCACCGGCGAGGTCCTCTCCGTGCCCGTCGGCGACGGGTACCTCGGTCGCGTGGTCGACCCCACCGGAGCCCCGATCGACGGCCTCGGCACGATCGACACCGTCGGCCGCCGCGCCCTCGAGCTCCAGGCTCCCGGCGTCATGCAGCGCAAGAGCGTCAAGGAGCCCCTGGCGACCGGGATCAAGGCCATCGACGCCATGACCCCGATCGGCCGCGGTCAGCGTCAGCTGATCATCGGCGACCGCCAGACCGGCAAGACCGCGATCGCGCTGGACACGATCCTGAACCAGAAGGCGAACTGGGAGAGCGGTGACCCGCAGAAGCAGGTTCGCTGCATCTACGTCGCCGTCGGCCAGAAGGGTTCGACCATCGCGTCGGTGCGCTCGACCCTCGAGCAGGCCGGTGCCCTGGAGTACACGACCATCGTCGCGGCTCCGGCCTCCGACCCGGCCGGCTTCAAGTACATCGCTCCCTACGCGGGCTCCGCGATCGGTCAGCACTGGATGTACGAGGGCAAGCACGTCCTCATCGTCTTCGACGATCTCTCCAAGCAGGCTGAGGCGTACCGCGCCGTGTCCCTGCTGCTGCGGCGTCCGCCGGGCCGCGAGGCCTACCCGGGCGACGTCTTCTACCTGCACTCGCGTCTGCTCGAGCGTTGCGCGAAGCTGTCCGACGAGCTGGGCGGCGGCTCGATGACCGGCCTGCCGATCATCGAGACCAAGGCCAACGACGTGTCGGCCTACATCCCGACCAACGTCATCTCGATCACCGACGGCCAGTGCTTCCTTCAGTCGGACCTGTTCAACGCGAACCAGCGCCCGGCGGTCGACGTCGGCATCTCGGTCTCCCGCGTCGGCGGCTCCGCCCAGACCAAGGCCATGAAGGCCGTCTCGGGCACGCTGAAGATCTCGCTCGCGCAGTACCGCGACCTCGAGGCCTTCGCGATGTTCGCCTCGGACCTCGACGCCGCGTCCAAGCAGCAGCTGAACCGTGGTGCCCGCCTGATGGAGCTCCTCAAGCAGAACCAGAGCTCGCCCTTCCCCATGGAGGAGGAGGTCGTCTCGATCTGGGCCGGCACCAAGGGCAAGTTCGACGACATCGATCTCGAGGACGTCCGCGATTTCGAGGCGCACCTGCTGGAGCACCTGCGTCACAACGGAGGCGTGCTCGACGCGATCCGCAGCACGAGCAAGTTCGAGTCCGCGACCGAGGAGGAGCTGTCCAGCATCCTCGACGAGGTCAAGAAGGACTTCCTCGCGGGCAAGGGCAAGAGCGCAGGCGTGAACGACGTCAGCGAGCGCCTCGACGACGAGGACATCGAGCAGGAGAACATCGTCCGCGGCTGATCCGATTCATCCGTGCCCGCCCGGGAGGGCGGGCACGGCGGACGCCGGTTTCACGCCACGCACGAGGAGAGACATGGGAGCACAGCAGAGGGAGTACAAGAAGCGGATCAAATCCGCTCAGGGCATGAAGAAGATCTTCAAGGCCCAGGAGATGATCGCCGCCACGCGCATCGCCAAGGCGCATGCCCGCGTGCTCGCCACGACGCCGTACGCCGATGCCATCTCGCAGGCCATCGGAGCGGTCGCGACGCACTCCACCGACTTCGCGCATCCCTTCCTGGAGCAGGACCGCACGCAGACCAACCGCGTCGCGATCCTGCTGATCACCTCCGATCGCGGCATGGCGGGTTCGTACTCGCCCAACGCGATCCGTGAGGCGGAGGAGCTCGGCAACTCGCTGCGCGACGAGGGCAAGACCGTGGACATGTACATCGTCGGCCGCAAGGGCGACTCGTACTACCGGTTCCGCAACCGTCCGTCGGTCAAGACGTGGACTCCGTACAAGGAGGAGGAGCTCGCGTCCCTCGGCCACGAGATCGCCGAGACCCTCACCGAAGTGCTGCTGAGCGAGGACCCCGCGGTCCACGTCGATGAGCTGTACCTGGTCGGAACGCGGTTCAAGAGCCGGTTCCAGCAGTTCGCACGCGTCTCCCGGCTGGTGCCGATGGGCATCGTGGAGGCCGAGGACGGCGGCGAGAAGCCGACGTTCCCGCTCTACGAGTTCACCCCCGACGCCGAATCCGTCATGGGCGAGCTCATCCCGCGATACGTCGAGTCGCGCATCGTGAACACCCTGATGCAGTCCATCGCCTCGGAGCACGCCTCCCGGCAGCGAGCGATGCAGACCGCGACGGACAACGCACAGACCCAGATCGACAAGTTCACCCGACTGGCGAACACCGCTCGCCAGGCGGAGATCACGCAGGAGATCACGGAGATCGTCGGCGGCGCCGACGCCCTCTCCGGATCCGGGCGCACCGAACGCTGAGACCTCTGCCCAGCGCTCCTGAGCGCCGGCCCGACCCCTTGGAGAGAAGCCACATGACCACCACAGCTCCCGCCCCCGCCACCGCGACCGGTCGTATCGCGCGTGTCACCGGCGCCGTCGTCGACATCGAGTTCCCGCCCGGGAACATCCCCGCCATGTACAACGCGCTCACTGCGCGTGTCGAGGTGAGCGGCGCAGGCCTCGACTCGACGGTCCTCACCCTCGAGACCGCGCAGCACCTCGGCGACGGCATGATCCGCGCCATCGCGCTCAAGCCCACCGACGGACTCGTCCGCGGCCAGGACGTCACCGACACCGGCGCCCCGATCTCGGTGCCCGTCGGCGACGCGACCCTCGGCACCGTGTTCGACGTGGTCGGCAACGCGCTGAACCTCCCTGACGGCGAGACCCTTCAGGTGTCCGAGCGCTGGCCCATCCACCGCACGGCCCCGAGCTTCGACCAGCTGGAGTCCAAGACCCAGATGTTCGAGACCGGCATCAAGTCGATCGACCTCCTGACCCCGTACGTGCAGGGCGGCAAGATCGGCCTGTTCGGCGGCGCGGGCGTCGGCAAGACGGTCCTCATCCAGGAGATGATCTACCGCGTGGCGAACAACCACGACGGCGTCTCCGTGTTCGCCGGCGTCGGTGAGCGCACCCGTGAGGGCTGGGACCTCATCGAGGAGATGACGGAGTCGGGCGTCATCGAGAAGACCGCCTTGGTCTTCGGCCAGATGGATGAGCCGCCGGGCACGCGTCTGCGCGTCGCGCTCTCGGCGCTGACCATGGCGGAGTACTTCCGCGATGTGCAGGCCCAGGACGTGCTGCTGTTCATCGACAACATCTTCCGCTTCACCCAGGCGGGCTCCGAGGTCTCGACCCTGCTGGGTCGTATGCCGTCGGCCGTGGGCTACCAGCCCAACCTCGCGGACGAGATGGGTGTGCTCCAGGAGCGCATCACCTCGACCCGCGGCCACTCGATCACCTCGATGCAGGCGATCTACGTGCCGGCCGATGACTACACCGACCCGGCACCGGCGACCACCTTCGCCCACCTCGACGCCACCACGGAGCTCTCCCGTGAGATCGCCTCGCGCGGTCTGTACCCGGCGATCGACCCCCTGACCTCGACCTCGCGGATCCTCGATCCGCAGTACGTGGGCCAGGACCACTACGACACCGCGGTGCGCGTGAAGATGGTGCTGCAGCGCAACAAGGAGCTGCAGGACATCATCGCGATGCTGGGCGTGGACGAGCTCTCCGAGGAGGACAAGGTGACGGTGTCGCGCGCGCGCCGCATCCAGCAGTTCCTCTCGCAGAACACCCACCTCGCCAAGCAGTTCACCGGTGTGGACGGCTCGGACGTCTCGCTCCGCGACACGATCGAGGGCTTCAAGGGCATCTGCGACGGCGAGTTCGACCACATCACCGAGCAGGCGTTCTTCAACGTCGGCGGCATCGACAAGGTCATGGAGAACCACCACCGCATCCAGAAGGAGCTCGGGGCGTGAGTGCACTCGAGGTCACCTTCGTCACGAGCGGTCGCACCGTGTGGTCCGGTCAGGCCGCCCAGGTGGTCGTGCCCGCGGCCGACGGCTCCATGGGCATCCTGCCGCAGATGCAGCCCACTCTCGCCGTTCTCGGCGACGGGCAGGTGCGCATCATCGACCAGGACGGCTCGGTCGCCGAGCGGGCCGTCCATGGTGGCTTCGTGTCCGTGGACTCCGACAAGGTCACGATCGGCGTCGACGATGCCGAGCTCCTCGAGTCGGATCACTGAGCGGCGCCTGAGCAGTCCATGATCGATCTGAGCATCCCGATCCTCCTCCTGGGGGTCGGGATGCTCTTCGTCGTGTTGGCGGTGTTCCTGGTGGGCCGCCAGATCGTTCTGAGCCGTCAGCGCGGCGCCTTCGAATGCTCCCTGCAGCGGCGCGGCCTGGTGACCAGGTCGACCTGGCAGCACGGGTTGATGCGGTTCGGGACTGATCGTCTGCGGTGGCACCGGGCCTTCTCGCTGTGGGTCCGTCCCGAGGTGGTCATCCGGCGTCTCGAGCTGCTCGACGTGACCCGGCGTCGGCTTCCCTCCCGTATCGAGGGGGAAGAGGACAGCTACCTGGTGGAGTTCACGCTGCGTGGCGGGCGCACGATCGTCGCGATCATGGACCTCGCCTCCGGGGCGGCGCTGAACTCCTGGATCGAGGCCGCACCGACCGGTCTCGTCATGGGAGACGCGGACTGACCGCAGCCACGGTGCCGGACGACTCGCTGACCGTCGGTCTGCCGGGCGTGGACCTGCTGTGCCCGATCTGCTGGGCACGGGCCTGTTAGGCGTCGACCCGCTGGCCGCCCCGCAGCACGGCGACGGGCTGCAGATCGGTGTCGGCGAGCACGATGTCGGCGCGGCGACCCGGCTCGAGCGACCCGAGCCGATCCTGCTGACCCAGCACCGTGGCGGGGACGACGGAGGCTGCACGGACCGCGCGGACCAGGTCGACACCCGCCTCGAGCACGGCGAACCGCACCACCTCGAGCAGATGCGCTGTCCCGCCGGCGATCGAGGTGCCGCCGGTGAGCGTGGCGACCCCGGCCGTGACCGTGACGTCGAGCGAGCCGAGGCTGTACTGGCCATCCGGCATCCCGGCAGCGGCCATCGCGTCGGTCACCAGCACCACGCAGTCCTCGGCGGCGAGCGCGAAGACATGGGCGACGGTGCGCGCATCGAGGTGCACGCCGTCGGCGATGATCTCCACCACGAGATCCGCGCGGGCCGCAGCATCCAGGGCCGCGAGCGCGGGACCGGGATCACGGTGATGGATCGGCCGCATGCCGTTGAACAGATGGGTGGCGGTGGGGCGGGCCGAACGCCCGTGCTCCCGGCGCAGCTGGTCGCCGGCCAGCGCGACGGCGTGAGTCATCTGGGCGCTGGAGCCGTCCGTGTGCCCGAGGGAGGGGATCGCTCCGACCTCGGCGAGAGCTTCGATCACGGCGTCGGCGCCCTCCGCTTCCGGGGCGACCGTCATGGTCGCGAGTGCTCCGCCGGCGAGCTGGGCGAGCTCCCGCACCAGATCGGCGTCGCCGGCGGTGATGTGCTCGGGATTCTGTGCCCCGCAGCGGGCGACGGAGAGGAACGGGCCCTCGAGGTGGATCGCCGCGATCTCCCCGTCGGCCGCGAGCTGCGCGAGATCTCCGACCCGGTCGCGCAAGGTGGCGCCGTCCGCCGTGACCAGGGAGGCGACCAGAGAGGTGGTCCCATGGCGACGGTGCTCGAGCACTGCGGTGAGCATCTCCTGCGAGGAGGTGGAGTCGGGGAAGGAGACGCCGCCGCCGCCATGGCAGTGCAGGTCGACCAGTCCGGGGAGGATCAGCCCCTCGTGCTGGACGGTGTCCTCGGCGGTGTGCTCGGGAGCATGCGCCGAGGGGCCGGACCAGATGATGTCCTGCCCGGAGACGAGCACGAGGGCGTCGGGCACCAGTCCGCGCTCCAGCAGGGCCGTGCCGCGCAGGGCGAGGTCGGCGGAGACCGCCGCAGGGGAGTGGTCCGGGTGGGCAGCGGTGCGCAAGGGGGCTCCTGGTGCGGTGGGGCGAGCGGGGGAGGTCAGAACAGCCGGGAGTCGACGTCGTCGATCCCGCGCAGAGCGTCGTAGTCCAGTGTCACGCAGTCGATCCCGCGGTCTCCGGCGAGCACGCGAGCCTGGGGCTTGATGGCCTGGGCGGCGAAGATGCCGCGCACAGGCGCCAGGAGGGGGTCGCGGTTGAGCAGCTCGAGATAGCGGGTGAGCTGTTCGACGCCGTCGATCTCGCCGCGGCGCTTGATCTCGATGGCCACCGATCCGCCGTCCTGGTCGCGGGCGAGGATGTCGACCGGGCCGATGGCGGTGCCGTACTCCCGGCGCACGAGCGACCAGCCGTCGCCGAGGGTCTCGATGTTCTCCGCCAGCAGTGCCTGGAGGTGTGCCTCGACGCCGTCCTTCTGCAGGCCGGGGTCGACTCCGAGCTCAAGGGTGGAGTCCTCGAAGACCTCGTGCAGACGCACCCGCAACCGGTCACCGGTCTTGGCATGGGTGACGTCCCACTGCTCGATCCACTCGCCCTCGGGGTCGTCGACGGCCTCCGCCTCCTCGCGACGCGTCGTCGCCAGGGTGCAGGGCGGACTCATCCAGTTCAGGGGTTTGTAGCTGCCTCCATCGGAATGGATCAGCACGCTGCCGTCGGCCTTCACGATGAGAAGGCGTGGGGCCAGCGGGAGGTGGGCGGTGAGTCGACCGGTGTAGTCGACGGAGCAACGGGCAACGACGAGACGCACCCCGCCAGGGTACGGCACCGCGCCCGGATGCCGGACGTCCCTGCCGTTCCGCACGCCAGCTGAGGCGCCCATGGGAAGCCCATGAGGGGGCCTTTACCCGGGTGCACATGGTCACGGGGGACTGTTGCCGCGCACGGCATCCCCCTATCGTGGACTGATCTGCCACCTTGGCCCGTCGGGGCCGTTCTGAAGGAGCACTTATCGTGCAACGCCTCCTCGCCGTCCTCCTGATCCTGATCGGAGTGATCGGATTGGTGCTGGGACGCCTCGGTGAGACCACCTGGGCCCCGCCGACGAAGACCACAGCGACGGTGGAGCTCAGCGATCCCGGCCCCGCCGTGGTCATCGATCCGGGCGTCCTGTACGTCGGAGGCCAGAAGGGCGAGGTGACGATCGAGGGCGCGTCGGACGTCTCTCTCATCACGGCGGACAACAGCGACATCGAGGCGTACCTGGCCGACACCGCCTACACGCGGATCACCGGGGCCAGCGACTGGACCACGTTGAGCACGGAGGCGGTCAACCCTGAGGGCGCCGCCGAGCTGACCGATCCCACCGGATCGGACCTGTGGCGCACGGTCGAGACGAAGCCCTCGCCGTACACGCTGGACATCGCCGACTTCGCCGCCGGCGAGCACGGGGACAACCAGCAGGCGTATCGCGCGATCCTCGTCGTCACCGATGGCACCGAGGCCGGTGCGGACTCGATCTCGATCACCTGGCCCGTCGAGGATGAGAACGAGTGGGTTCCCTTCGCCTACGCCGGTGGCGCCGCGATCGCCGTGATCGGTCTGGTCCTGCTCGTCGTCTCGATCGGCGGCCGACGCCGTGAGGACGACGAGGACGCCGAGCTGGAAGCCTCCGACGCCGCTGCGGAGACGGACCGCGCCGCCGTCGACCCCGGCTCCGACGCCGACGCCGAGGGGAACGATGCTGTGGGGAGCGACCCTGTCGAAGGGGACGCCGTGGGGAACGAGCACGATCTCGAGAGCGAGGCGTCCGACGGGCCGGTCCGGTCCTCGCAGGACGACACCGAGATCCTCTCCCCGGTCGAGGGGGACGGCGACGACGTCGCTGCCCCGGACGCCGCCCTCCAGGACCCGACGGACCCGGAGCACGACGTCTGGGACCTCGGCGAGGACACCGACACCCCGGATGACCTGGACACCCCGGATGACCTGGACACCCCGGATGACCTGGACACCCCGGATGACCTGGACAGCGAGGATCGTCGATGACCCGCCAGAACCGCAGCACGCCTGTGTGGAAGGACCCGCAGATGACCAGCCGCCCCGTTCCCCGCCGTGGACTCCTGGTCGGAGCGGGATCCCTCCTCGCCGCCGGAGTGCTCTCCGCCTGCGCCTCGGAGCCCGATGTGCCGCCTGCGCCGCCGAAGGGGCCCTCCGCCGCGGAGCCGACCCCCGTGAACACGGTCGAGCAGTTCGAGACCTATGTCAGCGAGATCAACGCTGCGGTGGTCGCCGCCGACAAGAAGGCCGACGTCAAGAAGCTCGCGCCCCGCGTCACCGGATCCGCCGTGTCGTTCCGCAAGTCGGCCTACGCGATGATCAAGAAGGCCGACGAGTGGGCAGCCTTCCTCAGCGTCCCCGGCGCGTCGCTGCTGGTGCCGATGACCACCGTCACCGCGGAGTTCCCGCGTGTCGCGATCGCCCTGGTCGAGGATTCGGCGAAGGACGGCGTCCCCTACTTCATGGCGATGCAGCAGGCCGACGCCCAGTCGCCGTACACCACCTGGGGCTGGGCGCAGCAGGCGGTGGGCATCGAGATGCCCCAGGTGCCCAACGAGCTGGTGGGTGCCGAGAAGGTCGAGGTGGACTCCGAGGACCTGCTCATGACTCCCGCGAAGGCTCTGGCGCTGTATGCGAAGGTGCTCTCCAACGGGGACGGCGACGACCCCGACGACCTGCTCGCCGACGACCCCTTCAAGGTGGAGCGGCACGAGCAGATCAAGACGGAGCGCACGGAGCTCAACGCCGGCGTCGAGAAGGACGAGGCCGCGACCGTGAAGGAGATCTACAAGGTCACCGACAAGGAGTTCGTCGGCCTGCGCACGGACGACGGCGGAGCCATCGTCATGGGCACCCTGACGTCGACCCGGACGGTGACCATCCAGGACGGCGCGACCATGCGGTATGCGAAGGACAACGCGTACACCAAGGTGATCGGCACGAAGGAGTTCACCAAGGAGTACGTCCGGACCTACGGCGCGCACGTCGCCCTGTACATCCCCGCGAAGGGGGCGAAGGGCGCGAAGAAGGGCGCATCCGCCCAGGTGCAGCCCATCGGTGCCACCCTGACCACGCTGGGCGCCACGGGGAAGTGATCCCCACGGGGACGAGGCACCCGGGAGATCTCCTCCCGGCGATGTTCTCTCAGGGCGTCGCGCACGCGCCGGTCTCTGAGTGCTCCGGCCCGGTGCACTCCCTAGACTGTTCGCGTCCCGACCTCGTCGAAGGAGTTCTCCCGTGACCGATCCGTACGGCATCATCGATCTCGCCGCGCTGAAGCAGCCTGCCGCTGCCGGTGGAGGGGCCGGCGGCGCCGGTGGCACGCCGTCCCCGCACGAGGTGGCTGTCACCGAGCAGGGCCTCGAGCAGCTGGTCGCCGATTCGCAGCAGATCCCCACTTTGATGCTCGTCACGAGCTCGCGCGTCCCCGAGGGTGAACAGTTCCTCGGTTCTCTGCGTCGCGCTGTCGACGCCCAGGGCGGAGCGCTCCGCCTGGCGGTCGTCGACGCCGATACCCAGCAGCGCGTCGCCGGGGCCCTGCGCATCGAGCAGCTGCCCACCCTGCTCCTGCTGATCCTCGGTCAGGTGCAGCCGATCGTGCAGTCCGTGCTCCCTGATGAGGAGGTCGACAACCTCATCAGCCAGGTGCTCGAGCTCGCGAAGCAGCAGGGACTGGACACCACGGGCGGTGCACAGGGTGAGCAGGAGGCTCCCGAGGAGGAGCCGATGCCGCCGCTCATCGCCGAGGCCTACGAGGCGATCGAGAGCGGCGACCTCGATGCCGCCGTGGCCGCCTATGAGAAGCAGCTCGCCGAGACCCCGGCCGACGCCGAGGCGAAGGCCGGCCTGGCCACCGTGTCCCTCATGCGCCGCACCCAGGGCATCGACGCGAACGCGGTCCGTGAGGAGGCCGCGCAGAAGCCGAAGGATCTGGCCGCGCAGCTGCTGGTCGCCGACCTCGACATGCTCGGCGGACACGTCGACGACGCGTTCAGCCGCCTGCTGGGCCACCTGCGGGAGGCCGACCAGGAGACGAAGGCGGCGCTGCGCGACCGTCTGCTGCAGCTGTTCGAGGTGGCTGGGCCCGCCGATCCTCGGGTGCCCGCCGCCCGCAAGCGCCTGGCGAACCTCCTGTACTGAGCACACCGCCGACCCGTCGGCCGAGATACCTGTCGCCCCTCCGGATCTCTCCGGAGGGGCGACAGGTCTGTGCGGCTCAGCCCGCGGGTGCGGCTCAGCCCGCGGGTGCGGCTCAGCCCGCGGGGCAGGACTCGGCTCTCGCGGCGGCTCAGCCCTCGCGGAGGCGCTCCGGGACGAGGACGACGGCGCCCAGCGGGGGCACCGAGAGCCGCACCGAGTGGTCCCGGCCGTGCTGGGGCAGAGCCTCCGCATGCACCCGGCCCAGGTTCCCGATGCCGCTGCCCCCGTAGACCGGGGCGTCGCTGTTGAGCACCTCGAGCCAGCTCCCGCCCTCGGGCAGCGGGATCCGGTATCCGTGCCACGGCTGCGGGGAGAAGTTGAGCACCACGACCACCGGGTCTCCGGCATCGTCCCGACGCAGGAAGACGAGCGTGTTGTGCTCGGCATCGTCCCCGATCAGCCATTCGAAGCCGCCCGGATCCTGATCGCGCTGGTAGAGCGCGGGGAAGTCGGCCTGCAGAGCGTTGAGGTCCTTGACCAGCTGCTGGGTGCCCCGGTGCAGGGGGTACTCGAGCAGCCACCACGGCAGGCCCGACTGCTCGGACCATTCGGTGCCCTGCGCGAACTCGCTGCCCATGAAGACGAGCTGCTTGCCGGGGTGGGTCCACTGCAGAGCCAGATAGGTGCGCAGCGAGGCGGCCTGCTGCCAGTCGTCGCCCGGTGCCTTGCGCAGCAGCGAGCCCTTGCCGTGGACGACCTCGTCATGGCTGATGGGGAGCACGAAGTTCTCGGAGTACTGGTAGACCATCGAGAAGGTCAGCTCGCCATGGTGGTACTGGCGATTGATGGGGTCCTGCCCGAGGTACTCCAGGGTGTCGTGCATCCAGCCCATGTTCCATTTGAAGCCGAAGCCGAGCCCGCCGCTGTCGGTGCTGCGGGTGACGCCCGGGAACGAGGTCGACTCCTCGGCGATCATCACGATGCCCGGCGCACGCTTGTAGGCGGTCGCCGTGGTCTCCTGGAGGAAGGCGATGTTCTCGAGGTCCTCGCGGCCGCCATGGCGGTTGGGGATCCACTGGCCGTCCTCGCGGGAGTAGTCCAGGTAGAGCATCGAGGCGACGGCGTCGACCCGCAGCCCGTCGACGTGGAACTCCTCGAGCCAGTAGCAGGCGTTGGCGACGAGGAAGTTGCGCACCTCGTGGCGGCCTGTGTCGAACACGAGCGTGCCCCAGTCCGGATGCTCGCCGCGGCGGGGGTCGGCGTGCTCGTACAGCGCGGTGCCGTCGAAGCGGGCCAGCGCCCATTCGTCCTTGGGGAAGTGGGCGGGGACCCAGTCCAGGATCACGCCGATGCCCGCTGCGTGCAGCGCATCGATCAGGTGGCGCAGCTCGTCGGGGGAACCCAGGCGGGAGGTCGGGGCGTAGTACCCGGTGACCTGGTATCCCCAGGACCCGCCGAAGGGGTGCTCGGCGACCGGCATGAACTCCACGTGGGTGAAGCCCATCTCGGTCACATAGTCGACCAGCTCGGTCGCGAGCTCCGTGTAGCCGAGACCGGGCCGCCAGCTGGCCAGGTGGAGCTCGTAGATCGACATCCGGGAGGCGACGGCCTCGTGGGCGGCGCGCTCGGCGAGCCAGTGCTCGTCGGTCCATTCGAAGGAGCTCGTGGTGACGACGGAGCCGGTCGCGGGCGGCACCTCGGCCAGGCGTGCCATCGGATCGGCCTTGTCGACCCAGGTGCCGTCGGCCCCCAGGATGCGGAACTTGTAGGTGTCACCGTCCCCGACGGCGGGCACGAAGATCTCCCACACGCCGGAGGCGCCCAGGGTGCGCAGGGCGTGACCGCGGCCCTCCCACCCGTTGAAGGTGCCGACGACCTGCACCGCGCGGGCGTTCGGTGCCCACACGGCGAACGACGTGCCGTCGACGCCGTCCAGGGTGCGCACATGGGCACCGAGCGCCCGCCACAGCTCCTCGTGGCGGCCTTCGTGGATCAGATGGAGGTCGAGCTCGCCGACGGTGGGCGGGAACCGGTGGGGTTCCTCGAGGTCAACCGGCGCGGCACCCTCCTCCCAGGTGACGCGCACCCGGTAGGAGGGGAGGTGGGGGACCGCGAGCGCGACCGCCCAGATCCCGTCGTACTCGTGCTCCATCGCGACCGCGCCGCCATCGGGCAGGAGGACCTCGACCGCTCTCGCGAAGGGCTTGAGGGTGCGCACCGTGACGGCGCCCTCGTACTCATGGGCACCGAGCACCGAGTGGGGATCGTGGTAGCTGCCGGTGGCGGCGGCGCCCAGCTCGTGCTCGCCCAGCGGCATCACCGTCGGTGCGGCGGACGGCGACGTCGAAGTGGTGGGGTCGGTCTGGTCAGCCATGTCAGCTCTCCTCGGGGTGGATGATCCGCAGGATGTGCGCGGGCCGGTCGGCGGCGCTGAGGATGACGTAGGGGTCGCTGCCCCAGGTGAACCTCTCGCCGGTCAGCAGGTCCTCGACCTCGAAGCGCTCGGGGACGTCGAGCGAGTCGAGATCCAGGTGGAGCGTCGTCCCGGCGTCCCTGTCATGGGCGGTCACCGAGACCACGAGGATCGTGTCCGGGGCGCCCGTGCCGCTCGCGGCTGGGTCGAGATGCTTGGAGAAGACCAGCACCTGGTCGTCGTCGGCCTCGTGGAAATGGATCGAGGTGAGCGACTGCAGGGCGGGATGCTCGCGGCGGATCCGGTTGAGGTCCGTCAGCAGCGGTTCGAGGCTCCGGCCGGCGGTGAGGGCGCCGGCGAAGTCGCGCGGCGTGAACTCGTACTTCTCGTTGTCGATCTGCTCCTGCGCCCCGGGCCGCGGGACGTCCTCGACCAGCTCGTACCCGGTGTAGATGCCCCAGGTGGGGACGAGGGTGGCGGCGAGGATCGCGCGCAGCACGAAGGCCCGCCGGCCCCCAGAGCTCATGAACGGGGTGAGGATGTCGTGGGTGGTGGGCCAGAAGCTCGGCCGCATGTACGGCGCGGACTCGACCAGCTCCTCGAGGTACTCCTGCAGCTCCGCAGCGCTCTCGCGCCAGGTGAAGTAGGTGTAGCTCTGGTGGTAGCCGACCTTGCCGAGGGTGTGCATCATCGTGGGCCGGGTGAACGCCTCGGCCAGGAAGATCACCTCGGGATGCTTCTCGTCGAACTCCGCCAGCAGCTCCTCCCAGAACCGCACCGGCTTGGTGTGCGGGTTGTCCACGCGGAAGAGGGTCACCCCGTGGTCGACCCAGTGCTCGAGCACGTCGCGCACGGCGGCGTAGAGGCCCTCGTAGTCGGTGTCGAAGCTGAGCGGGTAGATGTCCTGGTACTTCTTCGGCGGGTTCTCGGCGTAGGCGATCGTGCCGTCCGCGCGCACCGTGAACCATTCGGGGTGCTCGGTGACCCAGGGATGGTCGGGGGAGCACTGCAGGGCGATGTCCAGGGCCACCTCGAGGTCGAGCTCCCGGGCACGGGCCACGAAGGCGTCGAAGTCCTCGAGGGTGCCGAGCTCGGGATGGATCGCGTCATGGCCGCCGTCGGCGGAACCGATCGCATAGGGCGAGCCCGGATCACCGGGGCGCGGATCCAGGGTGTTGTTGCGGCCCTTGCGGAAGGTCGAGCCGATCGGGTGGATCGGGGTCAGGTAGGCGACGTCGAAGCCCATCGACGCGATCCGGTCCAGGGACTTCGCCGCGGTGCGGAGGGTGCCCGAGCGCCATCCTGTCTCGGGATCGAAGCGTGCGCCCTCGGAACGGGGGAAGAACTCGTACCAGGAGCCGAACAGAGCGCGTCGGCGGTGCACCACGAGACGGAAGGGACCGGAGGTCGTGACGCCCTCGCGCAGCGGGCGCAGCGCGAGCAGACCGCGCAGATCGGCGGCCAGGGCGGGGGCCACACGGGACGAGGCCGGCAGACCGGGGGAGCGCAGGCTCTCCAGCGCCGCGCGGACGACAGGACCGTCCGACGCGGGCCGCCGGCCGCTGTCGACCTCGGCCAGCACGCGCCGCAGCACCAGGACGCCCTCGGCACAGACCAGGTCGACGTCGATGCCGGCGGGGATCTTCACCTCGGCGCTGTGGACCCAGCTCTCGTACGGCGCGGAATACGCCTCGATCCGGAAGGACCAGTGCCCGGTCCGGTCAGGCCGCACGGGCACCTGCCAGAGGTCCAGGCCCGGGTTCGTGGACTCCATCCGCAGGCGCTGCTCGCCCCCGTCGGGATCCACGAGGACGGCCTGCACGCCCATCTCGTCATGCCCCTCGCGGAAGGCGTTCGCGGTGAGGGTGATCGTCTCGCCCTCCACGCAGGAGGCCGGGAACCGACCGCCGTCGACCACGGGCTGCACCTCCATGATCGGGATCCGGCCCACGCCGTGCTCCAGCGGGCTGGTCTCGGGGGCGACGGTCTCGGGGGCGACGGTCGCGGACTCGACGGTCCGGGTCGCAGTGGACCGGGACGCGGTGGTCCGGGGCGCGGAGCCCTCGGAACCGGTGGCCTGGGACATGGTCTCTCCTGCCTGACACCTCGGTGTCTGCGACGGACGTGGTGACGGTCCTCACGATAGCCGTTCGGAGGGCTCCTCAGGACCGTCGGTCGCGATCCCGAGGACCATCACGCTTCCGCTGCGCACGGTGACGGTCCGCTCGAGGACGGGACCCGTGGGGAGATCGTCCTGGCGCTCGAGAGAGGTGTCCAGGAGGACCCGCGTCGTGCCCTGTGGCCAGGGGTGTCGCGGCAGCTGCACCGGACGGTCAGCCGACTCGGACGAGAAGATCACGAGCAGATGCTCCGCTCCGCGGCGTCCCCGGATCGCCGGCCGCAGCATGACCAGGAGATGCCGGGACGGGTCCATCCATGACCCGTGGTCCAGAGGGTCGCCCTCGACGCCGAACCAGGCGACCTGGCCGGCATCGAGATGCTCGGGATCCGCAGGGCGGAGGAAATGGGGTGCCCGCAGCTGGGGATGCTCCCCGCGCAGGTCCAGGAGGCGGGACACCGACTCCCGCAGCTCCAGAGCCTGGTCGTCGAGCGACCAGTCCACCCAGGAGATCTCGTTGTCCTGGCAGTACGCGTTGTTGTTGCCTCGTTGGGTGCGCCCGATCTCGTCCCCGGCGGTCAGCATGGGTGTCCCCGAGGCGAGCAGCACGGTGGCGAGCATGCTCCGCGCGGTGCGGCGGCGCAGCTCCTCGATCCCGCCGTGCGCTGCCGCACCGGGGACCTTCCCCTCGTGGCCGTGGTTCCAGGAGCGGTTGTCCGTGGCGCCGTCACGGTTGTCCTCGCCGTTGGCCTCATTGTGCTTGTGGTCGTAGGAGGTCAGGTCCCTCAGGGTGAAGCCGTCGTGCGCCGTGAGGTAGTTGATCGACGCCCAGGGCGAGCGCAGGCTGCGCCCGTGGGGCAGATCCGGCGGATCGTTCCTGGTCAGCAGATCGCTGGATCCGCTCAGGCGGGTCGCAAGATTCCGGATCCCGCCGACGGCGCGGTCCCCGGTCCGCTCCCGGTGCGCACGGTCGGAGAGCCAGAAGGCCCGCACGTCATCGCGGAAGGCGTCGTTCCATTCGGCGAACGGAGCGGGGAAGCCGCCGGTCTGCCAGCCGTCGGGGCCGACGTCCCACGGCTCGGCGATGAGCTTCACCTCGCGCAGCACAGGGTCGGTCGTGATCGCCCGCAAGAGAGGATGGTCAGCACGGAAGCCCCGATCGTCCCGCCCCAGCGTCGCCGCCAGATCGAAGCGGAAGCCGTCGACATGGACTTCCTGCACCCAATGACGCAGGGAGGCGAGCACAAGATCCATGACGTGCACCGACCGGGGATCCAGGGTTCCGCCGGTTCCCGTGACGTCCTGGAAGGTGCCGCGGTCCATCCAGTAGTACTCGAGGTTGTCCAGTCCCCGCAGGGACAGCGAGGGGCCTCCCGCCCCACCCTCGGCCGTGTGGTTGTAGACCACGTCGAGGATGACTTCGAGTCCTGCGGCGTGCAGCGCCCGGACCATCGTCTTGACCTCGTCGAGCACCGCCTGGGCCCCGGCCCGCTGGGCCGCGGCCGTGGCCAGCGACGGCTCCGGGGCGAAGAACGACATGGTCGAGTAGCCCCAGTAGTTCGTCAGCCCCAGCCTGGTCAGGTGGGCCTCGTCCATCGCGGCGTGGATCGGCAGCAGCTCCACGCTGGTCACGCCGAGCTGCTGCAGGTAGGTCGTGACAGCAGGGTGCGCTAGGCCCGCGTAGGTGCCCCGCTGCTCGGGCGGCACCTCGGGGTGGCGCTGGGTGAGTCCCTTGACATGTGCTTCATAGAGCACCGTCGAGTCCCAGTCCACGATCGGTCGCAGATCGTCCTGCCAGTCGAAGGCGTCGCCGACGACGACCGACCACACGGCCTCCTGGCTGTTGTCCGTCGGGCTGGGCAGGGGGTCCTCGTCGACGCGATCGAGCATCGCGTCCACCTCGACCGGGAAGAAGGAGCTCAGCAGGGACGAGGAGTGCGACACGCCCCGTGCCCACGGATCCTGGAGCACCCGCGTCGATGTGAAGTACTGCCCACCGGCGGGATCCCACGTGCCGTGGGCCCGCACCCCGTACTGCGTGCCCGGGACCATCCCGGTGACGTGATCCCAGTGGAGCCCGCCCTCGACGTGCCGCAACCGTTGCCGGCGCTCGGTGCTGCCATGACGCACGCACAGGTCGATGGCCTCGGCGCGCGGGGCGGCCACGGCGAAGGTGCCCCGGCCCGAGGCGTCCACCGAGAGGCCGGGCGAGGTGGGGGCGGCCGGAGAGGCGGCGCGGTCGGAGTGATCAGCTGGCACCGGCGCATTCTTGCACCGTCCGCGGTCACGATCGCACTCAGGGTGCCCGGTGACGTTAGGATCGTCGGGATGCCACCGCACTCCTCGTCCGGGGAACCGCTCGGACACCGGGGCGCGACGGGGCTGGACCATCACGGTCAGGTGACCGTGCACGGTCCCCGGTCCCTGCGGGGGCAGGGCCGGAGCAGGGCGAACGTCCAGCTCGCACGAGCAGATCGAATCGACGCACGACGGGGGAGCCCCAGCGCATGAGCATTCCACCCAGCCAGCAGAGCGCGGTGCCGGCACGTCCCGGTGGTCCTGCGCCCCAGGCGCATCCCGGTACGCCTGCGGTTCCGCCGCAGCCGCAGGGTCAGTCTCCGGAGCAGCCCCAGGCCCCGCAGCAGGGACAGGCACGCCAGCAGCCCCAGGCCCCGCAGCAGGAGCAGGGGCGGGGACAGGGCGGCCAGCAGCGACGGCCCGGCGACTTCGCCCCCTCCGCTTCGGCGGTCTCCCCGGCGGATCTCGAGCGCACCGGCTCGATCATCACCGCGATCTCCGCCGTGTTCCAGTCCCGCGTGGTCGGGCAGGAGAACCTCCGGACGACCCTCGTCGCCGCGCTCGCCGCCGGCGGCCACGTGCTGCTGGAATCCGTGCCCGGCCTGGCCAAGACGACTGCCGCGAGCGCCCTGGCCTCGTCGATCACCGGATCCTTCGCCCGGATCCAGTGCACGCCCGACCTCATGCCGAACGACATCATCGGCACCCAGATCTTCAACTACGGCTCCGGCACCTTCACCACCCAGCTGGGCCCGGTGCACGCCAACGTCGTCCTGCTGGACGAGATCAACCGCTCCAGCGCGAAGACCCAGTCCGCGATGCTCGAGGCGATGCAGGAGCGGCAGACCTCGATCGGCGGTGAGGTGTACAGCCTCCCCGAGCCGTTCATGGTGCTCGCGACCCAGAACCCGATCGAGGAGGAGGGCACGTACGTCCTCCCCGAGGCGCAGATGGACCGCTTCCTCATGAAGGAGATCCTCACCTATCCGCGTCCCGGCGAGGAGCACGAGATCCTCGACCGCTCCACGTCGGGCAGTCTCACGGGCCCCCGCGAGGCCGTTGCCAACGTGTCCCTCGAGGACGTCCGCTTCCTCCAGCAGACGGTCGACTCGGTCTACGTCGATCCGGCGGTGAAGCGGTACATCATCGATCTGGTGTTCACCACACGCGGCTCCGGTCCGCGACCGGTGCCGAACCTGACCCAGTCGGTGCGCGTCGGCGCGAGCCCCCGCGGTTCCCTGGCCCTGATGCGCGTGGGCCAGGCCCATGCGCTGCTCAACGGACGCGACTACGTGACCCCCGATGACGTGAGGGCCATGCGCTACGGCGTGCTGCGCCACCGTCTGGTGCTCACCTTCGACGCCCTGGCCAGCGGTATCAAGCCGGAGCAGATCATCGACGCGGTGTTCCACGCCGTGCCGATGCCCTGACGGCGCCGATCACACCGATCACGGAGTACGGAGCGCACTGAATGGCCACTTCGCTGCTGACCCGCGTCAAGGCACGGGTCGATCTGCACACCTCGAACCGAGCGCGGGGGCTCATCCAGGGTCGCGGCCGCTCGATGTTCAAGGGCAGCGGCGAGGACTTCGACGACCTGAAGTACTACCAGCCCGGGGACAAGATCTCCGACATCGACTGGAAGGCGACGGCGCGCTCCGGCGAGCCGCTGATCCGCCAGTTCAACGAGGAGCGGGTGCGGCACCTGTCGATCGTCGCCGACACCTCCTCGGCGATGGCGGCGACCGCGGCCGACGGCACCTCCAAGCGCGATGCGATGATCCTCGCCGCGGGGATGGTCTGCTTCCTCGCCCAGAAGAGCGGTGACATGGTGGGCCTGGTGGCAGGCGGCGAGGGCCGCCCGATCCAGCTGCCCTCACGCTCGAGCGACGGGCACCTCGAGCTGCTCCTGCGCAGCGTGCAGCAGGCCACCACCACCGCGGCGCCGGTGACCGACACCTCCTGGTTGCTCGAGCGGGCCTTCCGGGTCACCTCCCGCTCCACGCTGATGACGATCATCACCGACGAGGCGCACCCCAGCGTCGAGGACTTCACGCTGCTGCGCCGGCTCACCACCCGGCACGACGTCATGGTGATCCGCATCGCCGACGCGGATCCGCTGCAGCGCACCGAGCTGGACCACGACGTCGTCGATGTGGACCGTCCGCGGGAGATCGCCTCGCTGGCCCGGTCCTCCAAGCGGGTCGCGCAGGACGTCGAGGCGTACCGCCGGGCGCGGCGGGACGGCATCACCGAGATGCTCGACCGCCTGCACGTCACCCATATGGTCACCGAGGGGGAGACCACCGTGGTCGACGACATGATCGCGATGCTGCGCTCGAGGGAGTACCGCCATGCCCGTTCCTGAGCTGAGCGGCCCGGCGCTGACGGTGCTCGGTGGCACCGCGCTCCTCGCGGAGCCCGCGCCGCCGGAGATCATCGCCCCGCCCCAGTACTCCGTGGCGTGGGTGATCCTCGCCGTGCTGTGCCTGCTGGTCATCACCGTGCTGATCCTGGGCACCCTGAAGATCACCCGCGCGATCGAGAAGCACATCGCCTATCGGGATCGCCCCTCCGACGTGGACACCGTCAAGGCGGAATTCCTGCGCGCGGTGAACGACATCGCCGACCGTCACGAGTCCGGCGATCTCGGGGCCCGCGAGGGACACCACGAGCTCACCGGGGTCATGCGTCGCTTCGTGCGCCGGACCACGGGGCAGGATGTGACCAGCCAGGACACGTCGACGCTCCGTGCGGACCCGCGGACCCGCGATGTCGGGGAGCTGATCGCCGCGCTCTACGAGCCGGACTTCGCGCAGACCACCGATGCCGAGCTGCAGGACTCCGTGCGCCGCTCGCGGGAGGTGATCCGGCGATGGTCATGACCTTCTGGTGGGTCACCGCGCTGCTGCTGCTCGCCGCGCTCGCCGTCTGGGGCATCACGTTCTGGAACCGGCGGGCGATGCGGAAGTCTCCGGTCCTGGTCGCGAACTCGCAGTACCTCGATCGCCTCCCGAGCTTCGTGCGCGCCCAGCGGACCGCGAAGGTGCTGCGAGTGCTGCAGGTCGGCATCGCCGTCGTCGGCGTCGTCGCCGCCTCGGTCCTCTCAGGACGGATCGCGACGGAGCGCATCGAGACCCCCGATTTCGCCTCCCGCGACATCGTGCTCTGCCTGGACGTCTCGGGGTCGATGTACGAGTACGACACCGAGATCCTGTCGACCTTCGCCGAGATGGTCGACACCTTCGAGGGCGAGCGCGTCGCGCTGACGATCTTCAACTCGACCAGCCGCACGGTGTTCCCGCTGACCAACGACTACGACCTCATCAAGCGCGAGCTCGAGAAGGGCTCCGAGGCGATCGACTTCGACGAGTTCGGATATCGCCTCGGCAACCGCGACTACTCCGACGACAAGGTCCGCGAGTACGTCGACTTCGTCGAAGGCACCAGGGGGATCCCCGATCAGGCCTCCGTCGTCCCCGACGGTCTCGCCTCGTGCGGCCAGGTCTTCGACCAGGCCGAGGAGGACCGGTCCCGGTCGATCATCTTCGCGACCGACAACGAGGTCAACGGCGAACCGATCTTCACCCTGCAGGAGGCCACCGAGGCCGTCGCCGCCCGGGATATCGACCTCTACACGTTCTATCCCGGGGCGTTCGACTGCGGCCCGGAGTGCTTCGACGAGCTGAAGACCGCCACCGAGGACCAGGACGGTGCCCTGTTCGAATCCTCCGATCCCGACGCGATCCCCTCGATCATCCAGTCGATCCAGAAGTCGCAGGCGCAGGCGATGGGTGCTGAGCCGACGGTCGTGCGCACCGACCATCCGACCTTCGGGTTCGTCCTGACGTTCCTCTCGCTGATCGGCATCCTGGTGCTGGGTTGGAGAGCACGATGATCCGCTTCGAGCCCCTCATGCCCCTGTGGGCGAGCATCCCGCTGTTCGCGGCGATGCTGACCGTCGCCGTCGTGCTGCTGATCCGTCGGCCCCGCCAGCGCGTGGCGTGGCTGCGCCGGGTGCTGATGATCGTGCTCCTGCTGGTGGTCGCGCTGCGTCCGGTCACCCCGCTGGACGCCCAGCAGACCGAACGGATGAACGCGAACGTGTTCTTCGTGGTGGACCGCACGGGATCCATGAACGCCGAGGACTACGCCGGTGACCAGCCCCGGCTGGACGGCGTCAAGGCCGACATGGCCCGCGTCATGGAGATGACCGAGGGCTCCCGCTACTCGATCATCGCCTTCGACTCGACGGCGACCCGGCAGCTGCCGCTGACCACCGATGCCGGCGCCGCACGGTCCTGGATCGACACCGTGACCACGGAGCCCACCGCGTACTCGAAGGGCTCGAACACGGACCGCCCGCTGCAGTCGCTGACCAGTGCGCTCTCCGATGCGCAGCGGGACGACCCGGACTCACAGATCCTCGTCTACTTCCTCTCCGACGGGGAGAACACCGATGAGGAGGAATCCGAATCCTTCAGCCAGACCGCCGGGTTCATCGACGGCGGCGCCGTGCTCGGATACGGCACCGCCGAGGGCGGCCCCATGAAGGCGGAGGGCGGCGCCACGGACGGCGAGTACATCACCGGGCCCGACGGGGCGCAGGGGCTCTCGAAGATCGACGAGGAGCAGCTGCAGACCATCGCGGGGCAGATGGGCGTGCCCTACCTGCATCGTGAGGATCCCGAAGCGCCGATCGAGGGGACCATGGACGATGTGACCCTGAAGCCGGTCCCGATCGAGTCCGGGCGCGACGTGGCATCCTTCGAGGACTGGTACTGGATCGCCTCGATACCGCTCGCGCTGCTCCTGATCTGGGAGCTGGGCGAGATGACCTACCGGCTCCCGCGCAAGCTCGATCGCTACGACATCTCAGGAGCGCAGAGATGAATGCCCCCTCGGCAGAGAAGACCACGGCAGGGACGTCCACGACGACGGCCCCGTCTCCCGCGCTCACGCAGGACACCAGCGGGAGCCCGAAGGACTTCGGGCTGAACGTGCGGCGACTGCGCCGGGTCCGGATCATCGTGTTCGCGATCCTCGCCCTGCCCATCCTGGCGCTCGCCCTGCTGGCCGTGAAGTTCCTGTCGATGCCGATCACGCAGGCGACGCACCAGTCCGCCTATGAGGCACAGGACTACCCGACCGCGATAGAACGGCTGGCCCCTGTCGAGTTCACGAACTGGTTCGAGCCGTACCTGCCGCATCTGTCCAAGGGCACCGATCTCCTCCAGCAGGGCAAGGACGCGGAGGCCGAGGCGGAGCTGCGCGTCGCCATGACCGAGTGGACCGATCACAGCGATCTCAACTCCCCGGCCCATGCGCAGTGCAAGATCGCCAACAACCTCGCCCTCTCCATCGAGCGCCAGGCTGACCAGATCAAGGATCCGCAGGAGCGCGCCGACCGGATGTACGAGGCCGAGGAGATCCTCGCCCCCTGCGCATCCGGCGGCGGAGGGGACGGCGAGGGCGGCCAGGGCCGCCAGGGCGGAGGCACCGGCGACGAGGAATCCGGGACCACCAAGGACAACGGCGAGCGGGTGAAGGAGAAGCGTCGTGAGGCCGACGAGGAGGCCGGCAACGACCCTGACGCCCGTGGGGAGCCCGGTACCGGCTCGCCTCGCGACCCGGGCGAGCCGACCAAGGAGGACCCCGAGGGTGATGGTCCCGACGAGGAGGCACCCTCCGAGGGCGACAGCGAGCAGAAGAGCAAGGAGGACAAGCTGAAGGAGCGCAACAAGGAGTCCCAGGGCGGCGAGGGGGAGACCGATCCCGGCGGGTCCGAGCAGGATCCGAACAAGCCATGGTGAGCGGTGGCGGTCGGCGCGCCTATCTCGATCATGCCGCGACCTCCGTGCTGCGACCGGCTGCACGGCAGGCATTCGCCGACGCCTCGCTCGTGCCGGGCAATCCGTCCTCCGTGCACGCCACGGGGCGTCGGGCCCGAGCTGTCCTGGACGATGCCCTGGAGCACATCGCCGAGCTGCTGACGGTGCCGCGCAGCTGGCTGATCATGACGTCCGGCGGGACCGAGGCGGACAACCTCGCGATCCGTGCGGTGGCGGCCGGTGCGGTCGCCACGAACCCTGCCCGCACCGCGGTGGCGGTCGCGGCGACCGATCATCCGGCGGTGGTCGCGACCGCGCGCTCGCTCCGGTCGCTGACCCCGTCGATCGACGCGCGCCTGCTCCCGGTGGACGGCCAGGGCATCCTGCAGGCGGACCGGGTGGCCGACGCCCTCGCCGACGGCGCGGTGAGCGTGATGAGCACGGCGCTCGTGAACAACGAGACCGGCGCCCTCCAGGACCTGGCGGCTCTCGGCGCGATCGCCAGGGCCCACGGCACGCTCGTCCACACAGACGCCGTGCAGGGCGTGGGGCATGTGACGCAGCCGTCCTGGGACGACGTCGACCTGCTGTCGCTGTCCGGGCACAAGATCGGCGCACCGGTGGGAGTCGGGGCGCTGGTGGCGAAGCCCGACGTGCCGTTCGGCGTCAGCAGCACCGGCGGGGGCCAGCAGCGGGGTGTGCGCTCCGGAACGCTCGACCTGGCCCTGGCGGCGTCGTTCGCCGCTGCGCTCCAGGAGACGGTGCGCGACCGCGAGCAGGAGTCGCGGCGAGTCCGTGCGCTCGCCCGATCCCTGCGCGACGGGATCCGGCAGATCGACCCGAGCGCACGGCTGACCCTCTCCGAGGACTCGCCCCAGTCCGGGCACATCGTGCACGTGGTGTTCCCGGGCGCGCACTCGGACTCGCTGCTGTTCCTGCTGGACGAACGGGGAGTGGATTCCTCGGCGGGCTCGGCCTGCTCTGCGGGGGTCACCCAGGCCAGCCCCGTGCTCGCAGCGATGGGGTTCTCCGAGGAGGACGCTCGGGGCGCGCTGCGCCTGTCGCTCGGCTGGACCAGCACCGAGCACGACGTCGAGGTGTTCCTGCAGGCCCTTCCGGAGTCGCTGCACCGCGCACGGGCGGTCGGCGCCCTGTTCGGCTGATCGGCTTCCCACGCCTGCGGCGGGGCGCATCTCACGTTCCAGGCACGTGTCGCGAACTGGCCGCATCCGTAGACTCGATGGGTCGGATCCAGGACCATCTCGCGGCTCTCCAGCCGCCCGGATCACGATGGTCCGCCTGATGGTGGACGACGGTGAGAAAGGGGCGCGGTGATGAAGGTGCTGGCAGCGATGAGCGGCGGCGTCGACTCGGCGGTGGCCGCAGCCCGCGCGGCGGAGGCGGGCCATGAGGTCGTCGGCGTCCACATGGCGCTGTCCAAGAACCGGGATCAGCGGCGCACGGGCTCACGGGGCTGCTGCACCGTCGAGGATGCCTCGGATGCCCGTCGAGCGGCGGACCGCATCGGGATCCCGTACTACGTCTGGGACCTCTCGGACGACTTCCATGATCTGGTCGTCGAGGACTTCCTGAGCGAGTACGCCGCAGGCCGCACCCCCAATCCCTGTGTGCGCTGCAATGAGCGCATCAAGTTCGCCTCGCTCATGGAGCGCGCCACCCTGCTCGGGTTCGACGCCGTCTGCACCGGGCACTACGCCTCGATCCGCACCGACGGACCGGCCGGCACCCCGTCCCTGCATCGTTCTCGGAACATGGCCAAGGACCAGTCCTACGTCCTCGCCGTGATGGGGCCGGAGGCCGTGGGTCGTTCCCTCTTCCCGCTCGGTGACTACGAGACCAAGGACGAGGTCCGTGAGGAGGCCCGGAAGCGGGGCCTCGGCGTCTCGACCAAGCCCGACAGCTACGACATCTGCTTCGTCGCCGACGGGGACACTCGGGGCTTCCTCGAGCGCAACCTCGGGGCGGACCCCGGCGAGATCCTCGATGACAGCGGCACCGTGATCGGCACGCACCGCGGCACCCACGGCTTCACGATCGGCCAGCGCAAGGGGCTGGGGATCCAGCAGCCGACGGCCGACGGGGCACCGCGCTACGTCGTCGACATCGACCCCTCCTCCCGCCAGGTGGTCGTCGGCGCGGCAGAGCTGCTCTCCACCCGCGAGCTGGTCGCCACCGACGTGGTCTCCTTCGAGCCGCTGAGCGAGGGCCGCGAGGTGCGCGCCCAGATCCGTGCGCACGGCGAGGCCACCCCTGCTCGGATCCTCGAGGACCCGACCCACACCGCGAGCCTGCGAGTAGGCCTCGACACCCCGATCCGCGGCGTCGCGCCCGGTCAGACCCTCGTCCTGTACGACGGTGACCGCGTGATCGCCGCTGCGACCCTGGAGCGACGCGCATGACACCTCTGGTGACCCTGACGGGGGACGGCACGTTCCGTGCTCCCACCCCCCTGGAGGCTGCCCGACTGGGGCTTCCCGACGATCCGCACCTGGCAGCGCTGATGCGGCTGCGGTCGCTGCTCGGGGACGACCTCGAGGAGCAGATCGCCACCCGGCTCTACCTGCCCGCGGCGCTCGGCACCGATGAGACGGATCACCTGCTGCCGGCCACGCTCGCCCTGCTCGCCGAGACCACCGGCGATCTGGTCAGCTACGGGTGGCGGCTGGGCCCGGGCATGGGCCGGGCGTGGCAGCACGCCCGTGAGCTGCGCTCCCGGCTGCTCGACGCGGCCCGCGTCGCCCTGCTCGGCTACGAGGGCCCGTTGATGACGACCGCGCTGGGCCCGGTGTCCCTGGCCGGTGCGACATTCCTCAACTCGGGGGAGCGCACCCTCTCCGACCGCGGAGCGGTGCGGGACCTCCCGCTGCTGCTGGCCGAGGGTCTCATCGACCATCTCGCGGAGCTGCGGGAGCGTGTCCCCGGGGCACGTCCCCACCTGCTGCTGCGCGAGGACGCCGTCGCCGGCGTGCACGCCGGTCGCATCTCCACGCCGTCGGGTCGGCGCAACTACCCGGCGGTTCCGGCACCCGAGATCGGGATGCTCTGGCGCAGCCTGGTCGTCGCCCTGGAGAGCGGCGGCCTCGAGCCGGGGATGATCACTCTCGGGGTCGGGGCGAATCGAGAGCTCCTGCGCGCCGCTCAGGACGCGGGGGTGCGCCGGATGACGCTCGGCCCGCGCCGTATGCCGACCCTGGAGACCCCGGACGGTCGTGCGCTGTGGGAGGGCGTCGCCGAAGCCCGTGACGCCGGCTGCAGCTTCGAGATCGTCGTGGATCCGCGGCCGGGCGGGAAGCTCGACCCCGAGCTCGAGAAGCTCTTGGGGATCTGGAACCGACTGGGCTACGCCGACGCCGAGGCCGCCGGCTGCACCCTGCTCGCGAACACCGGCGTCTCCCATGAGGTCCACACCGGCCGCATCGATCCGTCGACCCAGCCCGAGCTCTCCACGCTGCTGGACGAGGGAGCGATCGAGAGTCTCCTGCGGGTGGCTCCCACCTGGGCCGAGAGGGTCTCGAGCTGATCCGGGAGCTGTGCCGCGCGCCGTGAGCCGCAGAGGCGTGACCGCACGGGCTTCCCGGTGAGGTGTGGGGCGCCCGGCTGGGCGATGTCGGGCCGGTGCGTCACAATGTCCAGGTGAGCCAGGACGAGCAGGACCCCCAGAACCCACAGGACACCCCGAGCACTGCAGCCGCTGAACGGCCCGAGAGCGATGCCGTGCAGCCGCAGCAGCGCATCGCGGAGCTGACGGCGCAGATCGAGAAGGCCATCGAGGACTACTACGTCCACGACGCCCCGACCCTGGCGGACGCCGAATACGACGCGCTCGAGCAGGAGCTGAAGGAGCTCGAGGAGCAGAATCCGCAGCTGGCCAGCCCGGACTCCCCGACCCAGACCGTCCACGGCGCCGTCGCCACCGGACTGGCGGAGATCGTCCATGCCGAACGCATGCTCAGCCTCGACAACGTCTTCTCGACCCAGGAGCTGCGCGACTGGTGCGCGCACGCCGCGGCCGAGCTCGGCCAGGAGGTCCACTGGCTCACCGAGCTGAAGATCGACGGCCTGGCGATCAATCTCCGCTATGAGAACGGGGAGCTGGTCACCGCCGCGACGCGCGGCGACGGTCGCACCGGTGAGGACGTCACCGTGAACGCCCTGCAGATCGAGGGCATCCCGCAGACCCTGGCGGGGAGCGGCCATCCTGCCCTGGTCGAGGTGCGCGGCGAAGTGTTCATGCCGACCCGGGACTTCGAGCGCCTCAACGAGCTCCAGGTCGAGCTGCGCGAACGCGCGGTCGCCGAGAACCTCTCCCGGTGGGAGTCCCGGCAGGCGTCGGGCCGACGCGCCTTCGACGAGGAGAAGGAGCAGCTCGCCGCGATCCGCCGCTTCCCGACCTTCGCGAATCCCCGCAACACCGCGGCGGGTGGCCTGCGCCAGCAGCTCGAGAAGAAGACAGGGCTCGAACGGGAGGCCGGCGAGGCACGGCTGACGTCCCTTCGCCTGACCGTGCACGGCCTCGGAGCGTGGCCGGACCCGCCCGTCGGCTCCCAGAGCGAGGTGTATGAACTGCTGGCGTCGTGGGGGCTGCCCACGAGCCGCTATATGGAGGTCCTCGGATCGACCGACGACATCGTGACGTACGTCGAGCGCTATGGCGAGCGCCGCCACGACCTCGAGCACGAGATCGACGGCATCGTCATCAAGGTGGACTCCTTCGCGCAGCAGCGCGCCCTCGGCGCCACCTCGCGCGCCCCGCGCTGGGCGACCGCCTTCAAGTTCCCGCCCGAGGAGGTCACCACGAAGCTCGTGGACATCCAGGTGCAGGTGGGACGCACGGGGCGGGTGACTCCCTTCGGCGTGATGGAGCCGGTGAAGGTCGCCGGTTCCACGGTCGAGAAGGCCACGCTCCACAACCAGTTCGACGTGGAGCGCAAGGGGGTGCTGATCGGCGACACCATCGTGCTGCGCAAGGCCGGTGACGTGATCCCGGAGATCCTCGGCCCGGTGGAATCGCTGCGCGACGGCAGCGAGCGCCCCTTCGTGATGCCCACGCAGTGCCCGGCCTGCGGCACCACCATCCGCCCCGAGAAGGAGGGGGACAAGGACTGGCGCTGCCCGAACCAGAAGGACTGCCCCGCGCAGGTCACCGGCCGCGTCGAGCATGCGGCCTCCCGCGGCGGCTTCGACATCGAATCGCTCGGCGAGGAGTCCGCGATCGCCCTCACCGATCCGGACAAGCGACGCAGCGAGGCGCTCGCCGCGCTGAGCTCCGGGCACAGCATCCACCTGCCGATCCGTGAGGCCTCGGAGGCGGAGCTCGAGAACTTCGTGGTGCTCAAGAACGGTGAGATCACCCAGGGCACCGACGGGGTCCCGCTGCTGCGCATCACCACGCCGGATGATCCGCTGCTCCCCGGCTTGCAGGAGCCCGTGGTCACCACGGGGAACGACCTGTTCGATCTCACGGCCGACGCGCTGCGCGACGTGGTCGTCTGGCAGCCCGAGCGCCGAGACGGCGAGCCGACGGGGGACTGGCGGATCCAGCCCGCGTTCTGGTCCCGTCCGCAGTTCAAGCACTACAAGCGCGACGGGGCGTGGAAGCAGCAGAAGGCACCCTCCGTGCTGAAGACCACCGAGACGCTCATCTCCGAGCTGGAGAAGGCGAAGGGCCAGCCGCTGTGGCGGGTGCTCGTGGCCCTGTCGATCCGGCACGTGGGGCCGACGGCCGCCCGGTCGCTGGCCACCGCCTACGGCTCCATGGACGCGATCCGGGAGGCGAGCATCGAGCAGCTCGCCGACACCGACGGGCTGGGTCCGATCATCGCCGAGGCCGTGATCGAGTGGTTCGAGGTGGACTGGCATCGCGAGCTCGTCGACGGCTGGGCTGCCTCCGGGGTGCGGATGGTCGATGACGTGGAGGACGGCTTCGTGAAGACCCTCGAGGGTCTGACCATCGTGGTCACCGGTGGGCTGGAGGGCTTCAGCCGGGACGGCGCGAAGGAGGCGATCATCTCCCGCGGGGGCAAGGCCTCGGGGTCGGTCTCGAAGAAGACGGACTTCGTCGTGGTCGGGGAGAACGCCGGCACCAAGGAGACCAAGGCCCGCGACCTCGGGCTGCGGATTCTCGACGAGGCCGGGTTCGTCGCGCTGCTCGAGGGCGGAGCCGATGCGGTCACCGAACCTGATGCTGATGCTGATGCTGATGCTGATGCTGGTGCTGGTGCTGGTGCTGGTGCTGGTGCTGGTGCTGGTGCTGATGCTGATGCTGATGCTGATGCTGATGCTGATGCTGCGGCGGGCGAGGCTGGCGACGCCTGACGGCAGAGATCGTCGGACCCTTCGACATCTCTCAGCAGCCGTGCGAGCGTGGTGCGCGCCACAACGCACCCGACAGGAAGGCTGCTCGACCATGAGCATCCGGAATCCCGAACCGTCCATGACCTCCGAGGAGTCCGGCGAGGGGGTGTCCCGCCGTGGCGTCGACCGACGTGCTGTGCTGCGTGGGGCAGGCCTCCTCGGGGCCCTCACCGCGTCCGGCGGAGCACTGGCCGCTCCAGCCCTGGCCGAACCTGCCCAGGCCGCAGCCCCGAGCACGCTCGATCCGACGGACTTCACCCTCACGGCCGACTACAGCGAGTACACGACGAGGGTCGAGGCGCTGCTGGAGCAGGCCGGGTCGGCGAGCGTCAGCGAGGTTATGGACCACGCCAACCATGACCGCACCGAGGCGCGGGTCCTGGATGACCAGGTGCACGGTTTCCGCTTCGCCTCGAGCGACGAGAACGATCCAGATGTCGCCCCGCAGGGGATCACCACCAGCCGTGACGCAGTCGGTACGGCGGGCAACGGCCGGTACGACGGGCGACAGGTCATCGCCGTGAGCTTCTACAACAAATCGCCCAAGAGCAGCCGCATCAACCTCATCGACTGGGATGCGAACCACCCGAACTCCTATCGGCGGATCCTGCTGGTCGAACCCACCGGCACCGCGGCGGAGCCGAGCTTCGAGGACGTGGAGATCCACGTCGGCGGGATCGCCTGGTACGGCGATCTGCTCTACGTGGCGGACACCGGCTCGGGCATGAGGGTGTTCGACATGAGCCGGATCGTCACCACCGACACCGGCGGGACCAAGGACCAGATCGGCAGGGAGGGGGACACCTTCTACGCCCACAACTATGCCTACGTGCTGCCGCAGGTCGGGAGGATCGACTCGGAGGTCGCAGGAGGCACGGAGAAGCTGCTGTGGTCCACGATCTCACTGGACCGCGTGAGCCGATCGATCGTCATGACCGAGTACCGCTGTGTGGACTGCGACGGGGACTTCCCCGAAGGGACCACACGAGCGGTCCGCTTCCCCTTCGCGGAGGGGAAGCACACGTTCGCCGCAACGACCACGGCGACCGAGGCGCTCGACGTCCCGCTGCACTATCTCAACGGCGTGGCCTCCCACAACGGGCGCTGGTGGTTCAACGACTCCCACAACAAGACGCTGCACCACTGGTCCGGTTCAGGGGCGATGACCTCGAAGCCGTGGGTCTCCTGGGGCGAGTCCCTGAGCTACTGGGAGGACGCCGACGGACCGGACCTGCTGTGGTGCCTCAAGGAGGAGAAGGGCAACCGTCCGGTGTTCGCGGTGAAACAGGGCGATTACAGCTGAAGGGCCTCCTCGTCAGGCCCGCCGGCTTCTCAGCTGACCAGGGCGAGTGCCAGCGGCAGCACAGGCCCGGACCCTGACCGGCGCAGCAGGCGCCCCGCGATGGTCATCGTCCATCGGGTGTCGATCTCATCGTCGACCAGCAGGATCGGGGCGCCGTCGAGCGCGGCGATCTGCTCGGCGAGCTCCGGGGGGATGGTGAAGCGGTCCCACAGGGCTGCGACCCGGAAGGCACTGTTCCGGGCACCGCGCTGCGGGGCCGCGCCGGGGGAGAGACCGAGCTGACCGAGGTCCTGCATCTTTCCGATCCGGGCGATGCCGGCGCCCAGATCCCGCACGAGACCGGGCCGGGTCGTGGAGGGCACGGCGAGCACCGCGGCGGGGCGCTGCTGCCAGTCCCAGTCGGTGAGGACCTCGACGACACGGTTCGCGATCGCCGGGGTGAGGGCCGCATCCACGCGCTGGCCCTGCTCATCGACGGTGAGCAGGTTCCGCAGCGGTACCGCCCAGCCCAGGTCCGACATGCGGGCGAGGGCCCGGCCCTCCTCCAGGCGTTCCCCGGGCGGGATGTTGCCGCGCACCGGGCCCCCGGACTCCGAGGTGACGCCCACGCGGTCCAGTCCCTGCGGCCACTGCTTGCGCGGATCGACCGGGACTCCGACCCTGTCCAGCAGACGGGAGACGGCCTCCCGGGAGGTGTCGTCGCCGGTGGGGGCGTGGTCTGCGGCAGCACGGCCCGAGGCATCGGAGCCGCCTGTCGCCGCGGCGTCCTCGCCGGGCCCGGAGCGCGAGGACGGGGCCGATCCCGGCACCGGGTACCAGGGGTCGGTGCACACGTCGCAGCGTCCGCAGGGGGTCGCCGTCCCATCGTCGAGCTGACGGGCGAGGAACATCATCCGGCACTGCTGCGGATCACCGGGCTGCAGACGCTCGTACTCGAGCATCGCCTGCTGCTCCTCGCGACGCGCCCGCGCGACGTTCTCGTAGCGCGGGGCGTCATAGGCCCACGACGCCCCGGTGGAGACCCAGCCGCCGCGCACGGAGTCCACCGCGCCCTCGACGGCGAGCACCTTGAGCAGCAGCTCGAGGGCGCTGCGCTTGACGTCCACACGCGCCTCGAGCGCGGCAGTGGACAGGGGAGAGTCGGACGCACCGAGCTCGGCGAGCACAGCATCCGCATCAGCCTGGGCCGGCATGGAGGCGGTCGCGAAGTACTCCCAGATGGCCCGGTCCTCGCGACCGGGCAGGAGCAGCACGTCGGCGGTATCGGTGGCGCGCCCCGCACGGCCCACCTGCTGGTAGTAGGCCACCGGGGAGCTGGGCGCTCCCAGATGCACGACGAATCCCAGATCCGGCTTGTCGAAGCCCATCCCCAGCGCACTGGTCGCGGCGAGGGCCTTGACCTCGTTGTCCTTGAGGGCCTGCTCGAGCTCGGCACGCTCCTCGGAGTCGGTGCGACCGGTATAGGCGACCACCTTGCGGCCGGGGCGGTTCAGGAGATCGGCGAGGTCCTCCGCCGCGGAGACCGTGAGGGTGTAGATGATCCCCGAGCCCGGCAGATCGTCGAGATACCGGGCGAGATATTCCAGGCGGGCCCGGTCATCGGGCAGGGCCAGGCAGCCCAGTCGCAGCGAGTCACGGGTCAGTGCGCCGCGCAGGGTCAGCACCGGGGCGGCGCCCTCGGCCTGCACGCCCAGTTGCTCGGCGACATCGTCGACCACACGGGAGTTGGCCGTCGCGGTCGTGGCCAGCACCGGGACCTCGTCCCCGAGCTCGGCGATGAGGTCCCGCAGCCGGCGGTAGTCGGGCCGGAAGTCATGACCCCAGTCGGAGATGCAGTGCGCCTCGTCGATGACCAGGAGCCCGCAGCGCTCGATCAGCCGTGGCATCTGCTCGGCGCGGAAGCGCGGGTTGACCAGCCGCTCGGGGGAGACGAGGAGCACGTCGAGGTCATCGGCATCCAGGGCGCTCTCGATGTCGGACCACTGGGTGGGGTTCGCGGAGCTGATGGCCTCGGCCCGCACGCCGGCACGGCGGGCGGCCGCCACCTGGTCGCGCATCAGGGCGATGAGCGGGGAGATGATCAGTGCGGGGCCGGAGCCCCGTCGCCGCTGGAGCAGGGCCGCGAGGAAGTACACCGCGGACTTCCCCCAGCCGGTGCGCTGGACCACCAGGACCCGTCGGCGCTCCTCGACGAGTGCCGCGATCGCCTCGAACTGGCCGTCGTGGAAATCGGCGTCGGCCCGACCGGTCAGCGCGTGCAGCGCTTCCTGGGCCTCGGCGCGCAGAGCGGAACGGTCGGTGGCGAGGGCGGGGGAGGTCGACGGGGAGGAGGAGTCCATGCCCCCAGTGTGGCAACTGCGGCCGACCTTCGGGGACCGGTCGCCGGGCTGTGGACGGGCGGCAGTGGGGAGGACCGGTCTTCGCCACCACCTGCGCACTGGAGCAGGCGACCGGAGCAACCGACCGGAACCGCCTGACAGCAGCCGCCTGACAGCAACTGCCTGACCGGGAGCCGGGAGCGTTCGGTCAGGAGGCGGAGGCGTCCCCGTCGTCCGCGCCCTCCTGCGCCAGGCGCCGCAGCCGCGCCGAGGTGGACTCGTCATCATGCAGCGGGTCCTCCTTCGTGGCCAGGGCGCGCCGCATCTTCTCCTCGAGCTCCTGCGCCTCGCGGAGCACCGGATCATCAGAGCGTGCGTCGTCGTCCTCGGGATCGTGGGCGTGATAGTCGATGTTCGGGTCGACCGACATGGCGGCACCTTCCTTCGGGGATCATCCCTGGGTGACTCGTGCTCAGGGACCTCGTCTGGTGGGCGGAAGTCTATCGGGACGGTCGCTACGATCGACCGGGTGAGCCCATCCCGACGCAGCACCCCATCCCGTTCCCCGTCCCGCTCCTCGACAGGTTCCGCAGCGCGATCTTCCGGGGCGGGAGCCTCCCGCCCCCTGAGCGGCTATCGCCTCGTCGAGGCGCTGATCGCCGGCTGGAGGCCCGTGCAGCGACTCGATGTGGACGGCTTCGCCCTGCTGCGCTCCCGGGGCGTCACCCGCCGCGCCAACAGCGCGGTCGCGGTGGATGCCCCGTCGACGCACGACGCCCTTCTCGCGGCGGTCGAACGGATCGAGGGGCTCGTCGCGATGACGGGGGAGAGCGCGAGCTTCCGCATCCTCGACGTCCACGGCCCCGACCAGCTCGATGACCTCCTCGCCGCACGCGGATACGACAGCACCGGGCACAGCCAGCTCCTCGAGCTGCCGCTGGCAGGTCCGCTCTCCGCCGTCCCGCACTCCTCGGCCGAGATCCGTACCGGGGAGCTGGACGAGGACTGGTTCGACGCCGCCTGGTCCCTCGCCCCGCGCGAGGGGGACGACGCCCGCGCGACGATGCACGATATCCTCGCCGGCACCCCCTCGGTGCAGGTCGTCCTGCGGTCCGACGGCAGCGGCGGCGACAGCGCCGGCGACAGCAACGACGACGGGCTCGCTGCCGGGACGCCGATCGCCGTCGGCCGCGCCGCGCTCGTGGAGGCGGGGAAGGGGACCGCTGCGGTGCTGAACATGATCGCGGTGCACCCCCGGCGCCGCCGCGAGGGACTGGGCCGGGCCGTGTCCCAGACCCTGCTGGCGATCGCCGCCGTCCAGGGTGCGAGCCTCGCACTGCTCGAGGTCGAGAAGGACAACGGCGCGGCGTCGGCCCTGTATCGGGGTCTCGGTTTCACCTCCCGCGGTGCGTATCACTACCGGGTGGGCGCCCCGCCCGCGGACCGCGCCTAGAATGACCCACATGCCTTCGATCGGACGAGATGACGTCGCACGCCTCGCCGACCTCGCACGGATCCAGCTCACCGATGAGGAGATCGACCGCTTCGCCGGCGAGTTCGACTCCATCATGGACGCTGTCGCCTCCGTGTCCGAGGTCGCCACCGAGGATGTACCCGCGACGTCCCACCCCATTGCCATGACGAACGTCTTCCGCGAGGACGTCGTCGAGACCACCCTGACCCAGGAGCAGGCGCTCGCCGGCGCTCCTGAGGCGCAGGACGGCCGTTTCGCCGTCCCGCAGATCCTGGGAGAGGAGTGAATCGATGACCGACGCCACTCAGCACGACATCATCCGGACCAGCGCCGCCGCTCAGGCCGCCGCGCTGGCCGCCGGTGAGATCTCCTCCGAGGAGCTCACCCGCGCTCACCTCGACCGCATCACCGCTGTCGACGGTGACCTGAACGCCTTCCTCCACGTCAACACCGAGGAGGCGCTCGCCGCCGCCCGCGAGGTCGACACCCGTCGCGCCGCCGGCGAGGAGCTGCACGGCCTCGCCGGTGTGCCCATCGCCGTCAAGGACGTCGTGGTCACGCAGGGGCAGCCCACCACCGCGGGCTCCAAGATCCTCGAGGGCTGGATCCCGCCCTACGACGCCACCCTGGTCAGCGCGCTGCGCACGGCAGGCCTGCCGATCCTCGGCAAGACCAATATGGACGAGTTCGCGATGGGCTCCTCGACGGAGACCAGCGCCTACGGACCCACCCGCAACCCGTGGGACCGCGACCGGATCCCCGGCGGCTCCGGCGGTGGCTCCGCCGCGGCCGTGGGCGCCTACGAGGCACCGCTCGCGATCGGCACCGACACCGGCGGCTCGATCCGTCAGCCCGGCGCCGTCACCGGCACCGTGGGCGTGAAGCCCACCTACGGCTCGGTGTCCCGCTACGGGCTGATCGCCATGGCCAGCTCGCTGGACCAGGCCGGTCCCGTGACCCGCACCGTCGAGGACTCGGCGCTGCTGCACGAACTCATCGCCGGCCACGACCCCCATGACTCGACCTCCCTCACGGACCCCGTCGGCGCCTTCGCCGCGGCCGCCCGCAGCAAGGACGTCAAGGGTCTGCGCGTGGGCGTCATCGAGGAGCTCGAGGGCGAGGGCTTCGCTCCCGAGGTGCAGGCCCGCTTCACCGAGTCGCTCGAGCAGCTCGAGCGCGCCGGCGCGGAGATCGTGCGCGTGAAGTGCCCGAACTTCCGCTATGCGCTGGGCGCCTACTACCTGATCATGCCCTCGGAAGCCTCCTCGAACCTCGCGAAGTTCGACGGCATGCGCTTCGGTCTGCGCGTGGTCCCCGAGGACCACCCGACCGCGGAGAACGTCATGAAGGCGACCCGCGGCGCCGGATTCGGCGACGAGGTCAAGCGCCGCATCCTGCTGGGCACCTACGCCCTGTCGGCCGGCTACTTCGACGCCTACTACGGCAGCGCCCAGAAGGTGCGCACGCTCGTGCAGCGCGACTTCGCCGCCGCCTTCGAGCAGGTCGACGTGCTCGCCTCGCCGACCTCGCCGACGGTCGCCTTCCGCCTCGGCGAGAAGGTCGACGATCCGATGGCGATGTACATGAACGACATCGCCACCATCCCCGCCAACCTCGCCGGCACCCCCGGGATCTCGATCCCGTCCGGCCTCGCCGAGGACGGCCTGCCCGCCGGCATCCAGTTCCTCGCCCCGGCCCGGGCCGACGAGCGCCTGTACCGCGTGGGCGGCGCCCTGGAGGCACTGCTCGAGGACTCCTGGGGCGGCCCTCTGCTGGCCAAGGCGCCCGAGCTCATGAACGGAGCGAAGTGATGACTGCATCCACCATCGACCTCGTCGACTACGACGAGGCCATCTCGCGCTTCGATCCCGTGCTCGGCATCGAGGTCCACGTCGAGCTGGGCACCGCCACCAAGATGTTCGACGGTGCGCCGAACATCTTCGCGGCCGAGCCGAACACGGCGATCACCCCCACCTCGCTGGGTCTGCCCGGCGCGCTGCCGGTCGTGAACCACAAGGCCGTCGAGTACGCGATCAAGATCGGCCTGGCGCTGAACTGCTCGATCGCCGAGACTTGCCGGTTCTCGCGCAAGCAGTACTTCTACCCGGACCTCACGAAGAACTTCCAGACCTCGCAGTACGACGAGCCGATCGCCTATGAGGGCTGGGTCGACGTCGAGCTCGAGGACGGCGAGATCATCCGCGTGGAGATCGAGCGCGCCCACATGGAGGAGGACGCCGGCAAGAACACCCACGTGGGCGGCTCCACCGGGCGCATCCACGGCGCGACCCACTCGCAGGTCGACTACAACCGCGCCGGCGTGCCGCTGGTCGAGATCGTTACCAAGCCGATCCCGAACACCAAGGGACGCGCCCCCGAGGTCGCCGCCGCGTATGTGCGCACCCTGCGCGACATCTTCCGGGCTCTGGAGATCTCCGAGGCGAAGATGGAGCGCGGCAACGTGCGCGCCGACATCAACGTGTCGCTGCGGGCGAACCCCGAGGCCGAGCTGGGCACCCGCACCGAGACGAAGAACGTGAACTCGTTCCGCTCGATCGAGCGCACGGTCCGCTACGAGATCTCCCGCCAGGCGGGTGTGCTCGACGCCGGTCAGAAGATCATCCAGGAGACCCGCCACTTCCACGAGGACACCGGCGGCACCTCCTCGGGTCGTCCGAAGTCCGACGCGGAGGACTACCGCTACTTCCCCGAGCCCGATCTGGTGCCGGTCGCCCCGAGCCGGGAGTGGGTCGAGGAGATCCGCGCCAGCCTGCCGGAGCTGCCTGCGGCCCGTCGGCGCCGTCTGCTCGGCGACTGGGGCTTCACCGACCTCGAGATGCGCGACGTCATCAACGCCGACGCCCTGGATCTGATCGAGTCGACCGTCGCCGCCGGAGCGAGCGCGCAGAGCGCCCGCAAGTGGTGGATGGGCGAGCTGGCCCGTGTCGCGCGGGAGCAGGAGTCCGAGCTGGGCGAGCTGGCCGTCACCCCGGTCCAGATCGCCGAGCTGCAGGGTCTGGTCGACGGGAAGAAGATCAACGACAAGATCGCCAAGCAGGTCCTCACCAAGGTCCTCGCCGGCGAGGGCGACCCGGCCGCGATCGTCGAGAAGGAGGGCCTCGCGGTCGTCTCCGACGACTCGGTGCTCACCGGCGCCGTCGATCAGGCCATCGCCGACAACCCCGACGTGGTCGCCAAGATCCAGGGCGGCAAGGTCCAGGCCATCGGCGCGCTCATCGGCCCGATCATGAAGGCCACCCGCGGTCAGGCCGACGCCGGCCGCGTGCGCGAGATCATCATGGAGAAGCTCGGCGTCAGCTGAGCCCGCGCGGGGAGCAGTCCTCGCCTCACAGCACGACATCGGTCGGATTCCGGTTCGGGGCATCGCCCCGGGCTCGGGATCCGACCGTCGTGCGTCCGGGGCCCGGTCGCCGGTGCGCGCACCGACAGCGGAGCTCACACCGGTCCTCACCCTGGTTTCCGCCCAGAGCCAGGTCTACGGTCCTGATATGGACTACTCCGACATCGCGTTCGCGGACTGCACGCTCGGCGACGAGGGTGAGATGCTCCGGTTCGCCCTGGACCGCGTGCACCGCCAGTTCGCCTGGAAGAGCGGAGGGCTCGACGCCGAGCAGCTTCGTCGTCAGCACGCGCCCTCGGAGCTTTACGACCTCTGGTACTCGACGATCGGGAGATACCGCGAGGAATGGGGCCACCTGGTCGCGGGCTCCGGGCTCGGGACGGTGCTGCACAGCGACCCCGGGTACGTCGCGACGCGTCGCCGTCGGCTGGTGGACATCCTCGAGGAGAACCTCCAGCACACCGGACAGATCTCGGTGATCCGGGAAGCAGTCGACGGTCTGGTCGGCAACGATCCCCCGTGACCGCGGCGTGCTGATCACGCGAGAGGATCACAGGGGCCGACGAGGACGCCAGAAGGGTGTTCGACGCGGTCCGGGCAGGGAGCAGCGCTGTCCCGTTACCGGGCACGATCAGCGCCAAAAGGCTGTTCGGGGAATGACGTTGCGGAAAGACTGTGAGGCCCTGGTCGCCGACGGGACGGCCGCTCCTGCGGGGGTGCCCAGCACGCCGGCGCCCGTGCTGTCCACGGCTTTTGTCCGGTCCCGGAACCTCGTGGCGCTTCTCATGCGGACGCTTCTGACATTGCGTGCCGTGAGCGTTGCGTTATTAGGGTAGCCAAACCTTAGTGACGCGGATCCGTCGGATCCGCTCGACCCCGGGAGGCACCTGCCCATGGACTCGCTGCTGACGCTCACCACCGAGGCGACCGATCCGGCACCGCCCGGCAACGGATCCCTCCTGACGGCCCGCACCGCCGACTCGTACGCGGACCTCCTGCACCATGTCGTCGACGACATCGCCGGTCATGTCCGCTCGGTGCGCTCGCCCTCCGTCGGGCCGGATCGGACGATGCTGGAGCAGCTCGTCGAGGCGGGGGAGCTGGACGGCTCAGGGATCGGCGCCGAGGCCGCCCTGGACGAGGCCGGTGCGCTGTATGCCCAGCACGCGGTCTGGTTCCACCACCCGTCGTACCTGGCGCATCTCAACTGTCCTGTCGTGCTGCCGGCGGTCGCCGCCGAGGCGATGCTCGCGGCGATCAACACCTCCGTGGACACCTACGACCAGTCCCTCGTCGCCACCCTCATGGAACAACGTCTCGTGCGCTGGACGAGCGAGCGGATCGGCTTCACCGCCGGGGACGGCGTGTTCACCTCGGGAGGCACCCAGTCGAACCTGCAGGCGCTCTTCCTCGCCCGACGCCGCGCCGAGCGCGGCGCGGGGGTGGGTCGCGGGGACCTCCTGCCCCGATTGCGGGTGCTCACCACGGCGGCCGCCCACTTCTCCGTCTCCCGCTCCGCGGAGCTGCTCGGCCTCCCCGAGGACGCGGTGCGCATCGTCGCCGCCGATGCCGAGGGCCGGATGGACCCGGCCGCCCTGGACGATCTCCTCGCCCGCTGCGAGGCAGCCGGAGAACCGGTGATGGCCGTCGTCGCGACCGCCGGGACCACCGATCGGGGCCTGATCGATCCCCTCGCCGAGATCGCGGACATCGCCGGCGCGCACGGTTCCTGGCTGCACGTGGACGCGGCGTACGGCGGGGGACTGCTCGTCTCCGGGACCCGCCGTCAGCTGCTCGCGGGCATCGAGCGCGCCGATTCCGTGACGATCGACTTCCACAAGACCTATTTCCAGCCCGTCTCCTCGAGCGTTCTGATCGTGCGCGAGGCGGCCGACCTCGCCGCGGCCGCGCACCACGCCGACTACCTCAACCCCGCCGCCGAGGCCGCCTCCGCCGACGCCGAGCCCAACCAGGTCGACAAATCCCTGCAGACCACGCGCCGTTTCGACGCCCTGAAGCTGTGGACCACTCTGCGCGCGCTGGGACCCGATGAGCTGGGACGGATGGTGGACCGGGTCTGCGACCTCGCCACGGAGGTCCGCCGCCTTCTCGAGGACGATCCGGACCTGCACGTGCTCGGCACGACGGATCTCAGCACCGTCATCTTCCGCTTCCAGCCCGCAGGCCTGGATGATGCGCGGGCCGACGAGCTGCAGCCGCTCATCCGCCGGATCCTGTTCCAGTCCGGCCGGGCGATGGTGGCGCGCACGACGCTCGACGGCGTCTCCTACCTGAAGCTCACCCTGCTCAACCCCGAGGCGACCCTCACCGATATCGCCGCCGTGCTCGACCTCGTGCGGGCCACAGGTCGCGGGCTTCTCGCCGGCACCCGGCTCGCCGCGACGGAGGTGGCCCGATGAGCGCCCGGACCGCTCCGGAGACGGGGACCAGCGAAGGCGCGATCCACGACGACGAGATCCACGACCTCATCGGCATCGGGATCGGCCCCTTCGGGCTGGGACTGGCGGCGCTGGCCGACCCGCTGCCGGACGTCGACGCGGTGTTCGTCGACCAGGCCGACGGGTTCTCCTGGCACCCGGGACTGATGATCGAGGGCACCACCCTGCAGGTCCCCTTCCTCGCGGACCTCGTGACGATGGCCGACCCCACCTCGCCCTACTCCTTCCTCGCCTTCCTCAAGCAGACCGGCCGGCTCTACCCCTTCTACATCCGGGAATCCTTCTATCCGCTGCGCAGCGAGTACGACGAGTACTGCCGCTGGGTCGCCGCACAGCTGGACTGCCTGCGCTGGCGGCGCCGCGCGGTCGCGGTCCAGGAGGAGGGCGACCACCTGCTCGTCACGGTCGCCGTGCTCGACGCTGCCGGGGAGGTGATCGGCTGCGAGCACCTGCGCGGCCGCCACCTGGCCCTCGCCGTCGGCACCGCGCCGCACCTCCCGCCCGCACTCGCCGAGCTGATTCCCTCGGCTGGTGGTGCCTCCGCCGGGGCCGCCCCGACACCCGCGCTGCACAGCGCCGACTACCTCCGGCGGAAGGACGAGCTGCTCGCCGCCGGATCCGTGACCGTGGTGGGCAGCGGGCAGTCCGCCGCCGAGATCTACCGGGATCTGCTCCAGGAGGGCGAGGCCGACGGGCTGCGCGTGGACTGGGTGACCCGCTCCCCGCGATTCTTCCCCATGGAGTACACGAAGCTCACGCTCGAGATGACCTCGCCGGAGTACACCGATCTGCACCGGTCCCTGCCCGAGGGGGCGCGCGACCGCCTGGCGCGGGAGCAGCGCGCCCTGCACAAGGGCATCAGCGCCGACCTGATCGACGAGATCCACGAACTCCTCTACCGCCTCTCCTCAGGTGGCAGGGAAGTGCCTTCGACCCTGCTCACGGGAGCCGCCGTCCGCGCCGCCCGCCGGGACCCCGCGATCAGCCAGATCGTCCTGGACCTCGAGCACCCGCTCACCGGATCGAACGCGGAGCACCGCACCGGCGCCGTGGTCGCTGCGACCGGCTACCGGCCCCGCTCCACGGATCTGCTCGCACCGCTGGGGGACCGGATCCGCCGCGACGAGGCGGGACGCCTCGACGTCACCCGCGACTACACCGTCGACCGCGAGGAGCGGATCCATGTGCTGGGCGGTGAGGAGCACACCCACGGCGTCACCGCCCCGGACCTCGGCTTCGGCGCCTGGCGCGCCTCCGTGATCCTCGCCGCGCTCACCGGCCGCGAGCCGTATCCGATCGAGCGCCGCATCGCCTTCCAGACCTTCGGCCTCCCCGCCGCCCGCTGACCAGGAGATTCCCCATGAATCTGACGAACCTGATGGACCCGACCGATCTGACGGGCCTGAGCGTCGAACCGCTCCGCCCCGCGGACCACGCCGGCCTGCTGCACAGCTGGCTGTCCACCCCGCGCGCCCGCTTCTGGGGCATGACCGACCACTCGCCCGCGCAGGTGCGCAGCTACCTCGATGCCCTCGACGCCTCCGCACACGAGAACGGATGGATCGGGCTGCGGAACGGAGCTCCGATCGTCTACGTGGAGACCTACGATCCCGCCTCGCTGCTGCCCGCCGGAATGCTCGATCCGGAGCCCGGTGATCTCGGCATGCACCTGCTCATCGCACCGCCGAGCGGCCCGGCCGAGCACGGCCTCACCGCCGCGGTGATGGCCGGCGTCGTGCGCTGGTGCTTCGAGGAACGTGGCGCCGCGAGGATCGTCGTCGAGCCCGACGAGCGCAACAGCGCGGTGCTCGCCAAGAACGCCGCTGCGGGCTTCCGCATGCTGCGCACCGTCGAGCTGCCCGAGGGGCCCGGCGTGAAGCGGGCCGTGCTGAGCGTCTGCACCCGAGCGGACTTCGCGGCCTCGCCGCTCGGGGACGGTGCGCGGCCCGATGAATGCCGGAACAGTGCCGGAGCCGACGGCGCGGATCCGGCGCGCGCACGTCCGGCTGCTCCCGCCGCCCCGACCGCCCATCTGCGTGCCGAGGTCGCCGAGCAGGCCCACCGGCACCTGGTCGCCAAGGCGCTCGCCGAGCTCAGACACGAGCGGGTCCTCGCCCCCGAGGCACTCGGGGGAGGTCGCTTCGCCCTGGCGGTCCCCGGCACCACGATCCGCTACGAGTTCAGGGCCCGGGTGCTCCCGCTCGAGCACTGGCTGGTGGACCCGGCCTCGATCCGCCGCCTCGAGGACGCCACCGTGACGGCGCTGGACGTCCAGACGCTCATCCTGGAGCTGCAGGAGACGCTCGGCATCCCCGACGATCTCCTCTCCACCTACCTCGAGGAGCTCGCCTCCACCTTCGCCGCCCGGTGCGCGACGCTGGACGCGGCCCGCCGCGGCGAGCGGCCGTCGGCCGAGGACCTGCTCACCGCGGACCTCCCGGACGTCGAAGCCGCCATGACGGAGGGCCACCCGGGCTTCCTCGCGAACAACGGTCGCATCGGGTTCTCCCTGCCGGACTACCGCGCCTACGCCCCCGAGCAGGGCCGGCGCACACGCCTGCAATGGGTCGCGGTGCACGCCGCGCGCAGCACCCTGTCCCTCGGCGAGGGCCTGGACGAGGCCGAACACGCCCGCTGGACCCTCTCGCCCGAGGAGCGCGACGCCTTCGCGGACCGTCTGGCCGGCCGGGGGCTGGACCCGTCGGACTACCACCTGCTGCCGTTGCACCCCTGGCAGGCGGAGCATCGCCTGCCGATCACCTTCGCCCCGGACATCGCCCGCGGCGACCTCGTGCCCCTCGGGCCGGGCGGCGACGAGATGCAGCCCCAGCAGTCCCTGCGCACCTTCCTCAACCGCACCCGAGCCGGGGCGCCCTACGTGAAGGTCGCCCTCGCGATCCAGAACATGGGGTTCCTGCGCGGCCTGTCCCCGCAGTACATGCGCGACACCCCGGCGATCAACGACTGGCTCGCCGCCCTCGCGGACGGCGACCCCGAGTTCGCGCGGGGTGGCTTCCGGGTGCTGCGCGAACGGGCGGCACTGGGCTACACCGGGGACGCCTATCACCGCACGCTTGCCTCGAACCCTCATCGCAAGATGCTCGCGGCGCTGTGGCGGGAGAGCCCCCTGCCGCTGCTCGAGCCGGGGGAGCGGGCCTTGACGATGGCGGCGCTCCTGCACCGCGACCACGAGGGGACGGCGCTCGCGAGCATGATGATCCGTGCCTCGGGACTGCCGGCCGAGAGCTGGGTCGCCCAGTACCTGCGCGCCTACCTCCGCCCCCTCGTCCATGCACTGCTCGCGCACGACGTGGTGGTCATGCCGCACGGCGAGAACCTCATCCTGCGGGTGCAGGAGCAGCAGGTGGTCGGTGCCTTCCTCAAGGACATCGGTGAGGAGATGGCCGTGCTGGGCCAGCGCCCGCTGCCGGCGGCGATGGAGCGGGTGCGGGCGGTGGTCCCCGGCGAGGACAAGGCCCTGTCGATCTTCACCGACGTCTTCGACGGCGTGCTGCGGCATCTCGCGGGGATCCTCGACGCCGACGGGGTGCTGCCCGCGGACCGCTTCTGGCGGGTCGTGGCGGGCGTCCTGGACGAGTACGAGGCGGACCATCCGCACCTCGCGCAGGGGATGGCCGGGGACGTCGATCTGCGTGCGGGCAGCTTCGCGCACTCGTGCCTGAACCGTCTGCAGCTGCGCAACACCCTGCAGATGGTCGACCTCGGCGACCAGGCCTCCTCGCTGCTCTTCGCCGGGAGCATGGACAACCCCGTGGCGCGGGCTCACGTCCCTGCCTGAGGTCCGGGGCGGCGGTGCTCAGCTCTCCAGGAGTCGCGCCGCCGCCGTGAGGGTGTCGCCCTCGGGCAGCGGGAGGTAGGAGACCACATGGAGGTCCGGAGCGTCCTGGGGCACGATGTTGACCTGCTCGAACACGAGCCGGCCCACGACGGGGTGCAGGAACTCCCGGCGCCGTGAGGCGAAGCGCTCCACCTCGTGGGCATCCCACGCCCGGGAGAACTCCTCGCTCTCGGCGCGCAGATGACCCACCAGCCGCACGTGCTGGGGGCCGCCTGCCCGGCCGCCGGCCTCCGCCCGGTACTCCGCGAGGAACTGCCGGCTGGTGCGCTCCCAGTCCGGGAGCATCGAGCGCACCCACGGATCGGTGAAGATGAACTGCAGCAGGTTCCGCTGGGTCGCCTCCGCCTCACGGACCGCGGGGAACAGCCCCTCGTACGCCCGGTTCCAGGCGGCGATGTCCCAGTGCGGTGTGAGCGCGAAGGCCGGCGCCGGGTCCAGGGCATCGAGCAGGTGCTGCACGTGCAGGGGCACCGGGGCGGGCTCGGCGAGCACGGGGCGCGGGGGAGGGGCGAACCCGGCCAGGCCCAGCGCATAGTCGTGCTCCGCCTCGGTCAGGCGCAGGTTCACGGCGACCGCGTCGATCACCTGGCGCGAGGGATTGATGTCCCGACCCTGCTCGAGCCAGGTGTACCAGGTGACGCTCACCCCGGAGAGGTACGCGATCTCCTCCCGGCGCAGGCCCGTGGTGCGGCCGCGGCCGACGGGCGGCAGGTCGTAGTCGGCCCGCACCACCTCGTTGCGGCGTCGGCGCAGGAACGTGCCGAGCTCGGCGCGTGGTCCCTCGGACATGCAGCCTCCTCGTCGGCGGGTCGTCCCAGGTGGTCGGCCCAGCTGGTCGACAGCTGGTCGCCCCGTCGCGAAAACTATCACTTCCACCACTAGTAGTGACGGCGTCTTGGTCCCGGGGCGCTCGGAGTGGTCAGATGTCCCTATGGCTCAGCTTCGCTCCCGCACCTCGACCCACGGCCGCAACATGGCCGGCGCCCGCGCCCTCTGGCGCGCCACCGGCATGAAGAGCGGTGACTTCGGCAAACCGATCATCGCGATCGCGAACTCGTACACCCAGTTCGTGCCGGGCCACGTCCATCTCAAGAACATGGGTGACCTCGTCGCGAGCGCGATCGAGGAGGCCGGCGGCATCTCCAAGGAGTTCAACACGATCGCCGTGGACGACGGCATCGCCATGGGGCACGGCGGCATGCTCTACTCGCTGCCCAGCCGCGATCTCATCGCGGACTCGATCGAATACATGGTCAACGCCCACACGGCGGACGCCCTGGTGTGCATCTCCAACTGCGACAAGATCACCCCCGGCCACCTGATGGCCGCGATGCGGCTGAACATCCCTGTCGTCTTCGTCTCCGGCGGTCCCTCGGAGTCCGGGAAGCCCGTCGAGGGGGTCACCGAGAACCGCATCGACCTGGTCGATGCGATGGCGCTCAGCGCGAACGACGCGATCACCGACGCCCAGCTCGCGGAGGTCGAGGAGAACGCCTGCCCCACCTGCGGCTCCTGCTCGGGCATGTTCACGGCGAACTCGATGAACTGCCTCACCGAGGTGCTGGGCCTGTCCCTGCCGGGCAACGGCACCACGCTCGCCACCCATGCCTTCCGCAAGGAGCTCTTCCTCGAGGCCGGACGGAAGATCGTGGAGCTCTCCAAGCGCTACTACGAGGACGACGACGAGTCCGTGCTCCCGCGGGCGATCGCCACCAAGGCCGCGTTCTCCAACGCGATGGCGATGGATGTCGCGATGGGCGGTTCCACCAACACGATCCTGCACATCCTCGCCGTCGCGATCGAGGCAGGGACCGACTTCACCCTCGATGACATCGACCGCATCTCGCGCCTGGTGCCCACGCTGTCCAAGGTCGCCCCCAACGGCACCGCCCACGTCGAGGACGTCCACCGCGCCGGCGGCATCCCCGCGATCCTCGGCGAGCTCGACCGTGCCGGCCTGCTGGACCACACCGTCCACACCGTGCACTCCCCGGACCTCTCCAGCTGGCTCGCCGAATGGGACATCCGCAGCGGCACCGCCTCGAAGAAGGCGGAGGCGCTGTTCCACGCCGCTCCCGGCGGCGTGCGCACCACCCAGGCCTTCTCCACCACCAACACCTGGGACGAGCTGGACACCGATGACGAGAACGGCGTGGTCCACTCGGTCCCGCACGCCTTCAGCAAGGACGGCGGCCTCGCGGTCCTGAAGGGCAACCTCGCCCGCGACGGCGCCGTGTTCAAGACCGCCGGCGTCACCGAGGATCTCTTCCACTTCGAGGGCACCGCGGTGGTCTGCGACTCCCAGGAGGAGGCCGTCCAGAAGATCCTCGACAAGACGGTGAAGGCCGGCGACGTCGTGGTGATCCGTTATGAGGGCCCCCAGGGCGGCCCCGGCATGCAGGAGATGCTCTACCCCACCTCGTTCCTCAAGGGGCGGGGCCTGGGCAAGACCTGCGCGCTGATCACCGATGGTCGCTTCTCCGGCGGCACCAGCGGCGTCTCCATCGGTCACATCTCCCCGGAGGCGGCCGAGGGCGGCCTGATCGGCCTGATCGAGGACGGCGACACGATCATCATGGATGTCGACAAGCGACTGCTGGAGCTCGACGTCCCCCAGGAGGAGATCGATCGCCGCCGCGCCGCGAAGGGCCCGCTGCCGTGGCGCCCGGAGAATCGTGAGCGCGTGGTCTCCCAGGCCCTGAAGGTCTACGCGCACCTGGTGCGCTCGGCGACCTACGGCGCCACCCGTCGGCCGCTGGACTGATCCGCGGCATTCGCCGACATGCGACGCCCGGCCCGGCGAGGGCCGGGTGTCGCGGCGTCTGCCGGCGCGTTCTGCGAGGGTCCGCGTCGGGCGGCGCCCGGTCGGCGTGGACGGATCGTCTCGCGATCCGGACGGGTGGCCTGCGTCCCCCGGGAAGCCCTAGTGTGTGGGGCATGCAGACGATTCTTCTCGTAGTTACCGAGCGCGGCTGACCCCGTTCGTTTCGTCGAGACGTCAACCGCGCCCCTCCCTGAGCCCCAGGCGGAGGGGCTTTTTCGTGTCCCGGTCCCCGGGGTGCGATGCCTCCGGGGAGGGACCGTGGCCCGCATGCAGCAGTTCACCGCCCTGACCACCGTCCGAGACGACGAAGGAGTTCCGATGAACGGACAGCAGATGACCGGCGCGCAGGCGCTGGTCGAGTCCCTCAAGCATGCCGGGGCCGAGGTCGTCTTCGGCCTTCCCGGCGGCGCGATCCTGCCCACCTACGATCCGCTGATGGACGCCGAGGGCCTCCGTCACGTGCTGGTCCGCCATGAACAGGGTGCCGGTCACGCCGCGAGCGGCTATGCGCACGCCACCGGGAAGGTCGGCGTGTGCCTGGCCACCTCCGGCCCGGGCGCGACCAACCTCATCACGGCGATCGCCGACGCCCAGATGGACTCGATCCCGCTGGTCGCGATCACCGGTCAGGTCGGCTCCATGTTCATCGGCACCGACGCCTTCCAGGAGGCGGACATCGTCGGGATGACGATGCCGGTCACCAAGCACAACTTCCTGGTCTCGGACGCGGACGACATCCCCAAGGTCATCAAGCAGGCGTTCCACATCGCCTCCACCGGCCGTCCCGGCGCGGTGCTCGTGGACGTCACCAAGGATGCCCAGCAGGCCCAGACCACCTTCGAGTGGCCGGAGAGCCTGGACCTCCCCGGATACCGGCCCGACCCTCGCCCGCACAGCAAGCAGATCCGCGAGGCCGTCTCCCTCCTCCTCGAGGCCAAGCGCCCTGTGTTCCTGCTCGGCGGCGGCGTGCTGCGCGGCCGCGCGAGCCAGGAGGTCGGCGAGCTCATCGATCTCTCCGGTGCACCCTTCGTGACCACCCTCATGGCGCGGGGCGCCCTGCCCGACTCGCACCCCAGCCACCTCGGCATGCCCGGGATGCACGGCACCGTCTCGGCGGTCTCCGCGCTGCAGCGCTCGGATCTCATCGTGAACATCGGGGCGCGGTTCGATGACCGCGTGACCGGTGTCCTGGAGTCCTTCGCTCCGGGGGCGAAGGTGGTCCACGCGGACATCGATCCCGCGGAGATCTCCAAGAACCGCGACGCGGACGTCCCGATCGTCGGCCAGGCCGCCGACGTGGCCCGTGCGCTGACCGCCGAGCTGCGCGAGCGGCTCGCCGTCGAGGACGCCCGCGACTACGAGGCGTGGTGGAGCACGCTGACGATGCTCCGCGAGAACTACCCCCTGGGGTGGACGGAGACCGAGGACGGCTTCACCGCTCCGCAGAAGGTCATCTCCCGGATCGGTGCCATCTCCGGCCCCGAGTCGATCTTCGTGGCGGGCGTGGGCCAGCACCAGATGTGGTCCAGCCAGTTCATCCAGTACGAGGAGCCCTGCAGCTGGATCAACTCCGGCGGCCTGGGGACCATGGGCTACTCGGTGCCCGCGGCGATGGGCGCCAAGGTGGGCCGGCCCGACAAGGTGGTGTGGTCCATCGACGGCGACGGCTGCTTCCAGATGACGAACCAGGAGCTCGCCACCTGCGTCATCAACGACATCCCGATCAAGGTCGCGATCATCAACAACTCGAGCCTCGGCATGGTGCGCCAGTGGCAGAACCTGTTCTACGACAAGCGCTACTCCAACACCGACCTCAACACGGGGCACGGCACCCGGCGCGTCCCCGACTTCGTCAAGCTCGCCGACGCCTACGGTGCGGTCGGTCTGCGCTGCGAGCGGGACGAGGACATCGACGCCACCATCGCGCAGGCGATGGAGATCAACGACCGCCCCGTGATCGTCGACTTCACCGTGAGCGCCGACGCGATGGTGTGGCCGATGGTGCCCTCGGGCGTCTCCAACGACGAGATCCAGATCGCGCAGGGCATGAGCCCCGAGTGGGAGAGGGACATCTGATCATGAGCACGAACTTCACGAACCAGACCACGGCGTCGCCCGCGGCGCCCGCATCGAGCACGGCGGGCTACGTCATGACGCCCGACAGCCAGACCCTCTCGGTCCTCGTCGAGAACAAGCCCGGCGTGCTCACCCGCGTCTCCGCACTGTTCTCGCGCCGTGGGTACAACATCTCCTCGCTCGCGGTCGGACCGACCGAGCACCCCGAGATCTCTCGGATCACCGTGGTGGTCGACGTGGACCAGCGTCGGCTCGAGCAGATCACCAAGCAGCTCAACAAGCTGGTGAACGTCCTCAAGATCGTCCAGCTCGACGCGCGGCAGACCGTCCAGCGCGAGCTGATCCTCATCAAGGTGACGGCCGACAACGCCACGCGCACCTCGGTGCTGGAGATCGTCCAGATGTTCCGCGCGAAGGTGGTCGATGCGGCCGCCGACTCGGTGACCATCGAGGCCACCGGCACCCAGGACAAGCTCAGCGCGCTGCTGGGCATGCTCGAGTCCTTCGGGGTGCGCGAGATCGTCAAGTCCGGGGCCGTAGCGATCGGCCGCGGCGGGCGTGCGATCACCGATCGCAGCCTGCTGGGCTGATCGAGCGAATCCTGAGCGCCCGGAGCCTCCGGTGGACCGGAGCGCCCGGCGGCGTCCCGAATACGGAGACGGCCTCTCACAACGTAAGACAACCGGCGATAGGATCGTCCCGTCGCCCGGTGCGTCATCAAGCAACCGGCACACCGCACACCTACACGAAGGAGCACATCGTGGCTGAGATCTACTACGACGACAACGCCGACCTGTCCATCATCCAGGGCAAGAAGGTCGCCATCATCGGCTTCGGCTCCCAGGGCCACGCCCACGCGCTGAACCTGCGCGACAGCGGCGTCGAGGTCCGCGTGGGGCTCCGCGAGGGCTCCACCTCCCGCGCCAAGGCCGAGGAGCAGGGCCTGGGCACCGGCACCGTCGCCGAGGTCTCCGAGTGGGCCGATCTGATCATGATCCTCACCCCGGACCAGGATCAGCGGAAGGTCTACAGCGAGTCCATCCAGCCGAACCTCACCGAGGGCAAGGCGCTCGCCTTCGCGCACGGCTTCAACATCCGCTTCGGCTACATCGAGGTCCCCGAGGGCGTCGACGTGCTCCTCATCGCCCCGAAGGCCCCGGGCCACACCGTGCGCCGCGAGTACGTCGCCGGCCGCGGCATCCCCGACATCGTCGCCGTCGAGCAGGATGCCACCGGCGGCGCCTGGGATCTCGCCCTGTCCTACGCCAAGGGCATCGGTGGCACCCGCGCCGGCGTCATCAAGACCACCTTCACCGAGGAGACCGAGACCGATCTCTTCGGCGAGCAGGCCGTGCTCTGCGGCGGCATGAGCCACCTCGTCCAGGCGGGCTTCGAGACCCTCGCCGAGGCCGGCTACCAGCCCGAGATCGCCTACTTCGAGGTGCTCCACGAGCTCAAGCTGATCGTCGACCTCATGCACGAGGGCGGCATCGCCAAGCAGCGCTGGTCGATCTCCGACACCGCCGAGTACGGCGACTACGTCTCGGGCCCGCGCGTCGTCACCGACGAGACCAAGAAGGCCATGAAGGACATCCTGTCCGACATCCAGGACGGCACCTTCGCCCAGCGGTTCATCGACGACCAGGACAAGGGCGCGCCCGAGTTCACGGAACTCCGCGAGACCGAGGCGAAGCACCAGATCGAGACCGTCGGCCGCGACCTGCGCAAGATGTTCTCCTGGAGCGCTCAGGCGATCGACACGGATTACGTCGAGGGCAGCGCCGCACGCTGATCCGCACCCTCTGACGTCCAGGAGCCCTGCACCGCCGCGGTGCAGGGCTCCTGCGCGTTCCGAGCGGTGGGCGAGGCGCCGGGCACGACAGACACGACGGATACGGCGAGCCCTGCGGGCATGGTCTCGCATGGTGACCGATGTGACCGCATGGCGGACGGCGTCGTAGTCTTTCCTTGGCTCCCTCGTCGGCTATTCCGGGGAGTCGCCACCCGACCCGGAGGTACATCCCGTGACGCGTCCCGTCGTGCTCTTCGCCGAAGAACTCTCGCCCGCAACTATCGAGGTCTTCGGCAACGACGCCGATGTCCGCCATGTCGACGGCACCGATCGTGCCGCTCTGCTCTCCGCCGTCGGCGAGGCCGACGCGATCCTGGTGCGCTCCGCGACCCAGGTCGACGCCGAGGTCTTCGCGGCCTCGAAGCGACTCAAGGTCGTCGCCCGTGCCGGCGTGGGCCTGGACAACGTGGACGTGCCCTCTGCCACCGCCGCCGGCGTGATGGTCATCAACGCCCCCACCTCGAACATCACCTCGGCCGCCGAGCTCGCGGTGACGCTGGTCCTCGCCTCGCTGCGGAACCTCGCTCGCGCGGACGCCTCGGTGAAGGACGGTCGCTGGGAGCGCAAGCAGCTCACCGGTGTCGAGCTGCTCGGCAAGACAGTCGGCGTGGTCGGCTTCGGCCGCATCGGCCAGCTGGTCGCCGAGCGTCTGCGCCCCTTCGGCGTCAACCTCCTGGCCTATGACCCCTACGTCAACCACGCCCGGGCCGCCGAGCTCAGCGCCCGCGTGGTCGAGCTCGACGAGCTCATGCGCGAGGCCGACATCGTCACCGTGCACATGCCCAAGACCCCGGAGACCACGGGCCTGATCGGTGCCGAGCAGTTCGAGATCGCCAAGCCGAACCTGCACATCGTCAACGCCGCCCGCGGCGGGCTGATCGACGAGGATGCCCTCTACGAGGCGCTCAGCAGCGGGCGGATCGCCGGCGCCGGCCTGGACGTCTACACCTCCGAGCCCCCCGCGAAGTCCGACACCGCGAAGCGTCTGCTCGAGCTCGACAACATCACCCTGACCCCGCACCTCGGCGCCTCGACCGCGGAAGCCCAGGAGAAGGCGGGCATCGCGGTCGCCCGTTCCGTGCGCCTGGCGCTGGCCGGCGAGCTCGTCCCGGATGCCGTGAACGTCGCCGGCGGAGCGATCGATGATCTGGTGCGCCCCGGCGTCGCCCTCGCCGACCGCCTCGGCCAGCTCTTCACCGCCCTCGCCGGCGAGATGCCCGAGCTGCTCGACATCGAGGTCCACGGCGAGATCGGATCGCGCGATGTCACCGCCCTCAAGCTCTCCGCGCTGCGCGGGCTCTTCCGCAGCGTGGTCACCGAGCAGGTCAGCTACGTCAACGCGCCGGTCCTCGCCGAGGAGCGCGGCATCACCGTGCAGCTGGTGACCGATGAATCCGCCGAGCGCTTCCGCAACGTCGTCACCCTGCGCGGCACGCTGCGCAGCGGCGAGGTCGTCTCCGTCTCCGGCACCCTGAGCGGTGTCGAGCAGGAGCACAAGCTCACCGAGGTCGCCGGCCACGCCCTGGAGGTCCCGCTGAGCGACCACCTGCTGATCATCCGCTACGAGGACGGCCCGGGCCTGATCGGCCAGTACGGAATCCGCCTCGGCGAGGCCGGCGTGAACATCGCCGGGATGCAGGTATCCCGCGCCGGCAACGTGCGCGGTGCCGAGGCCCTCGTGGTCCTGGACCTCGACGAGTCCGTCGACCGCGACTTCGCCGAGGAGCTCGGCGCGAGCATCGGCGCGCACTCGATCCACGCCGTCGACCTCGTCTACTGATCTCTCCTCGCCACCGACTGCAGAACCGGAGCATCTCCATGAGCACCCTCAGCGCACCCGACTCGTCGTCCGTCCTCAAGCTCGCCGTCATCGAAGGTGACGGCATCGGCAAGGAGGTCGTCCCCCAGGGCCTGCGCGCCCTGCGGGCGGCGCTCGAACCCGCCGGGGTCACCGTCGAGACCACGGACTTCGACCTCGGGGCGGGTCGCTGGCACCGCACGGGGGAGACCCTGACCGATGAGGACATGGACTCTCTCGCCGAGCACGACGCCATCCTGCTCGGTGCGGTGGGCGACCCCGACGTGCCCTCCGGCGTGCTCGAGCGCGGCCTGCTCCTGAAGCTCCGCTTCGGCTTCGACCACTACGTCAACCTGCGCCCCACCAAGCTGCTGCCCGGGGTGGCCTCACCGCTCAAGGATCCCGGCGACATGGACTTCCTCGTGGTCCGTGAGGGCACCGAGGGTCCGTACGTGGGCAATGGCGGCTCGATGCGCACCGGGACCCCGCTGGAGGTCGCGACGGAGGTCTCGCTGAACACCGCCGTCGGCGTCGAGCGCGTGGTGCGCTATGCCTTCGAGCAGGCCGAGGCACGCCGGAAGAAGCTCACCCTCGTGCACAAGCACAACGTGCTGGTCCATGCCGGTCACCTGTGGCGCCGCATCGTCGAGGAGGTCGGGGTGGAGCATCCTGACGTCGCCGTGGACTACGCGCACGTCGATGCCGCGATGATCTACCTCGCGACTGATCCGGGCCGCTTCGACGTGATCGTCACCGACAACCTCTTCGGGGACATCGTCACCGACCTGGCCGCTGCCGTGGGCGGCGGCATCGGGCTCGCCGCGAGCGGCAACCTGAACCCGACCGGCGCCTACCCCTCCATGTTCGAGCCCGTCCACGGCTCCGCGCCGGACATCGCCGGGCAGAACCTGGCGGACCCCACGGCCACCGTGCTCTCGGTCGCCCTGCTCCTGGACCACCTCGGCCACGTCGAGCCCGCCGCGGCCGTGCGCGCCGCCGTCGAGACGGACCTCGCGTCCCGCTCGGAGTCCGAGGAGCTCGCCCGCCGGGGCACCACGGAGATCGGCGACGCCCTGGTCGCCGCGATCTCCGGTCGCTGACACACTGACCCTGACCCCATCTGCTCGGAGGAGAACCTCATGACCGCGCTCGTCTTCACCCAGACCGACCGGACTCGTCGCATCGGCGACGAGGAGCGCGCCCGGATCCTCGCCGACCCCGGTTTCGGCCAGCACTACACCGACTTCATGGCGCATGCGACGTGGCGGCTGGACGAGGGGTGGGGCGGGGCCGAGGTCATCCCCTTCGGGCCGCTGACGATGTCGCCCGCTTCCGCGGTGCTGCACTATGGGCAGGAGATCTTCGAGGGTCTCAAGGCGTTCCGTCACGCCGACGGCTCGGTGTGGACCTTCCGGCCTGAACGCAACGCCGAGCGCCTGCAGCGCTCCGCACGCCGCCTCGCGCTTCCCGAGCTGCCGGTCGAGGACTTCCTCGCCTCCCTCCGAGCCGCGGTCGCGGCCGACGAGCACTGGGTGCCCGAGGCGACCAGTGAGGAGTCCCTGTACCTGCGCCCCTTCATGTTCGCGAGCGAGGAGTTCCTCGGCGTGCGGGCCTCCCATGTGGTCGAGTACTACGTGATCTCCTCCCCGGCCGGCCCGTACTTCCCCCGCGGCGTGCAGCCGCTGGTCGTGTGGATCACGGACGAGTACGCCCGGGCGGGTGCCGGTGGCACGGGCGCCGCCAAGTGCGGCGGCAACTACGCCTCGTCTCTGCTCGGCAAGGATGAGGCGGCCCAGCACGGGGCCGACGAAGTGCTCTTCCTGGACTCGGAGACCCACACCAGCGTCGATGAGCTCTCCGGCATGAACATCTTCGCGATCACGGCGGACGGCCGCATCCTCACCCCGGCGCTGACGGGCTCGATCCTCGAGGGCGTCACCAGGGAGTCGATCCTGCAGCTGGCGCGTGATCGAGGGCTCGAGCCCGTCGAGCAGCGTCTTGTGATGAGCGAGCTGCTCGACCAGGTCGCCTCTGGGGAGATCACCGAGATGTTCGCCTGCGGAACGGCCGCGGTCATCAACCCGATCGGCGAGTTCCGGGCCCACGGCGGCACCTGGACCGTTGCCGACGGCGGATCCGGTGAGACCACGCTGGCCCTCCGTCAGGAACTGACCGACATCCAGTACGGGCGGATCCCGGACCGTCACGGCTGGCTCACCCGACTTGTCTGAGGCCACGATGAGCACCCCCAGCATCCCCAGCACCCCGCACGCCGCGCCGGATCAGACGGTCCTGCCGATCCCGGCGTTCCATGTCTACGACACCACTCTGCGCGACGGTTCCCAGCAGGAGGGCCTGACCCTCTCGGTGGCCGACAAGCTGGCGGTCGCCCGACTGCTCGATGAGCTCGGGGTGACCTATATCGAGGGCGGCTGGCCGGGCGCCGTCCCGCGCGACACCGAGTTCTTCGCCCGTGCGGCGGGCGAGCTCACGTTGGGCACGGCACGGCTGGCGGCCTTCGGGGCCACCCGCAAGGCGGGCGTCGCAGTGGCGGAGGACGCTCAGGTCGCCGCCCTCGTCGACTCCGGGGCACCCACGATCACCCTGGTCGCGAAGTCCGATCTGCGGCATGTCCACGGCGCCCTGCGGACCACGGGCGAGGAGAACCTCGCCATGGTGCGCGACACCGTCGGCCACCTGGTGGGGCTCGGACGCGAGGTCTTCGTCGACGCCGAGCACTTCTTCGACGGCTTCCTCGACGACGCGGAGTACACGACCTCCGTGGTCGTGGCCGCCTATGAGGCCGGTGCCGAGGTCGTCGTGCTGTGCGATACCAACGGCGGGATGCTCCCGCACCAGATCACCGAGATCATCGAGGATCTCCGTGTCCGCCTGTCCGCGGCCGGTCAGGCCGAGGGACGCCTGGGCGTGCACACCCACAACGACTCCGGCTGCGCGGTCGCGAACGCCCTGACCTCGGTACGGGCCGGCATCACCCACATCCAGGGCTGCGTGAACGGATACGGCGAGCGCACCGGCAACGCCGATCTGCTGACCCTGGTCGCGGACCTGCAGCTGAAGATGGGGATGAGCCTGATCCCGGAGGGGGTGTTCACCGAGACCACGCGCATCGCCCACGCGATCGGAGAGATCGTGAACATGCCGGTCGCTCCGCGCGCCCCGTACGTCGGCGCGAGCGCCTTCGCCCACAAGGCCGGCCTGCACGCGAGCGCGATACGGGTGAATCCCGATCTCTACCAGCACATCGATCCGCGCGAGGTCGGCAACGACATGCGCATGATCATCTCCGACATGGCGGGCCGGGCCTCGATCGAGCTCAAGGGCCGCGAGCTCGGCTTCGACCTCGCCGGCGATCCGGACCTCCTGTCGCAGCTGGCCACGACCGTGAAGCAGCGCGAGGCGGTCGGCTACTCCTACGAGGCGGCCGACGCCTCCTTCGAGCTGCTGCTGCTGGACCAGCTCGGCCAGGCCCCCGCCTACGTGCAGGTCGAGTCCTGGAGAGCGACCTCCCAGCAGGGACGGGACGGCATCCTCGAGACCGAGGCGACCGTGAAGCTCGTGGACGCGCTCCACGGGCAGGGGGAGCGGAAGGTCGCCATCGCCGAGGGCAACGGCCCGGTCAATGCGCTCGACCTCGCGCTGCGTGCAGCGCTGCGGGAGCGGTTCCCGATGGTCGACGAGTTCGAGCTGCAGGACTTCAAGGTCCGGATCCTCGACTCCCACCATGGGACCGATGCGACCACCCGTGTGCTCGTGCGAACGGCGGGCAGAGGCCTGGAGTTCCAGACCGTCGGCGTCGGCCCGAACATCATCGAGGCCACCTGGGAGGCGGTCTTCGACGCCTACATGTACGGGCTCTACAAGTCGGACGTCTGATCGACAGATACACCTCGTCGACCACCGTGGGACGGGTTAGCCTGAGGCAATGACGACCTACGTGCTCACAGCCATCGGAGACGACCGCCCCGGCCTCGTCGCCGCCCTTGCCGCCGCCGTGGACGAGAACGGCGGGAACTGGGTCGACAGCCAGCTGGCCCTCCTCGCCGGGAAGTTCGCCGGCATCGTCCAGGTCGACGTCCCCGCTGGGAATGTCGGGGCTTTCCTCGAGGCGCTCCCGGTCCTGGCCGAGGAGGTCGGTCTGGACGTCGAGGCGAACGTCGCGGGAGCCGACGTCGGCTCGCAGACGGGGGAGTCCCTGCGGCTGCACCTGCTCGGGCAGGACCGCACCGGGATGGTCCGGGAGGTGACCTCGGCCCTCACCTCGCAGGGGGCGACGATCGACGGCCTGCGCAGCTGGACCCGCGAGGCACCCGAGGGCGGCGGCATGCTGTTCGAGGCGGAGGCCGAGCTGCGCCTCGCCGTCGGCGCCGACGACGACGGGATCCGCGACGCGCTCGAGCAGATCGCCGCAGAGCTCATGGTGGACCTGGAGCTCGACGCGACCGACTGATCCCGCGGACGGGCTCGACGCCGTCACGACCGCGGGATCCCCTGTGGTGGGCCCCCGGGTTTGATAGGTTCCCGCGCATGCATCGCATCCTCCTGGTCCGACACGGTGACGCCGCCGGTGATGACTCCGTCGATCCTGCCCTGAGCGGGACGGGCCGCGCGCGCGACCGCTGGCACTGGCTGCACGAGACGCCTGCCGATGCCTGGCTCCGCCTCCCAGTTGCGAATGCGGACCTGACCGACCTGCGACGTCGTCCGAGCGGCGAGTGGGCGGTGCACTCGATGAGCGACGTCTGTCATCTCGTCGGCCTGGCCGGAGAGAGCTCATGACGGTGCGCAGATCTCAGGATCCTTCCGCTCAGGAGCACGATGAGAACGCCTCCTCGGCGGCGGAGCACTGGACCCCGCAGCGGCGCGAGGCGGCGATCCCGGCCCGCCGGGAGCGTGCCCTGCCCAGGGAATCTCCGTCCACGGACGAGACGGACGAAGCCGACGAGACGGACGCGGGCGACGCGTACCGGGAGCCCGGAACACGCGGGCGCACCTGCGACGACAGTGCGACGGGTCGGACATCGGACCAGATCACCGGCAAGTGACCGCGTGGTCACCAATGTTGCGGAAACGCCATGTGAAGGGGGTCACAGCATTTAGGGTGGCGACGCGGCCTCGTGGAGGCCGTCCGTTTCCCCTCCGAAAGGACCCCCACGGTGTTCCATCCCCAGGACGTCCATGACTCTCCTCCCACGCTCGCCGCGCGCCTCGGTCGCTGCACCCGCACGGCAGGAGGACTCGCTTTCTCGACAGCGCTTCTGCTGGGAGGAGCGGGCCTCGCCGCCGCGGACCCGGTGGGCGGTGACGACTTGGAGACCACACGCATCACGGAGTCCTCCCAGGACGATGCGACGAACTATTGGACTGCCGATCGGATGGAAGCCGCGACTCCCGCCGACGAGCTGATCGAGGGGAGCGACGACCCGGACGGTCAGGTCGAATCGTCCGCGACGGTCACGATCCCTTCGGTCGAGGGAGCCGCACGACCTGACGCGGCTGCGCAGGAGCAGACTGCGGCTGCGGACGGCGAGCAGGCCGCCGCAGCCGTGGGCACCGACCACGTCGGCAAGGTGTTCTTCACCGTCGGCGGCCAGGACTATGTGTGCTCGGGCAACTCCGTCGCCTCAGCCAACGGCTCGACGGTCTCGACGGCCGGGCACTGTGTGAACGACGCCGGCGCCTGGGCGGGCAACTGGGTCTTCGCACCCGGCTACGACCACGGCGAGACTCCCCACGGCCTGTGGAGCGCCTCGGACCTCTTCGCCACCGACCAGTGGGTATCCGGCGAGGACATGAACTACGACATCGCTTTCGCCGTCGTGGAGCCGGAGAGCGGAACCGCAGTCCTCGGTGACATGGTGGGCGGATCCGGACTGGAGTTCAACACCGCGCGCGGGGCCCTGTACACCTCGTTCGGCTACCCGGCCGCAGCACCCTTCGACGGGGAGTCGCTCGAGCAGTGCCAGGACACGGGGTCGGACGACACCTTGGGTGGCACCGACGACCAGGCCATCGACTGCGATATGACCGGCGGGTCCTCCGGTGGCCCCTGGTTCGCGGGGGATGGGCCGTCGGGTCCTCAGATCTCGGTGAACAGCTTCGGGTACACCTCGCAGGCCGGTGTCATGTACGGCCCGTACCTCGGCGACGTCGCCGAGCAGGTCTACCAGGAGGCTGCGGCCTCCTGACCTGTCCTTCGCACGGGACCATCCCGGTCTCGGCGAGGCAGAGGCGACAGGTGCGAGACCGGCGTCCGAGCGGTACGCCGGTCTCGTGCCCGTCTCATGCCCGTCCCGTCGTCGTCCGCGGCGGCAACCGGAGGTCGGTGCCGGGAACGTCGCGAGGCGGACGTGGACTGTTGTGAATCGTGGCACACACGTACTATGTGTTGTGTCGGCACCTCCGCCGCCTCGTTTCCGCCCTCCGAAAGGTCGTCATCGTGCGCCACGTTCAGGACGTCCACGCCAAGAATTCTTCAGCAGTCTCCTGGAAGTCGCGGTGCTTCCGGCTGGTCGGTGGCGCCGCTCTGGCAGGAGCCCTCACCGTTGCAGGCATCGGTCTCTCCTCCACCCTCGTGACGAGTTCGCAGGGCATCCAGGGCAATCCCCAGGCGATCCAGGGGAACCCGCAGTTCTCCCGGCTGATCCAGGGCAACCCGCAGGCCATTCAGAGCAACCCGCAGGCGATCCAGGGCAACCCGCAGGCGATCCAGGGCAACCCGCAGGCGATCCAGGGCAACCCGCAGGCGATCCAGGGCAACCCGCAGGCCATTCAGGGCAACCCGCAGGCGATCCAGGGCAACCCGCAGGCCATTCAGGGCAACCCGCAGGCGATCCAGGGCAACCCCCAGGGCATCCAGGGCAACCCGCAGGCTCTCTGAGCGCGACGTCACCCTCGAAGGGGCCGGTACTCGATGAGTACCGGCCCCTTCGCCGTCCGTGACCTGTGCGCGGTCCCACTCATGTGGGGTGGTCAGGCTGCGTTGCCCACCGTCACCGCTCAGCGGTCGGCGATGTCTCCGACGTGGGTGATGGCGAGCACCGGCTCCCCGGCCTCGTCGGTCGCCTCAAGATCGAGTTCCGCCTCGATCGCCCAGTCGTGGTTGCGGTCGGGGTCGTCCAGCACCTGACGGATCCGCCAGAGCTTCGACTCCTCGGTGATCTGCAGCAGCTGGGGCGAACGGGCCGCTCCATCGATGCCCACGTGATCGTAGGTGTCGTAATAGGCATCCATCGCCTCGGACCAGCGCTGACGATCCCAGCCCTGCTCGCCGTCGAGCTCGGCGAGCCGCTGCTCCCGCTCGAAGGCGAAATGCTCGACCCGCTGCCACATGGCGGCGCGGATCATCGTGCGCAGCACCTTGGTCTGGGAGGATAGTCCGCGTGGCGAGGTGGGACGCAGCTCGCTGGCGGCGTCCTCCTCGGCGTCCTCGGGATGCGAGAGCGCCTCCCACTCGTCCAGCAGGGAGGAGTCGATGCCGCGCACGAGCACACCGAGCCACTCGATGAGGTCCTCGAGCTCCTCCGTGCGGAGGTCCTGGGGGAGCGTGCGGCGCATCGCCTGGTAGGCATCGGAGAGATAGCGCAGCACGATGCCCTCGGAACGCTGCAGGCCGTACCGCTGGACGAACTCGCTGAAGGTCTGGCCGGTCTCATGGATCTCGCGCACCACGGACTTGGGGGAGAGGTCGTCGACCCGCACCCAGGGACGGGTCCTCGCATAGATCTCCAGGGCCGCCTCGAGGTCCGCCTCCAGCGGCTTCGGCCAGGTGACCTCGTCCAGCTGGGCCATGCGCTCGGTGTACTCGACGCCGTCGGCCTTCAGCTCGGCGAGCAGTTCTCCCTTGGCGGAGTTCTGCTGCGCCAACAGGATCTGACGGGGATCCTCGAGGATCGCCTCGATGATCGAGACGGTGTCCAGCGTGAGGCTCTCCGACTCCTCGTCGAGGGAATCGATCATCGCGATCGCGAAGGGCGCCAGCGGCTGGTTCATGGTGAAGTCCAGCTGGAGGTCCTCGACCAGGGCGATGCGTCGGCCCAGATGATCGGGCTCGTCGAGCATCTCGATGATCTCGGCATCGCGCAGCCCGCGCAGCAGCTCGACCGCGTCCTTGACGAGCTTCAGCTTCTGCGAGCGGGTCTGATGGCTGGTCATGATCAGATGACGGCCCGAGGCGATCGCATCGCCGGGGCGGGAGATGAGGGCGAGCGCCATGCCGGCCGTGATCTTCAGATGCGGTCGTAGCGCCTCCGGGGAGTTCTCGACGAGCTTGGTCAGGTTCGCCTCGGACCACGAGATCGCGCCTTCGGGGATCCGGGGCTTGGGCTCCTTCTTGCGCTTCTTCGCATTGTTGGAGACCTTGCCGGCCTCCTCGCGGGCCCGCACCTTGGCACGCTCGCGCTCGAACTCGATGGTCCAGGTGGGTGCCTGCACGACGACATGACCGATCGTGTCGTAGCCGGCGCGACCGGCTCGTCCGGCGATCTGGTGGAACTCGCGGGTGTTGAGCAGGCGCATCCGCTTGCCGTCGAACTTCGCCAACCCCGTCAGCAGCACGGTGCGGATCGGCACGTTGATGCCGACTCCGAGCGTGTCGGTGCCGCAGATGATCTTCAGCAGCCCGGACTGGGCGAGCTTCTCGACCAGACGGCGGTACTTCGGGAGCATCCCGGCGTGATGGACGCCGATGCCCTCGCGCACGAGCTTGGACAGGATCTGACCGAAGCCCCTGGAGAACCGGAAGTCTCCGATGATCTCTCGGATCTGCTCCTTCTCGTCCGGCGAGAGCACCTTCTCGCCGAGGAGCGCCTGGGCCTGGTCGAGAGCATCCTTCTGCGTGAAATGCACGATGTAGACGGGGGCATCGCGGTCCTGGAGGATCGTGGAGATCGTGTCCGGCAGCGGCTCGAGGGACCACCGGAAGTCCAGCGGCACCGGGCGCGGGGCATCGTCGATGACGGTGACGTCGCGGTCGGTACGCTCCTCGAGATCCTCGGTGAAGCGGGAGACGTCGCCGAGCGTCGCGCTCATCAGCACGAACTGGCAGTCGGGGAGCTCCACCAGGGGCACCTGCCAGGCCCAGCCGCGCTGGGGATCTCCGTAGTAGTGGAACTCGTCCATCACCGCGAGGCCGACGTCGCTGCCCGGGCCGTCGCGCAGGGCGTGATTGGCGAAGATCTCGGCGGTGCACACGATGACGGGCGCATCGTGGTTGACGCTGGAATCTCCGGTCATCATGCCCACGTTCTCGGCACCGAACTGCGCCACGAGATCGAAGAACTTCTCGCTCACCAGCGCCTTGATGGGGGCTGTGTAGTACGAGCGCTCCCCACGGGCCATCGCGGCGAAGAGCGCCGCATACGCGATCGTGGTCTTGCCCGAGCCGGTCGGGGTCGCGGCGATCACGTGGTCGCCGGCGGCGATCGCCAGCAGCGCCTCCTCCTGGTGCGGGTACAGCGTGCGCCCCACGGACTCCTGGGCGTCCATGAACCCGTCGACGATCGCGTCCTGTCCGGCATCGGAGCGGTTCGCGGGCAGGAACGGTGTCAGGATCGGCATGGCCCCAGTCTGCCAGGGAGCCCGGACAGCTCCGAACCCTTCGCGCAGGGCACAGCTCACGCGAACTCGGTGATCAGGCGGTCGTCGGGGGCAGCTGCTCCAGGATCCGTGCGCGCAGCGCGTCGGCCTGCTCGGCGAGGGCCCGCTGGCGACGCACGTACTCGGCCTTGCCGGCGGCATTCTCGATCGGCACCACGCCATAGCCCAGCGGGCGCACGTCGTAGGGGCTCGCCTCCATGTCCAGCACCCTGGTCGCCCGAGCATGCTCGAAGCAGTCCAGCACGAGGTCCGACGGCAGCAGCGGCGTGAGCTTCATGGCCCACTTGTAGAGGTCCATCCCCACGTGGAGGCAGGCCGGGTTGTCGAGCTCGACCTGCGTGGCGCGGGTGGGCTGGAGGGTGTTCTGCGGCGCGGAGGTGGGGGTGAAGAACCGGAAGGCGTCGATGTGCGAGCACACGAGGTTCTCCCGTTCCACGACCTGATCGGTCTCGGCCGGGGAGAGGCGCAGCGGGAGATCCTCATGGCGCTGCGCTCCGTCGGGCACCCGGTGCACCATCGCCCATTCGTGCAGTCCGAAGCACCCGAACTGCGGCCGACGCCGCGCGAGCGAGGAGGAGGAGAGCAGCCGCGTGATGAAGGCGAGGGCATCGGCGCGGTCCGTGAGATAGCGCGCGACATCGGCGCGCCGCTGGGGGCCTCGCGTCGAGGCGTGATCTGCCGGGGAGTCCACGTACCAGGAGCGGTTCGCGGCCTCGTCGACGTCGGCGATCACCGGATCCCCGTGCTCGTCATGGTCGGCGGAGGGGTCGTAGGCCACGTCCCACCCCGGATGCCAGCGTCGCAGCTTCGCGGGCGAGAAGGGGTAATACGTGAACAGGAAGTCCTCGACCGGGTGCTTCTGGCCGGCCTGCTTGCGCTCGCGGTGCGCGGCCGTGAGGGCATCCGCCCGACGTTCGTGGGCCAGGCGAGCTTCCCGCGCCTGGGCTACGGAGAGGAACCGGGCGGGCGCGGCGACGGATGGTGTGCTCTGCGCCCGCTGCGTGCTCATCTCGTGCGCCCCTGTTCGTCGTTCCTGAATCGTCGTCCCCGTCGTCCCCGTCGTCCCCGGCGTCCCATTCGGCCCATGCGGTCCGCGCGGTTCGTACGGCCCATGCGGTCCCTTCGACCCCCGTGGGCGAGGACGTCGCAGTCCGACCGTTCCACGCCTCATCGGCGTCGGTCCGATCCATCGTACGAGCTCGTGCCATCCGTTCCTCCCCAGCGTGCCTGTGTCCACACCGCCGCCCTTCCTCGGACATGACGGTGCTCCTCTCCCTACGGTGAGGTCACGAGGGGTCGCGACGGACCGCGACCGGTGAGGAGCATCAGGGATGGCCAGCATCGACTACGACTGCGCGAGCTGCGGGGCGCACCAGGACGGCACGGACGGCTCGGCGGAGAACCCGTGGCCCGTGCTCGGCTTCCGCCGCCCTGACCCCTACCTGGAGCTCGATACCCATTCCCGGAGATTCCACGCCCGGGCGACGAATGACCTGTGCCTCATCGATCGGGCTCGCGGTGCTGACTGCTTCCTGCGGGCAACCCTCCCGATCCCGATCACGGGGGAGGAGGCCGCACTCGAATACGGACCATGGGTCCAGATCAGCGGGGTCTGCTACGACGACTACGTCGAGAACTACGAGGATCCCGACCATCGTGAGGACTATGCGGGGCAGCTGGCCACAGCGATCCCGGGGTACTCCGGCACGCTCTCCGTCCGGGTGCAGGTCTGCACGCGCGGCAGACAGCGCCCGCTGCTCGTGCCGGACTCGACCTTCGGGCATCCGCTGGTGCGCGACTTCTACGAGGGGATCGCGCGCACGGAGGCCGAGCTGCGCATCCGGTCGATGTTGCTGCCGGCGGCGGACCTGTGACCGTGCGTCGGGCCCCGACCCACGAGCCGCTGGACACGAGCCGCTGGCCGCGATCAGGCGGCCGGCCCGGGATGCCCGGCTCAGGCGTCGTCGAACGCCGAGGTCTGCGGTTCTGGGGTCTCCGCGAGGAGCTCCCGTACCCGGGGGATGACCTTCGTGCCGTACAGCTCGATGGACTCCATGAGCTGCTCATGGGGCATCGGGCCGTTGGAATACTTCAGATCGAAGCGGTCCACGCCGAGCGTACGGATCGTGTCGGCGATCTTCGTCGCGACCGTCTCGACCCCGCCGGCGTAGAGGGCGCCATGCTGCATCTCCGCCTCGAACTCCGCGATGCCCGACGGCCCCCAGCCCCGCTCACGGCCGATCTGATTGCGGTTGTGGATCCAATGTGGGGCGAGCTGATCACAGGCGGTCCGGTCGTCGACGGCGATGTGACCGGGGGAGTGCACGCCGACGGGCAGCCGGTCGTGGCCGAGCTTCTCGGTGGCCTCATGGAACAGGCTCACGTACGGCGTGAAGCGATGGGCGGGACCTCCGATGATCGCCAGCATCAGGGGGAACCGGTAGCGGGCTGCGCGCACCACCGAGTTCGGGCTGCCGCCGACCGCCACCCAGGTGGGCAGGGCTCGTTCCATGCGAGGGTGCACCGACTGCTGCGTCAACGGCGGCCGGATGCTGCCCGACCACGTGATGGGCTCCCGTGTCAGCGCCTCGCTGAGCAGGTCGAGCTTCTCCTCGAACAGGGTCTCGTAGTCCTGCATGGCGAAGCCGAACAGGGGGAAGGACTCCGTGAACGAGCCTCGCCCCACCGTCAGCTCCGCGCGGCCGTTCGACAGCGCGTCCAGCGTGGAGAAGCGTTCGATGACACGGATCGGATCGTCCGAGCTCAGCACGATCACCGCGGTGCCCAGCGTGATCTGCTCAGTGCGGGTCGCGAGGCCGGCCAGGACTGTATCCGGAGCGCTCACGGCGAAGTCCGGGCGATGGTGCTCCCCGATCGAGAAGTGGTCGATGCCCACCCGGTCGGCGAGCTCTCCCTGCGCGATGACGTCGCGGATCACCTGCGCGGGTGGGACCGGTGATCCCTCGAGATCGACGGTGACGTCACCGAAGGTGTCCAGTCCGAAGGTCACAGTGTGCGGGTCGAGGGTCATGGGGTCAGAACTCCTGAGTCGCCCGGCGGAGAGCCTCCGCCGATATGATTGATGATTCAAGCATAGGTGCGCCTCGGGCTCGCGTCCAGGGCTGTGCGGGTGGGTGCTCCTGCAGATCGCCGCATCTGCCCGAGAGTGCGCATCCATCTGCCGATGCTGGTCGGAGGTCGATGGGGAGCTCTCCCCATCGACGCTCGACCGTCTGAGTGGAAAGGTGCGGGACACCAAGGACGCCCCGCCATCGGTCACCCGACCGACGGGCAGGCGCTGACCCAGGAGTTCACCATGTCGGCCAACCGCCTTCGTCCGATCGTTCGCCCCCTCGCCGTTGCCGCCCTGGCGACCTTCGCGCTCGCCGGGTGCGGATTGCTCGGTCCGGGCTCAGTGCCTGCCGAGGATGTTGCGACGCAGATCTCCGACAAGCTCGAGGCTCAAGTGGGCCAGGCGCCCGACGAGGTCTCGTGCCCTGAGGACCTGCCCGCCGAGGAAGGGGCCGAGATGACCTGCGTGCTCGTTGCGGATGGCCAGTCCATCGACGTCACCGTCTCTGTCAGCTCTGTCGAGGACGACACCGTGAACTTCGACATCCAGGTCGCCGACGAGGTCAACTGACTTCCTCACCGACCTCTCGGGACCCACGTCGGGCTCACCTCGGGAGAGGTGGGCCCGACGTCTTAGACTGGGTGCCATGCGCATTGCTCGATTCACCACCGGCGAAGATCCCATGTACGGCATCGTCCAGGAGAAGGACGGCCAGGAGATGGTCTACGGCCTCACCGGCGATCCCCTGTACACCGATATCCGCCCCACCGGGAAGGTCCTCCCTCTTGAGGACGTCCGCCTGCTCGCCCCCGTCATCCCCCGCTCGAAGGTGGTGTGCGTCGGCCGCAACTATGCGGCCCATGCCGCCGAGCTCGGCAACGAGGTGCCCGAGCAGGCTCTGTTCTTCCTCAAGCCGAACACCACCGTCGTCGGCCCCGGCGATCCCGTCGTGATCCCGGCCTACAGCCAGGAGGTCAGCCTCGAGGCGGAGCTCGCCGTGGTGATCAAGCGGATGGCCAAGGACGTCGCCGCCGAGGACGTCGCCGACGTGATCCTCGGCTACACCTGCGCCAACGATCTCACCGCCCGGGATTCCCAGCGCGCCGAGGACCAGTGGTTCCGCGCGAAGGCCTTCGACACCTCCTGCCCGATCGGCCCCTGGATCGAGACCGATCTCGAGGCATCCTCCGTCGCGATCTCCTCGAGCGTCGACGGCGAGATCGCCCAGGACGGCTCCACCGCCGACATGATCCGTTCCGTCGCCGACCTGATCGCCGAGATCTCCAGCGTCGTGACCCTGCTGCCCGGCGACCTGATCCTCACCGGCACCCCGGCCGGCGTGCGGACCGTCGACGCCGGCTCCACGATCGACATCACGATCGAGGGGATCGGCACGCTGTCCAACCCCGTCGTGCGCCGTTGATCCCTCGACCGTCCACACCCACCCCTTCGCACCTCCAGGAGCACTCCGCGTGACCAGCACCCCGGCCCAGACCTCAGCACCGACCGATGAGGTCCGGGTGCGCTTCTGCCCCAGCCCCACCGGCACGCCGCACGTGGGCATGGTGCGCACAGCCCTGTTCAACTGGGCGCATGCCCGCCATCACGGCGGAAAGCTCATCTTCCGCATCGAGGACACCGACGCCGCCCGTGACAGCGAGGAGTCCTACCACCAGCTGCTCGACGCCATGCGCTGGCTCGGCATCGACTGGGATGAGGGTGTCGAGGTCGGCGGGCCCGACGGTCCCTACCGTCAGTCCCAGCGCGCGGACATCTATCAGGACGTCATCGCGAAGCTGAAGGACGCCGGGCACATCTATGAGTCGTTCTCGACCGCTGAGGAGATCGTCGAGCGTCACCGCGCCGCGGGCCGTGACCCCCAGCTCGGATACGACGGCTACGACCGCGATCTGACCGCGGAGCAGAAGGCCGCCTTCCGCGCCGAGGGCCGCCTGCCCACCTGGCGCCTGCGCATGCCCGACACGGACCTCTCCTTCACGGACCTCGTGCGCGGCGAGATCACCTTCAAGTCCGGCACCACCCCGGACTTCGTCGTGGTGCGCGCCAACGGGCAGCCCCTGTACACGCTCGTGAACCCCGTCGACGATGCCCTCATGCGCATCACCCATGTGCTGCGCGGCGAGGACATCCTCTCCTCGACGCCCCGTCAGATCGCCCTGTACCGAGCGCTCATCGAGATCGGCGTCGCCGAGCGCGTCCCCGAGTTCGGCCACCTGCCGTACGTCATGGGGGAGGGGAACAAGAAGCTCTCCAAGCGCGACCCGGAGTCCAATCTGTTCCTCTATCGCGAGCAGGGATTCCTGCCCGAGGGCATGGTCAACTACCTCGCCCTGCTGGGCTGGGGCTACAGCGCCGACGAAGACATCTTCAGCCGCGAGCAGATGGTCGAGCGCTTCGACGCCTCGGACGTGAACCCGAACCCGGCGCGCGTGGACATCAAGAAGGCCACCGCGATCAACGCGGACCACATCCGTCTGCTCCCCGAGGCGGACCTCGCGGAGCGCCTGGTGCCGTACCTGCAGCAGGGAGGCATCCTCGGCGAGTCCGTCACTGAGGAGCAGCGCGCGCTGGTCGCCGCGGCAACTCCTCTGGTCCAGACCCGTATGAACCTGCTCGGCGAGGCGCCTGATCTGCTGGGCTTCCTGTTCACCGCGGATGAGGACCTCGAGGTGCAGCCGGACGCCCTCAAGAAGCTCGGCGACGACCCCGTGGGAGTGCTCGAGCGGGCCATCCGGGAGCTCGACGCCGTTCCCGAGGACGGCTTCACCGCCGCGGCTCTCGAGCCGGCCCTGCGCGAGGCGATCGTCGAGGACATGGGCATCAAGCCGCGGCTGGCCTTCGGGCCCTTGCGCAGTGCCATCTCCGGCCGACGGATCTCGCCGCCGCTGTTCGAGTCCATGGAGCTGCTCGGGAAGGCGTCGAGCCGTGCCCGGCTGAGCGCCCTGCGCGATCGGCTCGCGGCGGAGGCCTGACCTGTCCGGGCGCTGTGAGGCGGCGTGCTCAGCCTCACAGCGCCCAGAGGCCTTCTCGCTTTGTCTTGTCGGGAAGAACCCGGTAGAGTCTTACCTCGGTACGGCATGGAAGTTCGGCCCGGAAAGACCTCGGAAACCACCGAGGATCAGACCAGGACGAGACGAGAAAAACGTACTGTCACCATGGGGTATGGTGTAATTGGCAACACAGCGGTTTCTGGTACCGTCGTTCTAGGTTCGAGTCCTGGTACCCCAGCGCTTCACGGCTTTTCAGCCGTGCGGTCCGCGCCCCGTTCGTCTAGCGGCCTAGGACGTCGCCCTCTCACGGCGGTAACACCGGTTCAAATCCGGTACGGGGTACGACGCGAGATCTTCGGATTACGCGCAGGCCCCGTTCGTCTAGCGGCCTAGGACGTCGCCCTCTCACGGCGGTAACACCGGTTCAAATCCGGTACGGGGTACGGACAGGAGTCGATGCCAAGCGCATCGGCTCCTTTTCTGTTGTCCGGAGACTTTCCGCATCGCCTTCTCTCAATGCCTTCCGGCGTCGGCCGTCGATCCTGGCCGTCTGTCTGATTTCTGGAAAGTGCCCACCCGGCGGGGTATCGTATCGATATGACCCACGTCACTCCCTCGTCGTCCCGGCCGAAGATCACCGTGGGTGTCTTCGACGCCGATGAATCCGATCTCGCGGTGAGATGGGCCGCCCGGCATGCGGATCGTGTCGGCGGCGTGCTGCACCTGGTGCACGCCTTCGTGTGGACCGAGCTGGACGTGAACACCGATCCGATCCCGGGGATGACCGGCTCGGGCATTCGCAACGCGGCGCACGGACTCATCGAGGACGCGCTGGCGATCGCGCGGGAGGAGCGCCCGGATCTGCCGATCACCTCCGAGATCGTCGACGGCAACGCCGTCCCGGTGCTCGTCGAGGCGAGTGCCGACTCCGACCTCGTCGTCGTCGGCGGGCGGGGGATGGGTCGGCTCCTGACGCTGATCGTGGGATCCAAGAGCCTCGCCCTGGCCGCACGGTCGCACTGCCCCGTCGTGGTGGTGAGGGGACATGTCGATGGTGATGGGCCCATCGGTCTCGTGCATCACGAGAACGCCACGGAGGTCGTGACCCGCGCGGCGGACCTCGCCGCCGCATACGGGAGGGACATCCATCTCGTGGTGCGCGCCGAGACCACGCCCGAGCAGGCGCAGGAGATCCTCGCAGGCACCAGTCAGCGCATCGCTCTGTCCCACCCGGGGGTGTACGTGAGCGACGTGACGATCGCCGCGGGGGCGAGCGCCCGGCAGCTCGTGGAGGCCAGCGAGGGAGCGAGCATCATGGTGGTCGCGGGGGAGCGGACCCATGGGCCGGACAAGCCGCTCGCCGCCCCTCGGCAGCTGGTCACGGTGCTGCGCTTCGCGAACATCCCGGTCTGGATCGAACGCGACTGACGCCACTGACGCGACTGACGCGATTGAGTCGTCGTCGTCCCGGCCCGCGTGGTGCGCTGAGGCTCACGCGCCGGCGCGGCGCAGCAGCTCGGTGAGGTGGTTCGCGGAGCTCATCACGGAGGCCGCGTGGAGTCGACCCGGCTGGCGGGTGATGCGCTCGATCGGCCCGGAGATGCTCAGGGCGGCGACCACACGGCCGTTGGGTCCGCGCACGGGGGCGGAGACCGAGCCGACGCCCGGCTCGCGCTCCCCGATGGACTGGGCCCATCCGCGACGGCGCACCGCCGAGAGCTGCGTGGCGGTGAACCGTGCGCCGAGCAGACCGCGATGCAGACGGTCCGGCTCCTCCCAGGCGAGCAGGATCTGCGCGGCGGACCCGGCCTTCATGGTGAGCGCCGCACCCAGCGGGACGGAGTCCCGCAGGCCGATCGGTCGCTCCGCCGCGGCGACGCAGATGCGATGGTCGCCCTGGCGGCGGTAGAGCTGTGCGGACTCGCTGGTGTGATCCCGCAGGGCGGCCAGCACCGGCCCCGCGGCGGCGAGGAGGCGATCCTCCCCGGCGGCGGCGGCCAGCTCGCCCAGGCGCGGTCCCAGGATGAAGCGTCCCTGCATGTCGCGTGAGACCAGATGGTGGTACTCCAGCGCGACAGCCAGGCGGTGGGCGGTGGGTCGTGCCAGGCCGGTCGACTGCACCAGCTGGGCGAGCGTTGCGGGGCCTGCCTCCAGGGCGCCGAGCACGACAGCCGCCTTGTCGAGCACGCCGACGCCGCTGCCGTTCTCCTCCGAGATCTTGTCCATGCTCCGATACTGCCGTCTTATTGGGTGAGACGCAAGTGCGTCGGGCCGAGGACCCGCACACGATGGGTCGTGCGCTCGCACCCTGGGCGCGTTCCAGCATGCAGACACGCGTCCACACGACGGGCGCAGGGAAGGATCGACATGGCGGGGACCCTCGCAGAGAAGGTCTGGGCGGACCACGTTGTCCGTCGCGGAGAGAACGGCGAACCGGACCTGCTGTACATCGATCTCCAGCTCCTGCACGAGGTGACCAGCCCGCAGGCGTTCGACGGTCTCCGTCAGGAGGGCCGTGCGCTGCGTCGCCTCGACCAGCAGATCGCGACCGAGGACCACAACACGCCCACGATCGACATCGAGAAGCCGATCGCGGACATCACCTCGCGCACCCAGATCGACACCCTGCGCCGCAACGCCGAGGAGTTCGGCGTGCGGATCCACAGCCTCGGCGATCTCGACCAGGGCATCGTGCATGTCGTCGGCCCGCAGCTGGGGCTGACCATGCCGGGCATCACCGTGGTCTGCGGCGACTCGCACACCTCGACCCACGGCGCCTTCGGGGCACTCGCCTTCGGCATCGGCACCAGCGAGGTCGAGCATGTGCTCGCCACCCAGACGCTCCCGCTGAACCCGTTCAAGACCATGGCCATCACCGTGGACGGAACGCTCAGGCCCGGCGTCACCGCGAAGGACATCATCCTCGCGGTGATCGCGAAGATCGGCACCGGCGGCGGCGCCGGCTATGTGCTCGAGTACCGCGGCGAGGCGATCCGGAAGCTCTCCATGGAGGGCCGGATGACGATCTGCAACATGTCGATCGAGGCGGGCGCCCGCGCCGGGATGATCGCGCCGGACGAGATCACCTTCGAGTACGTCCAGGGCCGTCCCCACGCCCCGCGCGGCGCGGACTGGGACGCGGCCGTCGAGTACTGGCGGACCCTGCGCAGCGACGACGACGCCGCCTTCGACGCCGAGGTGCACATCGACGCCGATGAGCTGGAGCCCTTCGTCACCTGGGGCACCAACCCCGGCCAGGGTCTGCCGCTGTCGGCGTCGGTCCCCGCGCCCGAGGACTTCACGGACGACAACGCTCGCGTGGCCGCCGAGAACGCGCTGGAGTACATGGACCTCGTGCCCGGGACGCCGCTGAAGGACGTCCGGGTGGACACGGTGTTCATGGGCTCGTGCACCAATGGCCGCATCGAGGACCTGCGGGCCTTCGCCTCCGTGCTGGAGGGTCGTCAGAAGGATCCCGACGTCCGCGTGCTGGTCGTACCCGGCTCGGCGCGGGTGCGCATCCAGGCGGAGCAGGAGGGCCTGGACCAGATCTTCCTCGATTTCGGCGCCGAATGGCGTCAGGCCGGCTGCTCGATGTGCCTGGGCATGAATCCGGACCAGCTCGCACCGGGCGAGCGCGCGGCCTCCACCTCCAACCGCAACTTCGAGGGTCGGCAGGGCAAGGGCGGGCGCACCCATCTGGTGTCCCCGGTCGTCGCCGCCGCCACCGCGGTGCGCGGAACGCTGTCCTCCCCGTCGGACCTGGGCGCCCCGACCGCCCCGTCCGACCTCCAGCCCGTCGCCTGATCAGGAGCATCGTCATGGAAGCCTTCACCACCCATACCGGCATCGGGGTCCCGCTGCGTCGCAGCAATGTCGACACCGACCAGATCATCCCCGCCGTCTACCTCAAGCGGGTCACCAAGACCGGGTTCGACGACGGGCTGTTCAACGCCTGGCGCACGAACGATCCCGACTTCGTGCTCAACCGCCCCGCCTACAAGAACGGTTCCGTGCTGGTCGCGGGCCCCGACTTCGGCACCGGCTCCTCCCGTGAGCACGCCGTGTGGGCTCTGCGCGACTACGGCTTCAAGGCCGTGCTCTCCAGCCGCTTCGCGGACATCTTCCGCGGCAACGCCGGCAAGCAGGGCCTCGTCGCCGGGGTGCTGTCCGAGGATGACCTCGAGCAGCTGTGGAAGATCCTCGAGGAGGCACCCGGGACCGAGGTGACCGTCGACCTCGAGAACCGCCAGGCCCACGCGGGCGAGGCGATCTTCCGCTTCGACATCGACGACTACACCCGCTGGCGCCTCATGGAGGGCCTGGACGACATCGGCCTGACCCTGCGCCACGAACAGGACATCACCGACTTCGAGGCGACGCGCCCCGCCTGGATGCCCAAGACGCTCCCGGCACGCACCGCGGACTCCGTCTGACCCCGAGGATCTGATCCTGCAGGGCCGCTGCGACCTATGACGAGGGTCGCAGTGGCCCTGCAGTCTGCTCCGGTATGGTGACTCGGTCAGACATCGGGCGTCCCGGGCGCCTGCTCAGCGAAGCAAGGACACTATGAGCTCGACATTCCACGTCCGTGGGGGCAGCCCTCTCAACGGTGAGATCACTGTTCGTGGGGCGAAGAACCTGGTCTCCAAGGCCATGGTCGCGGCCCTGCTGGGTGACAAGCCCAGCGTGCTCCATTCCGTCCCGGACATCCGCGACGTGCAGATCGTCTCGCAGCTGCTGTCGATCCACGGCGTGAAGGTCGAACGGGACGTGGTCGGCGGCACGCTGCGCATGGATCCCTCCAACGTCGAGCGCGCGCACGTGGCGGACATCGACGCCCACGCCGGGAGCTCACGGATCCCGATCCTGTTCTGCGGACCTCTGCTGCACCGCCTGGGCGAGGCGATCATCCCCGATCTGGGCGGCTGCCGGATCGGTGACCGGCCGATCAACTACCACCTCGACGTGCTGCGGAACTTCGGCGCCGTCGTGGACAAGCGTGAGATGGGCATCTACATCACGGCCCCGAACGGTCTGCACGGCACCAAGATCCACCTCGAGTACCCCAGCGTCGGGGCGACCGAGCAGGTGCTGCTGACCGCCGTGCGGGCAACGGGCGTCACCGAGCTCACGAATGCGGCCGTCGAACCCGAGATCGAAGATCTCATCGCGGTCCTGCAGAAGATGGGCGCGCTCATCTCCGTGCAGACGGATCGCACCATCACCATCGAGGGCGTCGAGGAGCTGGGCGGCTACGAGCACGTCGCGATCCCTGACCGCATCGAGGCCGCGTCCTGGGCCTGCGCCGCGCTGGTCACGAAGGGGTCGGTCTTCGTGCGCGGCGCCGAGCAGAAGCCGATGGCGACGTTCCTGAACATCTTCCGCAAGGTCGGCGGAGGGATGGACATCACCCGTGACGGCATCCGGTTCTATCACCCCGGCACGCCGCTGCGGGCGATCGCGGTGGAGACCGATGTGCACCCCGGTCTCATGACGGACTGGCAGCAGCCGCTGGTGGTCGCGCTCACCCAGGCCGAGGGCATCTCCATCGTGCACGAGACGGTGTACGAGAACCGTCTGGGCTTCACCTCGGCGCTCAACGACATGGGCGCCCACACCCAGGTGTACCGCGAGTGCCTCGGTGGATCCAGCTGCCGCTTCGGCCGCAGCAACTACAACCACTCCGCCGTGATCTCCGGCCCGAATGCCCTGACGGCCGCGGACATCACCGTCCCGGACCTGCGCGGCGGCTTCTCCTATCTCGTCGCCGCGCTCGGCGCCGAGGGGGTCTCCACCATCCGCGGCATCGACCTCATCGACCGGGGCTACGAGTCCTTCCGTGAGAAGCTCACCGCTCTCGGCGCGGAGTTCTGGGAGAACTGACGTCCCGGGTCGAACCGATGATCCACTGCGAGCTGAGGGAGCACAGCTGATGATGAGCGAGGACGTCTCGGCGGATGCCGAGCTGCACACGGGCGAGAACCCGCTGGCCGCCACGGCCGGGAGCTCGCTGGCGCTGCGTGACATCCCGATCCCCGACTACTGCGATGTGGTCATCGTGCCCACCGGCGGCGTCGACGAGCCCGACCCGCGGGTCTGGGCCGACGCGATCTTCTCGCACGAGAACACGCCGCTGTCGAAGCGGGGGATGCGCGCCCTGCGCGACGAGGCGATCCGCCTGTTCGACATGGTGCCGCCGCCGGAGCGGGAGTACGTGGCCGACGAGGTCGTGGGCTCCGAGGCGCTGATCATCGACGACGACGACAAGATGCACGTCCGGATCGGGGTGGCGCTGCTGCCCGGCGGTCAGCTGCTCCAGGTCACCACCGCGGTGAAGTTCCGCTCGATGCGCGGACGCCTCGCCTTCGCTCCGCGCCGGCTGATGCACGCCGCTGCCGTGAACACGCTCGCCCGTCGGGCGCCGACGACGCTGCGCCGCCGCACCATGGTCGGTGGTTCGTCGATGCGTGCCCTCACCGGGCAGGCCACGCGCAAGGCCCTGGGCCGCACGCCGACCTCCGACCGGTGAGGGTCTCGCCGGCGCGCAGCTGGGATCTGGGCACGTCACGGGCGCCGGCCCGGCGGGCCGGGCTCGTCGTCGGCCTCGCGCAGCTGCCGCTCCGACCGCTGATGAGCCTGCTCGCCCGGCCCCTCTGGAGAGGTGCGGAGAACCTTCCCGCCGAGGGCGCGGCGATCGCCTGCGGCAACCACCTCGGCCCGATCGACGCCTTCCTCTATGGCCAGCTCCTGCAGGCCCACGGCATCGCCCCGCGCTTCCTGGCCAAGGAGGCGATGTTCCGGGTGCCCGCGCTGGGTGCGCTGCTGCGCGGGGCCCGGCAGATCCCGGTGCACCGCGGTACCTCCCGGGGCGGTGACGCTCTGGACAGCGCGCGCAAGGCCCTGGGACGGGGCGAGGTGCTCATGATCTTCCCTGAGGGCACCTACTCCCGGGACCCGGAGCTGTGGCCGATGAAGGGGCTCCTGGGTGCGGCACGCCTGGCCCTGGACACGGGTGCCCCGCTGGTTCCCATCGCGAGCTGGGGCGGCCGCAGGCTGTGGCCCGTCGGCTCCCCGTTCCCGCGGCCCGGACCAGGCCGACGCGTGATCATGCTGGTGGGGACGCCGTACGTGGTCGCGCAGCAGGACGACGAGACCCCGCAGACGGCGGCTCGTCGCGTCACCGAGGAGCTGATGGCACGGATCGCCGCTCTGCTCGGAGAGATCCGCGGGGCCGAGCCGCCGAGCGTCCTGCACGACGGCAGGACCGATGGCCACCGTCCCGAGGTCGGCGCTCCGCAGCGGGGCTACCGTGCTGTGAGACAGAAGTGAGACAGAGGCAGCGACGCAGGGACTGCGACGCTGAGAGGAGGCAGGCATGACACGACTGGCCGTTCTCGGTGCCGGCAGCTGGGGCACCACCTTCGCGCAGGTCCTCGCCGACGGGGGCGCCGACGTCACCCTGTGGGCACGCCGCGAGGAGGTCGCCCGGGAGATCCGCGAGGAGCACCGCAACAGCGCCTACCTCGGGGACCGGCTGCTCCCACAGACCGTGGGCGCGACCTCCTCGGTCCAGGAGGCGTTCGACGGGGCCGACGGGATCGTGCTCGCGGTGCCCGCGCAGTCGATGCGCGCGACCCTCGAGTCGTGGCCCGCACTCCCGCCCGTGCCCGTGCTCTCCCTCACCAAGGGGATCGAGCGCGGCACCGACTCCCGGATCAGCCGGATCATCGCCGAGGCCGGGGGAGCGGAGCCGGAGCGGATCGGTGTCCTGTCCGGTCCGAACCTCTCCGGGGAGATCGCCGAGCGCCGCCCCTGCGCGAGCGTCGTCGCCGCCGGGTCCGAGGAGCTGGCCTCCGTGCTCGCGATCTGGTGCGAGGCCCCCTACCTGCGCACCTATACATCGACCGACGTCGTCGGGGTCGAGATCGCCGGCGCCGTGAAGAACGTGATCGCCATCGCGGTGGGCGCCGCGACCGGACTGGGCCACGGCCACAACACCACCGCCAGCCTGATCACCCGCGGGCTCGCGGAGATCACCCGGCTCGGCGTCGCTCTGGGCGGGCGTCGGGACACCTTCGCCGGACTGGCGGGGATGGGCGACCTGGTCGCCACCTGCTCCTCGCCGCTGAGCCGGAACCATCGCCTGGATCTGGCGCTGGGCCGGGGCCTCGATGTGCGGGCCGCGGCGACCGAGGTGGGGCAGACGGCCGAGGGCGTCGCGACGGCCCGTGCCGTGTCGGAGCTGGCCGCACGGCTCGGTATCGAGATGCCCATCACCGATGCCGTCGTGGATGTCGTCGATCACGATGCGCGGATCGATGAGGTCACCACGGCCCTGCTGGCGCGCGGCGTGCGCCCGGAGTGAATATCCTTTCGGCATGAGAACCACCGTCGCCCTTCTGTTCGGCGGCCGCAGCGGCGAGCACGGCATCTCGTGCGTCACCGCCGGCGGCATCCTCGCTGCGATCGACCGAGACCGTTTCGACGTGCTCGCGATCGGCATCACCCGCGACGGGACCTGGGTCCACGTCTCTGACGACCCCTCGGACTGGACCCTGGTCGACGGCCGCGCCCCCGAGGTGGCACCGGAGGGCGCCGAGGTGCTCCTGCCCGCGACTCGCCGACAGCCCGGCGGCCGCAGCGAGCTGCGCACCGTCGTCGACGGCGTCGTGCACCCGTTGGCCGAGATCGACGTCGTCTTCCCGCTGCTGCACGGCATCTACGGCGAGGACGGCACCGTCCAGGGCCTGCTCGAGCTGCTGGACATCCCGTACGTCGGCTCCGGGGTGCTCGCGTCGGCCACCTGCATGGACAAGGCCGCCACCAAGCAGGGTCTGCGCGCCGCCGGGATCGAGTGCGCCCCCGGCATCGTGGTCCATGAGGACCGCTGGGCAGCCGGGGCCGACGAGGTGAGGGCACATCTGGAGCGCCATCACCCGCTGCCCTGGTTCGTGAAGCCGGCCCGTGCCGGCTCGAGCCTCGGGGTCAGCCGGGTCGGCGATCCTGCGGAGCTCGAGACCGCGATGAAAGCCGCGTTCGCCGAGGATCCCAAGGTGCTCATCGAGGAGTCCGTGATCGGCCGCGAGGTCGAGTGCGGCGTGCTGCAGGGCGGCGACGGCTATGAGGTGCGCACCACGGTCCCCGGTGAGGTGAAGGTGGGCGACGACCTCGACTTCTACGACTACGAGGCGAAGTACTTCGGCAAGGGGACCGTGAGCATCGACGTGCCGGCCGCCCTGCCGGACGCCCAGCTCGAGGAGGTCCGCGAGGTGGCCTCGCGCGCCTTCACCGTGCTGGGCCTGGAGGGCCTCGCCCGGGTGGACGTGTTCGTCACCGAGGACCGCCGCGTGATCGTCAACGAGGTCAACACGATGCCGGGCTTCACCCCGTACTCCATGTTCCCGGTGCTCTGGGAGAACATGGGGCTCTCCTACAGCGACCTTCTCACCGACCTCGTCGAGCAGGCCCGCGGTCGCCGTCCCGGGCCCCGCTGAGCGGCGCCCCCGCTCCAGGGCTCAGCCCGTCGGTTCGTCGCCGGGCCCCACGCAGTGGTCGGTGGCCTCGATGTTCCGGCTCACGACCTGGGCGAGATCGAGCGCCGCGCCGCTGGGCTGATCCGGGGCCGCCGAGAGCGGCACCGTGATGTCGATCGCGGGATCCCGACCGTAGGACGTGTACAGGAACACATCACCCTCGAGCTCGCGGACGATCCAGTCGACCTGCACTCCGTTGGCGTCCTCGAGGGTGGTGCACTGGTCGCTGGTCGGCCCGGGTGGGGTGACACCGCAGCGCATGACGACGGTGTCGTCACCGCTGCCCCAGGCGGCGGTTCCCTGGCTCGAGGTCTCCGTGCGGTCCATGCCCAGCACCTGCGGCGGGGCCGCGAGGATGATGTCGGCGCAGACGGGATCGGTGGCGTCGGGTCCCGCAGGCACCTGCACGGTGCCGCAGGACGCCACCGTCACGGTCAGCAGACCGGCGGCGGCGAAGGCGGGGAGGCGGGAGCGGAGCACGGGTGAAGGGTACCGGCCGAACCTGCGCCGCCGCCGGGGCCGGGTCTGCCACCGGGGTCGGGTCTCCGGCACACTGGGTCCATGATCGGCGACACCCATCTCGGGGAGGCAGGGCTCCTGGCCCGCATGCTCCCGCATCTGTCCACCGACCCCCGCGTGGAGGTCGGCCCCGGGGACGACGCCGCCGTGGTGCGGCTTCCTTCGCCACGGATCGTGGTCACGACCGACACCCTCGTCGAGGGGCACGACTTCCTGCCCGCCACGACGACCGCGACCTGGATCGGCCACAAGGCCGCCGTGCAGAACCTCGCCGACATCGCCGCCATGGGTGCCCGGCCGCTCGCCCTCGTGGTCGCGCTCTCCGCCCCGGCGGACACCCCCGCCTCGGTGTTCGAGGAGCTCACGATCGGGCTGTCCCGACGCGCGGAGGTCGACGGCGCCCACGTGGTGGGCGGTGATCTGGGACGGTCCGAGCAGCTCACGGTGACGGTCACCGCGCTCGGATCCCTCGAGGACGCCCAGCAGCCCGTGCTGCGCTCGGGCGCCCGTCCCGGTGACGTCCTCGCGATCGGGTCCCCGCGCCTGGGCCGCTCCGCCGCCGGCCTGGCCCTGGTCCTCTCGGGCCGGATCCGGGTGCAGGACGGCCAGGTCATCGGGACGGACGGCACGACCCTCGGGCCGTCGGGGCACGGCGACCTCGTCACCTGGCACGACGCCCCCGAGCCGGACCTCGCCCTGGGGTGGACCGTCGGCCGCGGAGCGAGGGCGATGATGGATCTCTCCGACGGGCTCGTGCGGGACGGCACCCGGATCGCGAGAGCCTCCGGCGTGCTCCTGGACCTGGACTCCGACGCCCTCGCCCCGGACGTCTCGCAGCTCGCCGATCTTGCCGCCGAGCTCGGCGAGGACCCCTGGGCCTGGGTGCTCCACGGCGGCGAGGAGCACGCGATGCTCGCCACCTTCGCCGGCGGGAGCGTGCCCGCGGGCTTCCGACCGATCGGGCGGGTGCTGCCTGCCGACGGAGAGAAGGACCACGGCGTGCTCCTGGACGGTGCCCCGATCGATGGAACGGGTTTCGACCACTTCGGGGACCAGGCCTAGTCTGGGCCCGTACCCCTCGAGCGTCCCTCGAGGGCATCCCGACCTCCTGAAGGAGACCCCATGACGATCACCGTGAAGGCACTGCAGAAGACCGGCCCCGATCAGCCGTTCCAGGTCGCGACCATCGAGCGCCGCGACCCGCGTCCCACCGACGTCGTCATCGACATCAAGGCCGCCGGGATCTGCCACAGCGACATCCACACCATCCGCAACGAGTGGGGCGAGGCGAACTTCCCCCTCACCGTCGGCCACGAGATCGCCGGCGTCGTCGAGGCCGTGGGCTCGGACGTCACCGACTGGAAGGTCGGGGACCGTGTGGGCGTCGGGTGCATGGTGGACTCCTGCGGCACGTGCGAGGAGTGCCGCGCCGGCCAGGAGCAGAACTGCCTGGAGGGCAACGTCGGCACCTACAACGCGACCGACGTCGACGGCACGATCACGCAGGGCGGCTACGCCCAGAAGGTCGTCGTCGACGAGCGCTTCGTGTGCCGCATCCCCGAGGGCCTGGACTTCGACGTCGCCGCACCGCTGCTGTGCGCCGGCATCACCACCTACGCACCGCTGGCCCGCTGGGGTGCCGCGGACTCCAAGGACGGCGCCCCGAAGAAGGTCGCCGTGCTGGGTCTGGGCGGCCTGGGCCACATGGGCGTGCAGATCGCCGCCGCCATGGGCGCCGACGTCACCGTGCTGTCGCGCACCCGCAAGAAGGAGCAGCTGGCCATCGAGCTCGGTGCCCAGCAGACGCTCGCCACCTCGGAGGACGGCTTCTTCGCCGACCACCGCGGAGAGTTCGACATCATCCTCAACACGATCAGCGCCGACATCCCCGTCGACAAGTACCTCGGCCTGCTCAAGCCCCGCGGCGTGGTGGCCGTGGTGGGCCTGCCGCCGCAGAAGCAGCCGCTCAGCTTCGGCTCGGTCATCGGCGGCAGCAAGGTGCTGGCCGGCTCGAACATCGGCGGCATCGCCCAGACCCAGGAGATGCTCGACTTCTGCGCCGAGCACGGGATCGCCGCGCAGATCGAGACCATCGGGGTCGACGAGGCGGACGCCGCCTACGAGCGCGTGGTCGCCGGTGAGGTCTTCTTCCGCGTCGTCATCGACACCGCGACCTTCGAGGACGCCGAGGTCGCCTGACGGCCCGGCAAGCGCACGACGACGCCCGCGACGCCCTTCGGGGCACCGCGGGCGTCGTCGTCTCGGTGGGATGACGGCTGCCGTGTCACGGGAGCCGACGCACTGGGATCTCCTGCTCGACCACGCCGCCTGATCCGTCCCGTGTGATCCGTGCGGCCCGGGCGCCGTCCACCTCGGTGACCGCCTCGGCGAGCTCGGTGCCGCGGTACAGCAGCCCGGCGCCGTCGTCCGTGCACACCGTCGGGCCGAGCGTGCCGTCCGCCACCAGCTCGCGGATCAGCGGGCGACGGCGCTCCTCGGTGTCCATGTGCACCCCGTTGGCGCCGGGCAGGAAACCCAGGCCGTTCGTGACCGGGGCCAGCTGCGGGCCGAAGGAATCGGTGACCCCGCCCTCGAACCAGCAGATCGAGCCGGCGGAGACGCCCGCGAGCACCACCCCGTCCTGCCAGAGCAGGTGCAGGATCTCCGGCAGTCCATGGGCTCGCCACACAGCCAGCAGGTTCACCACCGAGCCCCCGTTGACCCAGATGACGTCGAAGCCACGCAGGTAGCTCTCCACGTCCTCCACGTTGGGCATGGAGAACAGGCTGAGGTGATGCAGCTCGTAGCCCGCCTCCCGGGCTGCCTCCTCCATATCCCGTTGGAAGCTCCGGTCGTCCCCGGAGGCGGTCCCGATGTGGCAGATACGGGGTGCACGGTCGCGGTGGTCACCCGCGGGCTGGCCGGTGCACGCGGCCTCACGACTGAGCTCGACGGCGAAGGCCATCATCGGCCCGAAGCCGAAGCGCAGCCGAGGATGAGGGCGGTACCCGGCGCTGGTGGCGAGGATGGTGGGGGAGGACGCAGGCATCGGATCTCCTCGGACTCGGGCCCGAGCGGGAGCCCGGGCATGCGGGCGAGGCTATCGCGAGGACCCACGACCTGGAGGATGCACGACCCGCAGAACCACGAGAGCCCCCACCCCGAAGGGTGAGGGCTCTCGTGGAGGGACCTGTCGGTCCTGGGGTCTGTACGGTCTCCCGCTCAGGCGCCGAGCGTGCTGACCTTGCCCGCCTTCAGGCAGGAGGTGCACACGTTCACGCGCTTGCTGGTCCCGTTGATCACAGTGCGCACGGACTGGATGTTCGGGTTCCAACGACGCGAGGTACGGCGGTGCGAGTGGGAAACGCTCTTGCCGAAGCTCGGGTGCTTGGCACAGATGTCACACGTGGAAGAAGCCACTGTCGTCTCCTGAAAAGTCGAATTCTGATCGAGGTGCCCGCCCTTCCCGCAATCTCGGTTCGCAGGAGTCGGTGACCTCGGGTGGGCGCGGGGCGCCAGCCCCAGGAGGTCAGGGCAACCACGGAAGCATAGCCCAGATCTCCCGTCCACATGAAGGGGAGGCGAGTGCGACGCCTTGTGGATTCCGCCACAACGTCGGTCCCGGGTGGCACGATGGTCGCGCAGCAGGCCGGATCGCGGGATCATCGTCCCACGTCGCGCCGCAGTCGACGAGGGACGAGGAGGCACCGCATGGCCAGGAGGGTCGAGTCCGCCCGCGGCTCCATGCCGCTCTCGGAGCTCCTCGAGCGCAAGGAGGCCAGGGCGATGTCCTCGTTCGGGGTGAAGGACCTCGACACGATGCTGCGCTTCGCCCCTCGCCGCTACACGGTCCCGGCCCCGCTCCGCTCGCTCCACGACGTCCAGGTGGGGGAGGAGATGAGCGCGATCGTCTCCGTGGTGCGGGTGAAGGAGCGCAGCATGCGCAGCCGCCGGGGATCGATCCTGGAGGTCGTGGTCTCCGACGAGGTCGAGGAGATCACCCTCACCTTCTTCCTCGCCAAGCAGCACCTCGTGGACTGGCACCGCAGCCGGCTCGTGGTCGGCAAGCACCTGGTCGTGCGCGGCACCGTCGGCTGGAACTCGTATTCGGGCTCACCTCAGATCACCCATCCGGATTACGAGGAGTACGACGACACCCCGGAGGGGATCGCCCATGCCCAGCGGCCGCTGCCCGTCTATCCGCTGAAGCAGAACATCGCCCAGCGCACGATGCGCGCGGCCACCGAGCAGGGCATCGAGTTCGCGGGCTCGCTGGCGCAGCCCGTGCCCGGTTCCGTGCTCTCCGCCCGCGGCCTGCTGACGCTCCCGCAGGCCGTGACGAAGGTGCACGTCCCCGCCACGGTCCAGGACACCCGGGAGGGAATGGCCCACCTGGTGTTCGAGGAGGCCTTCGTGCTGCAGGCGATCTTCGCGCAGCGGCGCGCCGTCGACGCCCGCACCCCTGCACCGGCGCTGCGGGCCACTGGGCCGCTGCAGGATCTCTTCGACGACCGGCTCCCCTTCGAGCTCACCGCCGGACAGCTCGAGATCGGCGATCAGCTCGCCGAGCACGTCGGTCGAGACCATCCCACCAGCGTGCTGCTGCAGGGCGACGTCGGCTCCGGCAAGACCGTGATCGCCCTGCGCGCGATGCTGCGCGCGGTGGATTCCGGTCACCAGGCCGTGCTGCTCGCCCCGACCGAGGTCCTCGCCGAGCAGCACCACCGCACGATCACCCAGCTGCTCGGCGACCTCGCCCGCGCCGGCCAGCTCGACGGCGCGGCGGACGCCACCCGGGTGCGCCTGCTGACCGGTTCGCAGCGGACCGCCGAACGCAGGCAGACCCTGCTCGACGTGACCTCAGGGCTCGCAGGCATCGTGATCGGCACCCACGCCCTGCTGACCGAGGGTGTCGAGTTCGCGGCCCTCGGCCTCGCGGTCATCGACGAGCAGCACCGCTTCGGGGTGGACCACCGCCGCCGTCTGCGCACGAAGGGCCCCTCGGGCATGAGCCCCCACGTCGTGGTGATGACCGCGACCCCGATCCCGCGCACCGCGGCGCTCGCGACCGTCGGCGACCTCGATGTGCTCACCCTGCGCGAGAGCCCGGGCATGCGCGCCGGTGTCACCACCCATGTGGTCCCCGAGCAGAACTCTCGGTGGGAGACGCGCATGTGGGGGCGGGCCGCGGAGGAGATCGCGGCCGGTCGGCAGGTGTTCGTCGTCTGCGCGCGCATCGACGAGACAGGAGCCGGGGAGGGATCGCCCCCGCCCGAGGCCCCGCCGGAGCAGCTGCCCCCGACTCCCGACGCGGACGGGGGCGGCGCCGCCCCCCGTCTCGAGGAGGCGCGGGGCGTCCTGGCCACGGCGGAGCGCCTCGCCGGGCGCCCGGAGCTCGCCGGTGCCCGCATCGGGGTGCTCCACGGCCGGATGCCCTCGGAGGACAAGCAGCGCGTGATGGAGGACATGCTCGCGGGCCGGATCGACATCCTGGTCGCGACGACCGTCATCGAGGTCGGGGTCGACATCCCCAACGCCTCGACGATGATCGTGCTGGACGCGGAGCGCTTCGGCGTCTCCCAGCTGCACCAGCTGCGCGGTCGTGTGGGCCGTGGCGAGCACGCCGGCATCGCCTTCCTCAGCACCCGCCTCACCCCGGGCGACGCCCGCTCTCGTCTCGAGCAGATCGCGGGCGCGGCCGACGGCTTCGCCCTCGCGGAGATCGACCTCGAGACGCGCGGAGCCGGAGACCTGGTGGGGGAGGAGCAGTCCGGACTGCAGCGCACCCTCAAGCATCTCGACGTGATCCGGGATGCTCGCATCATCGAGCAGGCCCGCGAGGACGCCTTCGCCGTCGTCGCGGCCGATCCCGATCTGACCGCCCATCCCGATCTCGCCGGCGCCATCGAGAACCGCCTGCGTGACGCCGATCCTGACGTGGAGAGGAGCTGACATGCCGCGCATCATCGCGGGCACGCTCGGCGGCCGCACGATCCCCGGACCGCCCGGGAAGGGCACGAGACCCACCTCCGACCGGGTGCGCGAGGCCCTGTTCTCGCGCCTGGACGGCTGGGACGCCCTGCGCGGCGCCCGGGTCCTGGACCTCTACGCCGGAACCGGCGGCCTCGCCTTCGAGTCCCTCTCCCGCGGGGCGACCCACGCCCTGCTGGTGGAGCTCCATGCCCCCACCGCGAAGCAGCTGCGCCGCACGGCCCTCGAGCTCGGGCTCGAGCAGAGGTGCGAGATCCGGGCCGGGAAGGCCGAGACGGTCGCCGGTCAGCTCGAGGGCCGGGACTTCTCCCTGGTGTTCCTGGACCCACCGTATGACATCACCACCGAGGCGCTCGAAGCCCTCCTGCTCACGCTGCGCCCGGCGCTGACCGCTGAGGCTCTTGTGGTCATCGAGCGCTCCAGCCGTACTCGGCCGGTGGGCTGGCCGGAGGGTTGGGCCGACGACGGCACCAAGACCTACGGGGAGACGGTGCTCCAGTTCGGCGGGCCCGCGACCGAGCCCGATCTCGCGACCGAGCCCGATCTCGCGACCGAGCCCGATCTCGCGACCGAGCCCACTCCTGCGTCGGAGCCCGACCCCGATCCAGACTCCGGTCCCGATTCCGCGACGGACTGAGTACCGAGTGCGGCGAGCAGGTCGAGCTTGCCGGCGTCCTCGCTGTGCGGTGGAGCGGTCAGCACCAGCAGGACCTGTGAGGCATCCTCGGTGAGCAGCGCCTGGCAGTCCACCTCGATCCGGCCGATCTGCGGGTGCAGCACCACCTTGTGGTCCTCGAAGCGACGGGCCACCACCTGGGAGTCCCACAGCTGCGCGAACTCCGCGCTGTGCGCGGAGAGGATCTCCGCGAGCTCCGACGCCCGTGAGCGCGGGCCCATCGCCCCGTAGGCCGCCCGCAGCGAGGCCACCTTGGACAGGCCGTGGTGCGCATGCTCCTCGGCCGGGTATACGGCGCGCGCCTGCTCGGGATGCACGAACCAGCTGTAGATCGCGCTGCGCTCCCAGCCGGTGAGCTGCTCGGCGTCCCCGAACAGGGCCCGGGCCGGTCCGTTCTGCACGAGCGGCTCCTCGAGGGCGGACAGCACCATCGCCGGAGTGTCGTGCAGACGGTCCATCACCCGCATCAGGGCCGGCGCCACGTAGCCCTCGACGGCATGGCGCTCCGGGGCGCTGTGCCCGGCCACCCGGTACAGGTAGTCGCGCTCGTCGGTCGTCATCCGCAGCGCCCGGGCGATCGCCGCGAGCATCTGGGTGCTCGGCTGAGGCCCGCGCCGCTGTTCGAGCCGCGTGTAGTAGTCGGTGGACATCGTCGCGAGCTGCGCGACCTCCTCGCGGCGCAGGCCGGGGGTGCGGCGTCGCGCACCGGGCCCGAGGCCGACGTCGGTCGGGGCGAGGGCGGCGCGATGCCGCACGAGGAAGTCTGCGAGCGCGTCCCTGTACATTGCTGAAGTATCGACCTCACGCCGCCCGGCTGCCAGGGATCGGTGATCCCCCGATATCCGGACTCTGGTGAGCGCCTCGCCGGGGGAGCAGTCTCGACCCCATGGACATCACCGGACACACCATCTTCCTTCCCGGCGCCACCAGCGGCATCGGACTCGCCCTCGCCCTGCGCCTGCAGGAGAAGGGGAACCAGGTCATCGTGGGCGGGCGCCGCACGGAGCTGCTCGAGAGCGTCGCCGCGGAGCACCCCGGTATCGACACCGTCCGCGTGGACACCGCCGACTCGGGCAGCATCGAGGCCGCCGCGCGCACCGTGCTCGCCGAGCACCCCGATCTCGACGTGCTCATCACCATGGCCGGCATCATGCGCGCCGAGGACTGGACGGACCCTGCCGAGTTCCTGCCCACCGCCGAGGCCACCGTGACCACGAACCTGCTCGGGCCGATCCGCCTCATCGCCGCGTTCATGGAGCATCTGCTCGCGCAGCCCTCGGCGACGATCATGACTGTCTCCTCGGGCCTCGCCTTCATCCCCCTGCGCCCCACCCCCACCTACAACGCCACCAAGGCCGCGATCCACATGCTCTCGGAGTCGCTGCGGTTGCAGCTCGCCGGCACTGCGGTCGAGGTCCTCGAGCTGATCCCGCCGGCGGTGCGCACGGACCTCATGCCCGGGCAGGCCACCAGCGAAACGGCGATGCCCCTGGAGGACTTCGTCGACGAGGTGATGAGTCTCCTGGAGGACCGGCCGGAGGCGACCGAGATCAGGGTGCAGCAGGTCGAGTTCCTGCGCGGGGCCGAGGCCCGCGGCGATTACCCCCAGGTGGTCGCGGCCCTGAACAGGAGCGATCCTCACGCCCGTGCGTGATCCTAGGATGGGCCGATGACCCTCGCGCTCACCGATCTCGACTGGCCCGTCCGCACCGACCGACTCGAGCTGCGCCCGGCCCGCCCGGAGGACGCCGACGCCGTCTGGCCCTGGTACCGGCTGCCGGAGGTCCAGGAGTGGACCACCACGCTGAGCGCCAGCCTCGAGGACCACCAGCAGTGGTGGGCGAACTCGCTCGCCTCCAGCGTCGTCGGCATCCTGGACGGTCGGATCATCGCCGACGGCAAGGTGTCGCTGCAGGACGCCTGGTCCCAGGCCGACATGGTCCGGCAGGCCCGCGGGCAGCAGGCCGAGCTCGGCTGGGTGCTCGACCCCGCCGTGCAGGGCCGGGGGCTGGGCACCGAGTTCGCCGCCGCCCTGCTCGACCTCGCGGTTGACGGCCTCGGCGTGCGCCGGGTCGAGGCCTCCTGCTTCGCCGAGAACTTCGCCTCGCGCCGCGTCATGGAGAAGATCGGCATGCGCTGCGAGGGAGTCTTCGTCGAGGAGTCCCTGCACCGCAGCGGCCGCTGGCTGGACGGGATGTCCTTCGCGATCCTCGCCCGCGAGCACCGCGCCCACAGGGCCTGAGCGCTCAGGCCCATGTCGTCCGTGACTTCCGCACCATCACCGGTCAGACTCCCTCTCGCTACGCGGCCCGCGATCCTGAGAGACTGGTGCCATGATGCGACTCAGCGCGACCTTCACCGTCGACCTGCTCCCCGGGGAGCCCCTGCCCGCGGCGGATGACCGCTTCGACCTCAGCAAGACCTGGACGGGGGACCTCGAGGGCACGAGCACAGGTCTCATGCTGACCTCCGGCGACCCCGTGACCGGCAACGCCGGGTACATCGCGCTCGAGCGGTTCGACGGCGTGCTCGACGGCCGGCGGGGCACCGTCACCTTCCATCAGCTGGGCACCATGGCCGACGGCGAGCCCACCCTGGAGTACGTGATCGCCCCCGGGTCAGGGACCGGCGAGCTCTCCGGCCTCCGGGGCGCTCTGGGCATCGAACGCATCGATGACGACGGCACCCACCACGTGGCCCTCGAGCTGGCATGACACTGCCGGACATCCACGGCGCACGCACTACAGTGGCGGCATGAGCATCGTCGTCCTGCCCGGCTCGTTCGACCCCTTCACCCTGGGGCATCTCGACCTCACCCGTCGGGCTGTCGCGCTCGGGCACCACGTGATCATCGCCGTCTCGCACAACCCGTCCAAGAAGGGGCTCCTGGACCTCGAGACCCGCACCTCCACGATCGACGCCGTGGCACAGGCCGACGGCCTGGGCGACGCGGTCGAGGTCCGCACCCTGCCCACGGGGCTGCTGGTCGACTTCTGCCGCGACGTCGGCGCCGGTGCGGTCGTGCGGGGCCTGCGCTCGCAGCTCGATCTCGCGTACGAGGAGCCCATGGCACGCATGAACCAGCACCTCGCCGGGACGGACACCGTCTTCCTGCTCACGGATTCCTCGTACTCCCATATCTCCTCGTCCCTGGTGCGCGAGGTCCACTCCCTCGGCGGTGATGTCTCCGACATGCTCCCGCCCGCCTCGCTGGACGCGCTCCGGGCCGCCGCGCCCGTATCCTGAACGACCCCACGACCTGAACAGGACCGCCTCACCATGTCTTCCGATCCCGCCTCCGCCTCTCCCCTCGACAAGGACCTGCTCTTCGACGCGGTCGACCTCGTCGGCAACGTCGGCTCCCACCGTCGCGTCGAGCGCACCCTCACCGCCCCCGCCCGGGAGGTCGGCGGACTCGCGATGCAGGTCCCCGAGGGCGAGGACCTCGCCGTGGAGATCGAGCTCGAGTCCGTCGTCGAAGGGGTCTACGTCCACGGCACCGTCACCGCCCACCTCGAGGGCGAGTGCTCGCGATGCCTGGACCCCGTCGAGCAGGACGTCGCCGCGCGCCTCGACGAGCTGTACATGTTCCCCGAGAAGGTGAAGGCCGACGAGCGCGAGGACACCACCATGCTCACGGGCGACGACGTCGACCTGGGCCCGCTGGTGCGTGATGCGCTCGCGATGGCGGCCGAGGAGCGTCCGCTGTGCCGTGAGGACTGCCCGGGCCTGTGCGGTCAGTGCGGCTTCCGCATGGAGGACGATCCCGACCACCACCACGACGTGATCGATGATCGCTTCGCGGCGCTGCAGGGCCTGTTCGACGAGTCCACGGACACCGCAGCCTCCGAGGGTCAGGACGCGCCCACCGAGGGCGAGGGGCGCTGATGGCGCGCAGGCGCCGCTCGACCGAGGCCTCCGATCCCGCGGGCCTGCTGGCGAAGCTGCCGCTGGACGGTGCGCAGGCGGCGGATCTGCAGGAGTCGGGTCTGCTGGATCTCTCCTTGACCCACCGCTCCTACTCGTACGAGCACGACGAGATCCCGCACAACGAGCGCCTCGAGTTCCTCGGCGACGCGGTGCTCCAGCTGGCCGTCACCGAGCAGCTGTACACGATCCATCCCACGCTGCCCGAGGGGGACCTCGCCCGCCGTCGCGCCGCCACCGTCAGCACCCGGGCGCTCGCCGTGATCGCCTCCCAGCTCGACCTCGGCGCCTACGTGAAGCTCGGCCGCGGGGAGGACCTCACCGGGGGACGGGCCAAGGCGTCGATCCTCGCCGACACCACGGAGGCCGTCATCGGCGCCGTGCACCTGGCCCTCGGGCAGGACGTCTCGCGTCGCTTCGTGCTGGACCTCATGAGGCCCCTGCTGGACTCCGACGAGTTCCTCGAGACGAGCTACGACTTCAAGTCCCGCCTGCAGGAGATCGCGGCGACCGGGGGCGTCAGCCCCAGCTACCGGATCACCGAGGAGGGGCTCGAGCACGAGAAGATGTTCACCGCGACCGTGACCATCGAGGGCATCGTCACCGCGAACGGGGAGGGCCCGTCCAAGAAGGAGGCCGAGCTCGCCGCGGCCCAGAGCGCAGTGCGCACGGTGCTCGCCGAGCGCGGCGAGACCCTCATCCCACGGGGCTGAGGCCATGCCCGAGCTGCCTGAGGTCGAGGTCGTCCGTCGCGGCCTGGAACCGCGCACCGTGGGTCGGATCATCGAGTCCGTCGAGATCCTCGACGCCCGGATCATCCGCCGTCAGGTCGGCGGGGCGGACCGTCTGCGTGGTGCCCTGACCGGCACCCGGCTGACCGCTGTCGCACGGCGCGGGAAGTTCCTGTGGTGGCGACTGGCCGACGAGGACGGGCACGACACCGGCGAGGCCCTCATCGGCCACCTCGGCATGAGCGGCCAGCTGCGCCTGCGGGATCCCGCCCCGATCGTCGCGCTCCCCGTCGCGACCCCTTCCGAAGGGCCCGCCCCCGATCCGCTGCGCCATCGTCGTCTCACCCTCCACCTCGATGACGGCGCCGCGATCGACCTCGTCGACCAGCGTCTGTTCGGCGGCCTGTGGACCAGCCCCCTGGCCCCGACGTCTGATGGCGCCCTGGCCGGGCAGGGCAGCCCGGACTCCCTGCTCCCCGCCTCCGCGGCCGGCATCGCCCGGGACCTGCTGGATCCTGCGGCGGACCTCCCTGCCATCGCGCGCACGATCCGCTCCCGTCGGGCCGGCGTGAAATCTCTGCTGCTCGCCCAGGACCTGGTCAGCGGGATCGGCAACATCTACGCCGACGAGGCGCTGTGGGCGGCCCGCGTCCGGTTCGACACCCCGGGAGGGCAGCTCAGCCAGCGCAAGGTCCTCGAGCTGCTGCGCGCGGCCCGCGAGGTCATGAAACGCGCGCTCGAGGTGGGCGGGACGAGCTTCGACGCGCTGTACGTGAACGTCGAGGGCCGCAGCGGGTACTTCGCCCGTTCGCTCAGCGCCTACGGTCGCGACGGGGAGCCCTGCCAGCGGTGCGGCACTGTGCTCAGACGAGCGCTCCACCAGGGACGCAGCAGCCATTACTGCCCCCGGTGCCAGCGGTCGCCACGATGATCCGAGCAGCACGATCCGCGCAGAACGAGCCGAGCAGCTCATCCGAAGTAGCCCCGCCCAGGAAGGACGTCCGGTGACGACGACGACGAACGAGCCCGAGCCCGCAGCGGTCCGCGTGATGCTGGTGGACGACCACGAGGTGGTCCGTCGCGGGATCGTCACGGTCATCGACGCGCAGAGCGATCTGAGCGTGGTCGGCGAGGCGTCCTCGGTCGCCGAGGCGAGTCGACGGCTGCCGGCGATCCGGCCCGACGTGCTGGTCGTGGACCTGCAGCTGCCCGACGGCACGGGCATCGAGGTCATGCGGTCGGCGCGGGAGATCGACCCGGAGCAGGCGATGCTGGTGCTCACGAGCTTCGACGACGACGCGGCGCTGCGGGAGTCGCGGGCCGCGGGCGCCGCGGGGCTGATCCTGAAGTCCGCCCGCTCTCAGGAGATCGCCGACTCGATCCGTGCGGTGCACGCCGGCCGCACCGTCTGGCCCGCGGACCACGTCACCGAGGAGCAGGAGCTCTCCGACTCCGACCGACGCATCGTCGACCTCATCGGGGACGGGCACTCCAACCGCGAGATCGCCGACGAGCTCGGCATCGCCGAGAAGACCGTCAAGAACCGCGTCACGGTCATCCTGCAGACCCTGGGCATGCAGCGTCGCACCCAGGTCGCCGCGATGGTCGCGGCCCGCCGCCGCGCCGGCTGGAAGTAGCTCGCGCGCCGGAGGGTCATCGTCATGCCTCTCCGGTGCCACGCCACGTCGGCATCACCTCGCCGGGAGCGTCACCCGCCAGAAGATCATGGTGCCCGGCAGGAGGCTGATCGCGTCGACCCAGCCGGAGTGGCGCCGCGCCCGGCTCGACATGTTCGCGAGCCCGCTGCGACGCGTCACCGTGGGGTCGATCCCGCGCCCGTTGTCCGAGACGTTGACCTGCACCACCCGATCCACCCCCTCGGAGAAGAGGCTCACCGAGACGGCGACAGCGCTCGCGTGCGCGTGGCGCGCGGCGTTGGCGAGGCATTCCCGTACCACGGCGACCACGTCCTCGGCGATCTCCGAGGGCACCTCGGCGTCCATCTCCGCGGGATGCGGGGGCAGGCGCAGCGCCGGGACGAAGCCCAGCCCGGCGGTGGCCAGCCCCACCTCGTGGCGCAGCTGCTCGGTCAGCGTCGCCTCGAGCCGTTCGCGCCGCAGCGACTGGACGATCTGCCGGATCTGGGCCACAGCGTTCTCCACCCCCTGGACGGAGGCGGCGACGGAGGTGCGGATACGGGTGTTCGAGGGCGGTTCACCCGGCCCGGCCAGCGCCTCGGTGAGCGCCTCGAGCTCCATGCCCACGGCGAACAGCTCCTGGATCGCGAGGTCGTGCAGGTCGCGGGCGATCCGGCTGCGCTCGTCGTCGAGCTCTCCGGAGACCCGGAGTGTGGGAACCCGGATCGTGAGCTCCACCAGGGAGGCCAGGGCGTCGAGCCGCTCCCGGTCCGCGACGGTGAAGAGTCCGGCGGACCCGGGAGTTCTCGGCGCAGCAGCCGGAGTCCCCGTCGCAGATCCTGAAGGATCCGTCGTCGGCCTCTGCAGCACGGCGAGGAAGCCGGAGCCGTGCTCCGCGGCGTCGACCATCGCGATCAGCGCGGGATGCTCCTGCCCGGCGACCCGGAGCGTGCCGATCAGCTCGAGGGAGGCGGCATCGGCGTCCTCGAGCGCACGGCCTGCGGGGGAGTTCAGAGCGAGGGTGCTTCCCAGCAGGTCCGCGGCGTCGGGCCCGTCGACGAGCTCGAAGGCCCAGGTGCCCGGCTCCGTCGGGAGCACGAGCACGGCGCTGCGGGCGTCGAGATCGGTGCGGGCCGTACGGACCAGGAAGGTCAGCAGGTCCTCGGTATCGCCGCCCGCGAGGACGGCGCCGGTGAGGTCCTGCAGCCGCGGCCGGTCGGGCCGGGGCGGCGGGGCGGTCGACGTCATGTGCTCTCCTCCTGGTGGCTCCCGGGATGCTGAGCATTCTCCCCGATCTGCAGCACCCTTGTCCCGGCGGGGATCGCCTCGGGGCGGTGGGTGACGACCACGACGCTGCTCGAGGCGGGCACGAGCGAGTCGTCGGCAGGATCCAGGAGGGCGCGCAGAAGGGCATCGCCGCTCGCGGTGTCCAGATGCTCGGTGGGCTCGTCCAGGAGCAGTACAGGGCCCCCGCGGATCACTGCGCGGGCGAGCAGCAGGCGGCGGCGCTCCCCACCGGAGACCGTGGTCCCGTCGGGGCCCAGGGGAGCATCCAGCCCGTGGGGCAAGGTTCGTACCCAGTCGTCGAGGCCCACCGCCGCGAGCGCAGCGGTGGCCGTGGAGTCCTCGAGATCGCCGCGCACCACCCGCAGGTTCTCCCGCAGCGTGGTGGCGAACACGTGAGCGTCCTCGGCGAACATCACGACGTCGGAGCGCAATGGTTCTCCGCTGTCGAGCTCCACCTGCCCCGAGAGCGGCTCGAGCAGCCCGGCGAGGGTGGCCAGCAGCGTCGACTTCCCGCTGCCAGAGGGCCCGACGACCGCGAGCCGCGAGCCCGGCGGCAGGTCCAGGTCCAGCCCCTGCACGCACGGCGACCCGGCGCTCCAGCCGGCGCTGAGCCCCGTCGCCCGCAGATGCGCGACTCCAGGGCCTGTCGCCGTTGCGGCCGCGTCCGACGCCCCGGAACTGCGCTCTGACGACCGATGCTCGGCCCCGGATCGGTCGCCACGTCGCACTTCTGCGGCGGGTGCGAGGGGCGAGGCGGTCCCGGCCAGCTCGGCGAGACGCTCCGCGGCGGCGCGGGAGCGGGCGTACTGCGCGGCCGCGGCGGGCAGGGCGGTGGCCGCTTCGAAGGACGACAGCGGCAGCAGCAGGAGCACACCGATCTGTCCGGCAGAGGCGCCGCCGTCGGTCCACGCCGCTCCCGCGGCGAGCAGCGACCCGGCGATGGCGAGCACCATGGCCGCCGGCACCGCAGCCGACGCCACCGCCGCCGGCAGCGCCGCCCGATCGATGGCTGCGTCGTGATCGCGCTGGCGCGAATCCAACTCTGCCAGCGCCGCCTCGAGGCGGCCGTCCACCCGCAGGGACGTCGCGTCGTCGAGGATCTCCAGCGCGCTCGCGCTCACCCCGGAGCGGGTGGTGAGCACGGCCTGCTCCGCGATCCGCGCGCCGCGATAGGCGGCCAGCGGCGCCAGCACGCTCGCGAGCGCCAGGGCCAGCAGCATCGAGCCTGCCGCCAGCAGCGACAGCGGGAGGATCGTCAGGAGCACCACGACGGTCATCACCATGGCGACCAGCGCCGGCAGGAGCGCCTTGACGACGTGGTCGCCGAGCTCCTGGGCGTCGTCCCCGAGGCGGGCGAGGAGATCCCCGCGGCGCAGCCGGGTCAGAGCGTCGTCCGTGCGAGCCGCGAGAGTCGTGAACAGGTTGGTGCGCAGGGAGACCACCCCGCGCAGGGCGACGTCGTGGGCGAGCATGCGGTCCAGCCAGCGGAACACGCCGCGGGAGACGCCGAGGGCGCGCACCATCACCACGGCCACCGTGAGGTCGAGAACGGGCGGCATGGTCCAGGCCCGGGCCACGAGGTAGGCGGAGACGGCGGCGAGCGCGAAGGCGGAGGCGAGGGTCGCGCACGCCGCGAGCAGCGCCGCGAGCAGGCGACCACGAGGGATCTCCAGAGCGCGCTCGGCGCGGCGCAGGGGAGTGGGAGCGGCGCTCATGACGCGGCCTCCACCACGACGACGTCGTCGGCGACGTCGACCAGCCGGGAGCGGTGGGCGACGACGAGCACCGTGCGGCCCTGGGCGCGCAGGGTGCGGATCAGATCGAGCACGAGGTCCTCCGTCGCTCCGTCGAGGTGGGCGGTGGGCTCGTCGAGCACCACCAGCGGCGTCGGGGACAGCAGCGCCCGGGCCAGGGCGAGCCGCTGCCGCTCGCCGAGGGAGAGCCCCCGGCCGGCGCGGCCGAGATCCGCGGACCAGCCCCGCTGGGCGATCACCGTCCCGAGGCCGGTCGCCGCGGCGACCTCCTCGAGCTCCGCGTCCGTGGCCCCGGGGCGCGCCGACTCCAGCACGGAGCGGATCGTCCCGGGCGGGAGCACGGGGCGCTGGGGGAGCAGCGCCACCTGGTCCCAGAGGGTGCGCCGGTCGAGGTTGCGGACGTCGGTCGCGACGCCCTGGGAATCGACGACCTCGGCGTGGCCGCCGTCGGCGTCGAGCAGCCCCAGCAGGACCTGGACCGCCGTGGTCTTCCCGGCGCCCGAGGCTCCGGTGAGAGCGAGGACCCGGCCGGGCCGCAGCTCGAGATCGGCCCGGTGCGGGGCGCTGCCGTCGCGGGAGAGCACCGAGACCCCGCGCAGGGCGAGGTGGGAGGTGCGCAGATCGGGGGCCGGGATCTCCCCGTCGGCCGGAGGGACTTCGTCGAGCACCTCGAAGGCGGCGCCCACCGCGGCGAGCCCGTCGGTGGAGGCGTGGTACTGGGAGCCGACGTTGCGCAACGGCAGGTAGATCTCCGGTGCCAGCACGAGCACGGCCAGCGCCGGGGCGAGGTCCATCTCCCCGTAGACCAGACGCATGCCGATGCTCACCGCGATCAGGGCGACGCACAGGGTGGCGAGCAGCTCGAGCACCATGGAGGAGAGGAAGGCGAACTTCAGCGAGCCGATCGCGGAGGCCCGGTGCCGATCCCCGAGGGTGCGCACGATCTTCTCCGGGCCCCTCTCGCGTCCCAGTGCTCGCAGGGTGGGCAGGCCGTCGACCAGGTCGAGCAGCTGCGACCACAGGGTGCGCATGTCCGCCAGGAGCACCTCGGAGCGGCCCACGGTCATCTTCCCCACCAGGATCATGAACAGCGGCACCAGCGGCAGGGTGATCACGGCGATGACCGCGCTGAGGGGGTCGAGGATCCCGATCGTGAGCAGGCACAGCGGCGTCACGGTCACGGCGAGCATCAGCTGCGGCACGTAGCCCACGAGATAGGGCCGCAGCCTCTCGATCCCGGTGGTGGCCAGGGTCGTGAGGTCCGCGCCGCGGCCGGCACCCCCGCGCGGCCCCAGGGTCGCGGCGTGCGCGACGATCCGGCCGCGCAGGTCCCCGATCGCCTCGGTCGCGGCGCGGTGCGCGGTGCGCTGCTCGACGAGCACAGCACCGGCCCGCACCGCGAGGGCCGCGAGCAGGGCCAGCAGCAGGACGGGGGCGTCCTGGGGGAGCTGTCGATGCTCGAGCAGCTGCGCGCCGAGCCGCGCGATCACCAGTGCGGTGGCGATGACGCAGGCGGCCTGCACGAGACCGAGCGCGACCGTGCGCACCAGATGTCTGCGGGCCGAGCGCACCTCGCGCAGCAGGCGGGGATCCACCGGCGCGCGTCGGGTCCGGGCTGCTCGCGGAGGGGCCGGGGCGGTGGGGGTCATCGGCTGCCGTCCCTCACTCCTGCTCGAACGCCTCGCGGTAGCCCTTCTTGGCCTTCTCCAGCAGCTCGGAGCCGGGGATCGGGGAGTCCTCGTCGCTGATCCGGTGGCGGAACACCCGGTACGCCCAGGCGGTGTAGGCGAGCACGAGCGGGAGCAGGATCGCCAGGGCCACCAGCATCACGGTGAGCGTGTGCTCGGTGGAGGAGGCATTGGCGACGGTCAGCGAGTTGGCGGGATCGCCGGTCGAGGGCAGCACGTACGGGAACAGCCCGCCGAACAGGGTGACCACGGCTCCGCTGATCGCGGTCGTCGTCGCCGTGAAGGCGAGCCCCTCGCGCCGCAGCCGGTTCAGGGGCACCACGGCCACGAGGGCGAGGGCGGCGAGCACCAGCGGGATCCAGGTCCAGGTGGAATGCGAGTGCGCCAGCTGGTACCAGAGCAGGAACGCGGCGCCGGCGACGATGGTGGGCCACACCAGGATCCCGGCGAGGCGGTTCGCGTCCTCGCGCAGGGTGCCGGTGACCTTGAGGGTGAGGTACAGGGTGCCGTGCAGCCAGAACAGCAGCACGAACACCACCCCGCCCAGCAGGGCGAAGGGGTTCAGCAGCCCCAGCAGGGAGGTCGTCACCCAGTGGTTCTGATCGATCCCCACCCCAGCCACGATGTTGCCGAAGGCGACGCCCCACAGCAGGGCCGGGGCGAAGCCGCCGATCACGTGGACGATGTCCCAGCTGGTCCGCCACCGCTCGCTGTCCACCTTGCCGCGCCACTTGAAGGCGCACACGCGCACGATGAGCACCAGCAGCAGGAGCAGCAGGGCGAGGTAGAAGCCGGAGAACAGCGTCGCGTACCACTCGGGGAAGGCGGCGAACAGCAGGGCGCCGCCGGTGATCAGGAAGACCTCGTTGCCGTCCCAGACGGGGCCGACGGTCTCCAGGACCGTGCCGCGGGTGCGCGAGCCGCGGCGCCAGAAGGTCGCCACGTTCATCTGCACGCCGAAGTCGAAGCCCTCGAGCACGAAGTAGGCGAGGAAGAAGAAGGCGATGAGGCCGAACCACAGGGTCTGCAGGACCGTGGGATCGAGCATGGCGTCCATGATCTGATCGGTTCCCTTCTCAGTAGTCGAAGGAGAGGGTCGGTGTGTCGAGCTCGTCCGTCTCCGGGTCGCGCCGGGGCAGGGGCACGCCCTTCAGGGCGGCCTTGCGCATCATCTGGAACCAGACCACCGCGAGCACCCCGTAGACGAGGGTGAAGGCGATCAGGCTGGTCGCGACCATCCAGGCGGGATGGCTGGAGACGGCCTGCGTGGTCATCAGACGGATCGTCGGGTCGTCGGGATTGGGGTGCACCACCCAGGGCTGGCGGCCCATCTCCGTGAAGACCCAGCCGGCGGAGTTCGCGAAGAACGGCATCGGGATGGACAGCACGGCGAACCACTGGAAGAGCTTCGATCCGGTGGTGCGCGCGCTGTCGCCCTTGCCACGGGTGACCCACAGCGCCCAGAGGGCGAGGATGCCGCTGAAGGCGGCCAGGCCCATCATGAGGCGGAAGGACCAGTAGGTGACGAAGAGGTTGGGGCGGTAGTCGGCGGTGAGCTCGTCGCCGTGGATGTCTGTGACGGTCTCGCCGAACTGCTCCTTGTACTGGGCGTTGAGGTCGTCGACGCCCTGCAGCTCCGCATCGAAGGTGTGGGTGGCCAGGAACGACGTCACGTACGGCACCGAGATGAGGTGGGTGACGCCGTCGCAGTCGGTGGAGAAGGCATCCGGGCCACCGACGGCGAGGATCGAGAAGGAGGCCCCCGTCTCCGTCTCGCACAGGGCTTCGGCCGACGCCATCTTCATCGGCTGCTGCTTGAACATGATCTGGGCCTGGAAGTCGCCGGAGACAACCAGCACGGCGGCGGAGACGAACATGGCGATGACGCCGAAGCGCACGACGGGCCGGAACAGGTCCCGAGCGGCGTGGTGGTGGTCCGCGCCCTCTGCCGTCTCCAGGCCGTTCTCGCGAGCCTTGTTGTGGTGGCGCACCATGTGCCAGGAGGCGACGCCGGTGACGAAGGCTGCCGCCACCAGCCAGGCGCCGGAGACCACGTGGGGGAACGCGGCCATCGTGGTGACGTTCGTGAGCACCGCGAAGATCGAGCCCTGGGATGGATCCAGCTCGGCGCGTCCGGTCTCGGGGTTCAGCATCGCGCCGACGGGGTGCTGCATGAACGAGTTCGCGGCGACGATGAAGTAGGCCGACGCCGTGGTGCCCAGCGCGACGGCCCAGATCGTGAGCAGGTGGATCTTCTCGGGCAGCTTGCCCCAGCCGAAGATCCACAGCCCCAGGAAGACCGATTCGAGGAAGAACGCCGCGAGCCCCTCGAGGGCGAGCGGGGCCCCGAAGACGTCCCCGACGTAGCGGGCGTACTCCGACCAGTTCATGCCGAACTGGAACTCCTGCACGATGCCCGTGGCGATGCCGATGCCGAAGTTCACGATCAGCAGGGAGCCGAAGAACTTGGTCATCCGCGTCCAGGCATCCTTGCGGGCGGGGTCCTTGGAGAACACCGCCCTGGTCTGCATGACGGCGACGAGCAGCGACAGGCCGATCGTGAGCGGCACGAAGATGAAGTGGTACACGGTGGTGATGCCGAACTGCCACCGTGCGATGTCGAGGGCTTCCATCGAACCTCCTGGGAGAGCGACACGCTGCTGGAGAACCTATGCGGTTCCTGCAGGGTCCATCAGGACCATGGTCCTCCCTCCGCCTGGGCGCCGGTCGGATCGTGACGGACGGGGCATGTCGCACAGGTCCCGAAGTGCGTCCTGTGCCATACTGACCGCGGCACTCTCCTGCTCCGTACCGGGTGGGGGAACCTCCCGGCGTCGTCACGTCGGAGCACCGGCAACGCGTCTGACCGCGACCGCTGTGCTTCCGCGATCGGCATCGCAGCGCTTCCTTCCAGGGAGCTGCGCGACGGCGAGGGCCTGAGACTTCCGTCCCCAGGGACGATGACCATTCGGGGCCAGGGTGCGCTGGTTCCTTCAGAAGGAGACGGCCGCATGGCTGACAGCACCCATAATCCCGAGAACGACACGTCGGACTCGACCCCCACCACCGCTCCCGCGCGACGTCGTCGCCGGGCCGGAGCCCCTGCCGGGGCGCCGACCCCGGCTGCGACGCCGGAGCAGACGGAGACCTCCGCCCCGCGCACGATCGTCGCCCAGCAGAGCGACGCCCCCGCCGATCCGGCACCCACGACCACCACGAAGCGACCGCGCCGTCGCGCCGGAGCGCCCGCCGGCGCCCCGGTGATCCCCGTCGCGGAGCCCGTCGTCGAGGAGCCGGCCGTCGAGGCCCCCACGACCGCAGCGTCGGAAGCCCAGGAGCCCGAGGCGGCACAGGACCCTGAGACTCAGGAGCCCACGACCCGGAGGCGCTCCACCCGCCGCCGCGCCACTCGGGCGCCCGAGGCCCGGCAGAGCGACGACGCGCAGTCCGACGAGAAGCAGCCGGAGGCCCCGCATCCCGCGGAGGAGACCCCTGCGGACCACGACGGCCCGGTGGCCGGAGATCTGCGCGCCCTCGCCTCGGCCCGCGGCACGGACGAGGCCCCCGCTCAGGAGACCGAGTCCGATGATCGGGCCCGACGTCGCGAGCAGGTCCAGATGGACTTCGCCTCGCTCCTCTTCCAGGCACCCACCCCCCAGTCCCGCACGACCGTGGGCCCGCAGGACGCCCCGGTCGGCGGCAGGGCCATCTCGTTCGAGGACGCCGACGGCGACACCGAGGACGACACCGAGGAGCAGGACGAGCAGGACTCGTCCGAGCGCAGCGACGAGGAGCAGTCCGGTCGCTCGCGCTCGCGACGCAGCCGTTCGCGCCGCTCCTCGCGTCGTGGCTCGTCCCAGGACGACAGCGACGACACCGAGGACGACTCCGACTCCGACTCGTCCGAGGACGAGGACTCCGACTCCGATGCGGACGACGAGCGCTCCTCGAGCTCCCGCCGTCGTCGCCGCCGCGGTGGCCGCGGTCGTCGCGGTCGTGGCCGCGGGGACGACGAGGACGAGAGCTCGGACGACCACGACGCCCCGGATGCGGACGACAGGCCCCAGGACGAGGACTCCACCGAGGGTCGGGACGAGAGCACGGGGGAGGACGGCTCCGACGGGTCGGACAGCAGCTCCTCGGGCTCGTCGAGCTCCCGCCGTCGCCGCCGTCGTCGTCGCTCCGGTTCCGGCAGCGACGACTCGTCGTCCGCGTCGACCTCGACGTCGGACGATCCGCCCAACACGGTCGTCAAGGTCCGCGAGGCGCGCGACGAGGTCAAGGCCGTCAAGGGCTCGACCCGCCTCGAGGCCAAGCGCCAGCGCCGCCGCGAGGGACGCGACAACGGTCGCCGTCGCAACGTCATCACCGAGGCCGAGTTCCTCGCGCGCCGGGAGTCCGTCAAGCGCTCCATGGTCGTGCGCGAGCGCGCCGGCCGCACCCAGATCGCCGTCCTCGAGGACGACGTGCTGGTCGAGCACTATGTCGCGCAGAAGGCCCAGACCTCGATGGTCGGCAACGTGTACCTGGGCAAGGTCCAGAACGTGCTGCCCTCGATGGAGGCCGCGTTCGTCGACATCGGCAAGGGCCGCAACGCCGTGCTCTACGCCGGCGAGGTCAACTGGGACGCGGTGGGCCTCGAGGGCCAGCCGCGCCGCATCGAGCTCGCGCTCAAGAGCGGCGACCCGGTCCTGGTTCAGGTCACCAAGGACCCGATCGGCCACAAGGGCGCCCGGCTGACCAGCCAGATCTCCCTGCCCGGCCGTTATGTCGTGTTCGTGCCCGGCGGCTCCATGACCGGCATCTCCCGCAAGCTGCCCGACAACGAGCGCACCCGCCTGAAGAAGATCATGCGCCAGATCATCCCCGAGGACGCGGGCGTCATCGTGCGCACCGCGTCGGAGGGTGCGAGCGAGCAGGAGCTGACCCACGACGTCGAGCGCCTGCGCGCCCAGTGGGAGAAGATCCAGAAGGCCCAGAAGGCGAAGAACGCCCCGGTCGCCCTCTCCCAGGAGCCGGACATCGCCATCAAGGTGGTCCGCGACGTCTTCAACGAGGACTTCACCTCGCTGATCGTCGAGGGGAACAAGGTCTACGACGACGTCCACGAGTACGTCTCGGATGTCGCGCCCGACCTCCTCGAGCGCGTCACCCGGCACGTGTCGGACAAGGACGTCTTCGCCAAGCACCGCATCGACGAGCAGCTGCTCAAGGCGATGGACCGCAAGGTCTACCTGCCCTCCGGCGGCTCGCTGGTCATCGACCGCACCGAGGCCATGACCGTGGTCGACGTGAACACCGGCAAGTTCACCGGCTCCGGCGGCTCCCTCGAGGAGACCGTCACAAAGAACAACCTCGAATCGGCCGAGGAGATCGTGCGCCAGCTGCGGCTGCGCGACATCGGCGGCATCATCGTCATCGACTTCATCGACATGGTGCTGGAGTCCAACCGCGATCTCGTGCTGCGTCGCCTGGTCGAGTGCCTGGGCCGGGACCGGACCAAGCACCAGGTCGCCGAGGTGACCTCGCTCGGTCTCGTGCAGATGACCCGCAAGCGCGTGGGCCAGGGCCTCGTCGAGACCTTCTCCACCTCGTGCGAGCACTGCAACGGCCGCGGCCTCGTCGTCGACATCGATGGCGATCACCACGGTCACGGCGGCAACGGCGGCAACGGCGGCAACGGCGGCGGGAGCTCGAACGGCGGGAACGGCGGCGGTGGCAACCCCGGGGGCCACGGGGACGAGTCCTCGAAGTCGTCCAAGCGACGTGGGCGCCGAACGCGCAGCGGCTCCTCCACGGAGGAGAACGGGGCCGACGAGGCGGTCTCGGACGAGTCCGCCGCGGACGTCCACCGCCTCGAGGGCGATGCGGACAGCCGAGCCCTCGCCCGCGCCACCATCGCCTCGATCGCCGCGGCCTCGAGCAGCAGCGCGCAGCCCGAGGTGACGGTCGACGGTGAGGTCGTATCCTCCGGGACCTCGCCGCAGCCCGAGCAGGAGCAGGAGCGGGACACTTCTTCGCCAGAATGAGGTGCGGGCGGGACAGGAGCGCCTCCGCGTGATGTGTTCCACAGGATGTGACGGCGTTCTCGCAGGTCGGACGGCCTCTGGTGGTTGACCTCAGGTGCTGGGGATCGTAAGCTGTTCCCTGGCGCAAAACGTGCCGCAGTCATGTTCCTGGTGACACCCGCGCGACCGCATCTCCCGCCTGAACACCCTCCGGGGAGTGCAGGGCCGGTTGACGGTCGCAGGTCCGCGGATCACCGAGCAGGGTGCATGACTCAAGTGCAGAGTTCGAATGACAAGATGGAGCAGTGACGTGGTGTACGCAATCGTCCGCGCAGGCGGTCGTCAGGAGAAGGTGTCGGTCGGTGACACCATCGTGATCAACCGCGTGGCAGGCGAGGCGGGCGACAGCATCGATCTCGCTCCCGTGCTGCTGGTTGATGGTGACAAGATCACCTCCGCGCAGTCCGACCTCGCCAAGGTGAAGGTCTCCGCCGAGAAGGTCGAGGACCTCCGCGGCGAGAAGATCCGGATCCTCCGCTACAAGAACAAGACCGGGTACAAGAAGCGCCAGGGCCACCGCCAGGAGCTCACTCGGCTGAAGATCACGGGCATCGCCTGAGCGATCCCTTCGAACACGACAGAAGGATATTGATTCCAGATGGCATCAAAGAAGGGCGTCAGCTCCTCCAAGAACGGGCGTGACTCCAACGCCCAGCGCCTCGGCGTCAAGCGCTTCGGCGGCCAGACCGTCGGCGCGGGCGAGATCATCGTGCGCCAGCGCGGCACCAGCATCCACCCCGGTGACGGTGTGGGTCGCGGGAACGACGACACGCTGTTCGCGCTCACCGCGGGCACCGTCGAGTTCGGTCGCAAGCGCGACCGTCGCGTGGTCAGCATCGTCGAGACGGTCTGATCGCTCGCCCCGGGAACCGGGGCACCAGCTGCCTTCGAGGGGCGGAGCCGACGCTCCGCCCCTCGACGCATATCTCAACACCTCCTGGAGGAACCCCATGGCCACGTTCGTCGATCGCGTCGAGCTGCAGGTCGCCGCAGGATCGGGCGGGCACGGCGCCGCGTCCATCCGCCGCGAGAAGTTCAAGCCGCTGGCCGGCCCGGACGGAGCCAACGGCGGTCGCGGCGGTGACGTCATCCTCGAGGTCGATGCGTCGACCACGACCCTGCTGAGCTACCACCACAAGCCCCATCAGAAGGCCACCAGCGGTGGATTCGGCAAGGGCGACCTGCGCCACGGCGCCTACGGCGAGGACCTCGTGCTGCCCGTGCCCGACGGCACCGTCGTCATGGAGGCCGACGGCACGGTGCTCATCGACATGGTCGGCATCGGCACCCGCTTCACGGCGGCCCGCGGCGGCACCGGCGGCCTCGGCAACGCGGCACTGGCCTCCACCCAGCGCAAGGCCCCCGGCTTCGCCCTGCTCGGCGAGCCCGGCGAGGAGCGCACCCTCGTGCTCGAGCTCAAGACCGTGGCCGATGTGGCCCTGGTCGGGTTCCCCAGCGCCGGCAAGTCCTCGCTGATCGCGGCGATGAGCGCCGCACGCCCCAAGATCGCGGACTACCCGTTCACCACGCTCGTGCCGAACCTCGGCGTGGTCGAGGCCGGCGACTTCCGCTACACGGTCGCCGACGTGCCCGGCCTGATCCCGGGCGCGAGCCAGGGCAAGGGTCTCGGCCTGGACTTCCTGCGGCACATCGAGCGCTGCCACGTGCTCGTGCACGTGCTCGACGCGGCGGCCCTGGAGTCGGATCGCGATCCCTTCACCGACCTCGAGACGATCGAGAACGAGCTGGCCACCTACGCCGCCGGGCTCGACGAGGAGACGGAGACCCGGGTGCCGCTCATGGAGCGCCCCTCGGTGATCGTGCTCAACAAGACCGATCTTCCCGACGGCACCGAGATGGCGGACATGGTCCGTGAGCGTCTCGTGGAGCGGGACGTGCCCGTGCTGGACGTCTCCGCGCTCTCCCACAAGGGCCTGCGCGAGCTGTCCTTCGTGCTCGGTGAGCTCGTCGAGCAGGCTCGTGCCCAGCTGCCCGAGCCCGTCGCCGCCCCGATCGTCATCACCCCGCGTGCGGTCGATGCGAAGGGCTTCCGCGTGGTCAAGGAGGAGTACGAGGGATCGACCGCCTTCCGGGTGCAGGGCGACAAGCCCGAGCGCTGGGTGCGGCAGACCGACTTCACCAACGACGAGGCCGTGGGCTTCCTCGCAGATCGTCTCGCCAAGCTGGGCGCCGAGGACGAACTCTTCAAGGCCGGGGCTGTCTCCGGATCGACCGTGCTGATCGGCCCGGGGAACGATGCGGTCGTGTTCGACTGGGAGCCGACGATGGTGGGCGGCGCGGAGCTGCTGCTGGGTCGCCGTGGCACCGACAAGCGGCTCGAGGACAACCATCGCGCCACTCGTGAGGAGAAGCGCGAGGACCAGCGGGCCCGCACCGATGCCCGCATGAAGCGCATCGCGGCGATGGATGCCGAACGCCGCGCCGGCCACTGGGCCGATCCGGCGAAGGACGACAGGAACGCCTGAACGTGGCAGGGACGGAGAGCGGGAGCGGAACCGGGCTGCGCCAGCCGGCACGCATCACCGAGCGGTCCGGACTGGCGAACGCCGGGCGGATCGTGGTCAAGATCGGCTCCTCGAGCCTGACCGACGCGAACGGCCGCCTCGATCAGCTGCGGGTGCGCGAGATCGCGACCACCTGCGCCTGGCTCGGCAGCAAGGGCACGGAGGTCGTCATCGTCTCCTCGGGAGCGATCGCGGCGGCCCTGGGCCCGCTGGGGCTCGAGGAGAGGCCGACGTCCGTGGACCTGCAGCAGGCCGCGGCGAGCGTGGGTCAGGCCCTGCTCGCGACCGCCTGGTCCACGGCGTTCGGGGACCACGGGCGGATCACCGGTCAGGTGCTGCTCACGGAGTCCGACGTGATCCGCCCGCAGACGTACCGCAATGTGCGCAACGCGTTGGAGGCCCTCATGGGCCTCGGGGCGTTCCCGGTGGTCAACGAGAACGACACCACGGCGACCCATGAGATCCGTTTCGGGGACAACGACCGGCTCGCGGCGCTGGTCGCCCAGCTGCTCGGGGCGGACGCCCTGTTCCTGCTCACCGACGTCGACGGCCTGTACACGGCACCGCCGCAGGAGCCCGGGGCGACGCGCATCGGCGTGGTCGAGGATGCGGCGCGCCTCGCCGGGGTGAGCATCGGCTCGGTCGGCTCGAAGATCGGAACCGGTGGCATGGTCACCAAGCTGTCCGCGGCGCAGCTGGCCTCCACCACCGGCACTGCCGCGGTCCTGACCTCCGCCTCGAAGTTCGCCGCCGCCGCGACCGGCGAGGACATCGGCACCTTCTTCCCGGGCCATCACGGCCGCAGACGGTCCCGCCTGGTGTGGCTGCGCTTCGCGACTCGCGGAGCGGGCACCCTGGTGCTCGACGAGGGCGCGGCGGAGGCGATGCGCACCCGTCGGCGCTCCCTGCTGGCGGTGGGGGTCACAGGGGTGGAGGGGACCTTCCCCGATGGTGTTCCGGTGGACATCGCCGCACCGGACGGAGAGGTCATCGCACGCGGCCTCACCTCGTTCAGCAGTGATGAGCTGCGAGCCATGACCGGCCGCGGTTCGGCCGAGCTGCGAGAGGTGCTGGGGGAGCGGTTCCGTCGGCCCGTCGTGCACCGCGATCACCTGGTCGTGCTCTGAGACGGTCCTGTGGTGGTCCGGCCCTCGACCGTAGGATCCCGGCATGACTGCACATGCCGTGGAAGACGCCGCCCGAGGCGCGAAGCAGGCCCAGCCGGCCCTCGCCCGCCTGCATCGCGACACCAAGGACGCCGTGCTGCGCGCGATGGCGGACGCCCTGGTCGCGCACGCCGAGGACATCGTCACCGCCAACGCCCGTGATCTCGAGGCGGCCGACGCCGCGGGGATCGAGCCGGGACTGCGCGACCGTCTGGCACTGGACCCCCAGCGGGTAGCCGCGATCGCCCAGCAGCTGCGCGATGCCGCTGACCTCCCGGACCCGATCGGTGAGGTGATGCGCGGCTCCGTGCTGCGCAACGGACTCGAGCTGCGCGAGGTGCGTGTGCCCCTCGGCGTGATCGGCATGGTCTACGAGGCCCGACCGAACGTCACCGTCGATGCCGCCGGTCTCGCGCTGAAGTCCGGCAACGCGGTGGTGCTGCGCGGCGGTTCCGCTGCCCTGCACTCGAACACCGCCCTGATCGCGGTGCTGCGGTCCGTGCTGGCCGAGCACGGTCTGCCCGAGGACCTCATCGTCGGGATCGACGCGCACGGCCGGGAGGGCGTGGACGTGCTCATGCGGGCGCGGGGACTGATCGATGTGCTGATCCCGCGCGGCGGAGCCGGGCTGATCCGCCGAGTCGTCGAGAACTCCCTGGTCCCGGTGATCGAGACCGGAACCGGCACGACCCACATCCTGGTCGATGCGAGCGCCGACCTCGACCAGGCGAGCGAGATCGTCCTGAACTCCAAGACCCAGCGCGTCGGGGTCTGCAACGCCCTGGAGACCCTGCTGGTCCATCGGGAGGTGGCCGAAGCGGCTCTCCCGCGCCTGGCGACCCCGCTCGCGGCGGCCGGGGTGCGCCTGCATGCCGACGAGGAAGCTGCCCGGATCCTGTCCGCGGCGGGCACCGCTGCGGAGGTCGTGCCGGCGACCGCGGAGGACTGGGACATCGAGTACCTCGCCCTCGAGCTCGCGGTGAAGGTGGTCGCCGACCTCGACGAGGCGCTCGAGCACATCAGAGCCCATTCCTCCGGGCACACCGAATCGATCCTCACCCGGGACCTGCTCTCGCAGCAGCGGTTCCTGGCCGAGGTGGATTCCGCCGTGGTCATGGCCAACGCCTCGACGCGCTTCTCGGACGGCGGCGAGTTCGGCTTCGGCGCGGAGATCGGCATCTCCACCCAGAAGCTCCATGCGCGCGGCCCGATGGGGCTCCCCGAGATGACCACGGGGAAGTGGCTCGTGATCGGTCAGGGGCACGTGCGGCCGTGACTGCGCTCCCATCGCCGGCGTCGCGGCGTGAGCAGGGCGCGCGGCTGTGGGATGATGGCCCGGTCACTCCTGGAAAGGCCTAGAACACCATGATCGACCAGCTCATGATCCTTGCCGAGGCCGGCGAGCACGCGACCGGCGGCGTCACGCCGCCGATGGTGGGCATCGGCGTCTTCGTCATCATGCTGATCCTGCTCGGGATCACCTACCTCACCGGCGGGACCAACCAGCGCAAGCGCGGGGACTCCGACAGGCACGGCGATCACTGATCGCCATGGAGCAGCAGCGACGACGGATCGGCGTGATGGGCGGGACGTTCGATCCCATCCATCACGGTCACCTCGTCGCAGCCAGTGAGGTCCAGAGCGTCTTCGGCCTCGACGAGGTCGTCTTCGTCCCGACCGGTCGCCCCTGGCAGAAGGCCGATCGGGAGATCTCGGATCCGGAGCACCGTTACCTCATGACGGTCGTGGCGACCGCTGCGAATCCCGTGTTCACGGTCTCGCGCGTAGACATCGACCGTCCCGGCTCGACCTACACGATCGACACCCTGCGGGACCTGCACGATCAGCAGCCCGAGGCGGACCTCTTCTTCATCACGGGCGCCGACGCGCTGCAGTCCATCCTCACCTGGAAGGACTCCGAGGAGATCTTCTCCCTGGCGCACTTCGTGGGCGTCACCCGTCCCGGGCACGAGCTGGACACCTCCGGCCTCCCGGCCGACGGGGTCAGCCTGATCGAGGTCCCGGCGATGGCGATCAGCTCGACCGACTGCCGCACCCGCGTCGCAGCGGGAGGACCGGTGTGGTATCTGGTCCCCGACGGCGTCGTCCAATACATCAACAAGTACGCCCTCTACACAGGAGGTGACGGCGATGACTGAATCCGACACCACTCCGCGTCGCGGACGACGCGCTCGCGCGCTGAGCCCCGAGGAGAGCGCCGCGCTGGAATCGCGCTCGGCCGTCGCGACCACCGATGACCAGGCCGCGGTCCCCGGCGTGCGCGGTGCCGTCGAGCCGCCCGATGCGGCAGCTCCGGTGCCGACTCTGCGCAAGTTCGGCCGGCGCGCCCGCATCATCGAGCTCAGCGAGGACCCGGAGCAGCCGGAGCAGGCCGAGTCACCTGCGGATCCCTCCGGCTCCGCGTCCGACAGCGGGAATGGGTCCGACAACACTGCCGGTTCCGACAGCACTGCCGGTTCCGATGCCACGAGAGCCTCCGGCGGTGCCATCGCGGGAGAGAGCCCCGCTGCGCAGGCGCAGGCGGCGAGCCCCGGACGGTCGACACGTTCGACCGACTCGAAGGGCTCGAAAGGCTCGAAGGGCTCGCCGACCGCGGTCATCGAGCGGGATGCCGACGGGGTCGAGCTGGGGGAGCTCTCGGTCACCGAGGCACCCTCCCCGCGGCCGGCACCCCGTTTCGAGGGCAAGGTCCTCCACCGCGCCGAAGGAGCCGCCAGCCGTTCGCTGGTCTGGCTGGTGTGGACCCTCATCGCGGTCGCCCTGATCGTGCTCGTCATCCTTCTCCTGACCGGGGTCCTCGGCCCCGGGGAGGCCTCCGCCCTGGATGCCTCCGTGCAGAATCTGTTCACCGACCATCTCGTCCTCAAGGAATCAGCCGCGTGAGTGCCCCCGAAGATTCCCTCGATCTGGCCCGGGTGGCCGGTCAGGCCGCCGCCGACAAGCTCGCCGAGGAGGTGATCGGCCTCGACGTCTCCGAGCAGGTCGTGATCACCGACGTGTTCCTCGTGTGCAGCGGGGACTCCGAGCGCCAGGTCTCGGCCATCGTCGACGGTGTCGAGGAGGCGCTGCTCCGCGACCGCCGCCGCAAGCCGCTGCGCCGCGAGGGCCAGCGGGATGCCCGGTGGGTGCTTCTGGACTACGGCGACATCGTCGTGCACGTCCAGCATGCCGAGGACCGCGCCTACTACGCCCTCGAGCGGCTGTGGCGCGATGCCCCGGTGCTGGACCTGCAGATCGTGGACCCCGCGGCGTGACGCCCGCCCGCTCCACCGGAAGCCCCGCACGTACGCGCCTGATCCTCGTGCGTCACGGGCAGACGGACTACAACAAGGAAGGTCGCCTGCAGGGACAGGTGGACATCCCCTTGAACGCGACCGGGACCCGCCAGGCCGGTGTGCTCGCCGCCGCGGTGGCCGCGAACCCGCCCGATCTCATCGTCGCCTCTCCGCTGGAACGTGCCCGCGACACTGCGCAGATCGTCGCGTCGTCCTGCGGTCTGGAGGTCACCACCGACGCCGCGCTGATCGAGCGCAGCTTCGGGACCTGGGAAGGACTGCGGGGCGAGGAGATCCGTCGGCATTGGCCGACGGAGCATGCCGACTGGCGTGCGCATCGTCCGGTGACCGGGCTGGGTCTCGAGGACCGCCCTGCGGTCGCCGAACGCATCGCGGATGCCTGCCGGCGCCTGGTCGCCGAGAACACGGGGCGCACCGTCATGGTCGTCTCGCACGGTGCGGCGATCACGCTGGGCATCACCGCGCTGCTGGGACTGGACGCCGACGATTTCCGGGGCATCGCGGGCCTGGAGAACTGCCATCGTTCGGTGCTCGAGCCCCTCACCTCGGACACCAGCGGGCGTCTCATGAGGCTGGTGTCACACAACCTGGCTCCCGATTTCACCTGAGCCGAGGATCGGGGTAATCTTTACGAGTCGCCTGATGAGGGCGACACCCGATACGGGGCTATGGCGCAGTTGGTAGCGCGCTTCCATGGCATGGAAGAGGTCAGGGGTTCGAATCCCCTTAGCTCCACTCGAGAAACCGTGAGACAGTGACTCGTCAGAAGGGCCCCACCGCGAGGTGGGGCCCTTCTGCTGTTGCTGCCCGGGCTCAGCTCTCGCTGTCGAGCTGCCCCATGAGGGCGGTGGGGTAGCGGTCGCCCTGGGCGGCGCCGACGGGCAGGGCCGCATCGATCCGGGCCAGGTCCCGCTCATCCAACTGCACGGCCGTGCTGCCGAGCATGGAGGTGACCTGGTCGACGCGCCGGGACCCGACGATCGGCACGATGTCCTCCCCGTGGGAGGCGACCCAGGCGATCGCGAGCTGCGCCATCGAGATGCCCTTCGCGGCAGCGATCCCCTGGATCTGCTCGAGCAGCGCGCGGTTGCGGGCGAGGTTCTCGCCCTGGAAACGGGGGAACATCCCCCGGGAGCCTCCGGAATCGCCGGAACGCCCGGCGACCAGGCCCTTCGCGAGGACGCCGTAGGCCGTGACGCCGATCCCCAGCTCGCGGCAGGTCTCCAGGATCCCGTTGGTCTCGATCTCCCGGATGAGCAGGGAGTACTCGATCTGGAGGTCGCTGATCGGGGCGACCGCCGCGGCGCGTCGGATGGTCTCCGTGCCGACCTCGCTGAGTCCGATGTGGCGCACGTACCCGGCCTCGACCTGCTCCTGGATGGCGCCGATGGTCTCTTCGATCGGCACTTCGGGATCCAGGCGCGCGGGCCGGTACACGTCGAGGTGGTCCACGCCGAGCCGGCGCAGCGAATAGGCGAGCGAGGTGGCGACGTTCTCGGGCCGCCCGTTGAATCCCAGCGGCATGCCGGTCGGGGAGATCGTGGCTCCGAACTTCACCGAGAGGACCGCGTCCTCACGCGAGCGCTCCCGCAACGCCCGGCCGATGAGCATCTCGTTGTGCCCGGCGCCGTAGAAGTCTCCGGTGTCCAGGAGCGTGCCCCCGGCATCGAGATAGGTGTGGATCACGCGCAGGCTCTCGGCGTCGTCGCTCGGCCCGTAGGCGCCGGACAGGCTCATGGCGCCGAGGCCCGGCGAGGAGACCGACGGTCCCGTGGTCCCGAGGCGGCGGGTGGTGGGTCGAGTGGTGGGTGCGGTCGGATCGGTGGCTGCGGTGGTGGGGTGCTCAGCGGTGGCGCTGTTCTCTGTGGTGGTCATGCCCTTGAGCCTGGACCTCTGCCGACCGTGGCACGAGGCCCGGTCCATCCGGGGAGAGGCGGTCCCTGGATAGCGGGCCGGGCGGGGAGGAGGATGGGTCGATGATCGATCGACAGGGCCTCGCCGACTTCCTGCGCCGCCGCCGCGAGCAGCTGCGTCCGGTCGACGCCGGTCTGCCCGAAGGTGCCCGACGTCGTACGCCCGGCCTGCGCCGGGAGGAGGTCGCGATGCTCGCCGGCGTCTCGGTGGACCATTACACGCGCCTCGAGCAGGGCCGGGGCTCGGCGCCCTCGGCCGGGGTCGTCCTGGCCATCGCCCAGGCGCTGCACTGCGACCGGGAGCAGCGCGACCATCTGCTGCGTCTGGGCGGTCACGCCCCGCCCCCGCGGCGCGCCGGCCATCATGTGCGCCCGGGTCTGATCGCCCTGGGGAACCGGCTCACGGACCTCCCCGTCGTGATCCTGACGGATCTCGGCGAGGTGCTCTGGACGAATGCTCTCGGCAAGGCGCTGGTCGGGGGAGTGCTGGGGGACAGCGCTCGGGACCGGAACGTCGTGTGGCGCTGGTTCACCGACCCGTCGGCCCGACTGATGCCCTCGGACCACTGGGAGAGGATCTCCACCGCCCACGTGAGCGATCTGCGCGCCGCGTTCACCCGCCGCGGCGGGGACGCGGAGGTCACCGCACTGGTCGGCGAGCTGGAGGAGCGCAGCGGCGAGTTCGCCCGGCTGTGGGCGCTGCACGACGTCGCGCAGCGCCAGATCGACCAGAAGGTGTTCCTGCATCCGGAGGTCGGTGCCATCGAGCTGCGCTGCGAAGTCCTGCTCACCCCCGACGAGGACGTGTCGATGCACGCCTTCTTCCCGCTCGAGGGCACGGACGCCGCGCAGAAGCTCGAGCTGCTGGGCGTCATCGGCACCCAGGTGCTGCGGGCGCCCTGACCACGCCCGGGCGGAGGCTCAGACGCCCTTGGCGAGCCGGGCGATGACGTCGGCCGCCGGGCCCTCCGGGGCGTTGCGCCAGCCGGTCCCGGCCCACAGGTGGAGCCGGTCGGTGTCCCCGGCGGCCCCCGCCGCACGGCGCAGCTCCTGGGTGAGGTGATGGACGGCGGGATAGGCCGTCGGTGCCGAGGCGTCGTGCCGCTCGAGGAAGCCGTTGCGCAGCGAGCGGGCCGGCCGGCCCGTGAAGGCCCGGGTCAGCGCCGTCTCGGTGAAAGAACGGTCCGCGAGGGCCGCGCGATGGGTCGGCGAGGTGCCGGCCTCATCGGTGCGCAGAAGCAGGGTGCCGGCGGCCACGGCCCGGGCGCCTGCGGCGAGGATCCGATGCACCGCGACCGGCCCGTCCACGCCGCCCGCGCCGATCACCGGCAGATCCACGGAGTCGACGACCTGGCGCACCAGCTCGGGCGTCCGGATCGGGGGCGGGGTGCGGGTCGGGTCGTGGGTGGCGCTGTGCCCGCCGGCGTCCGGCCCCTGGACCACGAGACCGTCCACCCCGAGCTCGGACGCGGCCCGCGCCTCCTCGGGCGAGGTCACGCTGGCCAGCACTGCCGTGCGCACGGCATGCAGCGAGGCCACGTGCTCGGCGGCGGGGAGCGCGAACGTGAAGGACACGACCGGGACCGGGCTGCGCGTGAGCATCTCGAGCTTCTCGGCGAAGGAGTCGTCATCGTTGCGGGGCACCGGATCCAGGGCGATCCCGTAGGCGTCGGCCTCCGCGGCGAGCTCGGCGGCATAGTCCGCGAACGCCGCCTCGTCGATCGCGCGGGGCGGGAGCGCGAAGAGGTTCACCCCGAAATCTGCGCCGAGCCCGCGGAGCGCGGCGATCTCCGCGCCGAGGGCGACGGCGCTCTTGTTGCCGCCGGCGAGGAACGGGAAGGCGCCCGCTGCGGCGACCGCCTGGGCGAGGGCGACGGTGGAGGGGCCGCCGGCCATCGGTGCGGCGACGAGGGGCAGGCGGGAGTCGAGCAGCGCAGGGGTCATGCCCTCGATCCTCGCAAACGGATCACGCCGCCGGCGACCATGCCCAGTATCGGCAGCAGCGGCCAGATCCAGTTCAGCCCGTCCGGTCCGACCATCCCGGCGTCGGCCATCACCGCCAGACCGGCGCACACGAGCACGACGGCGAGAATCGGCTGCCACAGGGGCGGGGCGGGCCGGTCGTCGTCGCGAGGCTCCTCGAACCGTCCGAACACCAGCACCATCACCCCGGTGAGGGCGAGCAGCACCAGCGCCCACAGCGGGCGCGTCGCCCACCAGCTGCCGCTGAGCGGCGTCGGCCCGAGCCCGAACCCGCCCCGGGCGAGCAGGAGATGGGACAGGCCCACGAGGGCCGTGAGGTGCCACAGGAACCAGGTCATGATGCGTCGGTTCACCAGGACGGTCACCAGCCAGATCCGGGGACGGCGCAGCAGCGCTGTCAACGGCCGCTCCAGCAGCAGCACGAGGCCGGCCTGCAGCATCCCCAGGAACGCCATCGTCACGCGGGTCGGGCTGGAGTTGCTGATCTCGTCGGCCCCCGAGGTGATCATCGAGACCGGGTACGGGCCGAGGCCGACCAGGAGGGCGAGACCCACCGCGCCGATACCGGCCAGCACGAGGCGTCGGGCGGAGCCGCTCAGACGCCCGTCGAGCCAGGCGAAGCCGACCTGGTGGAAGCTCGCCCAGACCAGCACGTAGTTCGGGTACCCCAGCAACGGCTGGTCCAGGCCGATGCTCACCGCATCGACCACCCCGGCGAGGGCGATGCCGCCCACGATCGACCACCAGCCCAGTCGCTCCCACAGCACCAGCAGGGGAGGGGCGACCACGATCACGAGCAGATAGGCGGCCAGGAACCAGGTGGGCACCAGCGCCATCTGCGTGGCGAGCTGCAGCGCCGCGGTCGGGGCTCCGGCGGCGAGCGCGATCACGCTGATCACGAGCCAGGCCACCAGCAGCGGCAGCAGCGGGATCCCGAGCCGACGCAGCCGGGTGCGGAGCCACTGCGCATAGCCGACATCCTTGCGCCGGGCGGAGCGCCACGACAGGGCGTTGGAGTAGCCGCCCACCAGGAAGAAGATCGGCATCACCTGGAACACCCAGGTCAACGGATGGGTCCAGCGGGCGGTGTCGAGCACTCCGTGCGGGGAGATCCCGCCGTCGGCATCGACCGCGACGATCGTCCAGTGCCCCAGCACGACCACCGTGATCGCGGCTGCCCTCAGGAAATCCACCACACGGTTGCGCGAGTCGGGAGTGGCGGCATCGACCTTCTGGGCGCGGCTGAGGCGCGTTGTCGTCATGGCAGCAGAGTAGTCGGGCACCGACAGCCGGCGAGGACCGGCACCTGAGCGCGACGCCCTCGCACGACGACCTGCTCGTGATCACCCGGCGTCATCGGTATACCGTTCCTGCATGACGCTCACGATCCTCCGCTCCGTCCGGCCCTGGGGCCACGATCTCGTCGACCTCCACATCGACGGCGGCACCTTCTCGGCGTTGCTCCCACCCGGAGCGGAGGCCCCGGCGGGCGCAGAGGTCATCGACGGGCACGGCATGCTCGCGCTCCCCGGCCTGATCAATGCGCACGCCCACGTGGACAAGTCCTGGTGGGGTCGGCCGTGGGTGCCCTACGGCGGCGAGCCGACGACGCAGGGCCGTATCGCCCACGAGCGCGCCCAGCGGGGCGCCCTGGGCATCCCGGGACCGGACGTCACCGAGCGGGTGCTGCGGGAGTTCCTCCGCCACGGGACCACCGCGGCCCGCAGCCATGTCGACGTGGACCTCGGGGTCGGCCTCGACGGCATCGCCGCGGTCCAGGAGGCTGTCGCACGCCTGGAGGGCGCGCTCGAGGTGGAGGTCGTCGCCTTCCCCCAGGACGGCGTGGTCCGACGCGAGGGCGTCCTGGATCTGCTCGATCGTGCGGCCCGCGCCGGCGCCGACAGCATCGGAGGCCTGGACCCCTGTCTCATCGATCGTGACCCGGTCGCCCAGCTCGACGGCCTCTTCGACATCGCCGCACGGCACGGCTGCGGCCTCGACATCCATCTCCACGCCGGGGGTGACCTGGGGGCCTTCGAGTACGAGCTGATCATCGACCGGACCCGCCGCGCCGGGCTCGAGGGGAGGGTGAACATCGCTCACGGCTTCGCCCTGGGCCAGCTTCCCGCCGGGCGCCAGCGGTCCCTGCTCGCGGACTTCGCGCAGCTGGGAATCACCTGGAGCACCGTCGCCCCCATCGGTTCGGCACCGCTGCCCTGGGAGGCGATGCGGGAGGCCGGCGTGGGCCTCGGGCTGGGCACCGATGGCGTGCGCGACCTCTGGTCCCCCTACGGGGACGGCGACCTGCTGCGCGTGGCCCTGGACTTCGCACGCCTCCACGGGGCGCGCCGGGACGAGGACCTCGTGCGGGTCGCCCGGCTCGCGTCCAGCGACGCAGCAGGATTCGTGCACCGCGAGGTGCACGACCTGGTGCCCGGCGCCCGCGCGGATCTGGTCCTGGTCGAGGCGGAGAACGTGCCCGACGCGATCGTGCGTGCCCCGCGCCGGGAGCTCGTGCTCGCCGGCGGGCGCGTCGTCGCCCGGTCCGGCGAGGTGCTCCTCTGAGCGCTCGGCCCATCGCTCGGCCCATCGCTCGGCCCATCGGTCGGCGCATCGACCGATCCGCTCCGGAGCCCGGTCAGCAGACCGTGAGGATCTCCGCGCCGTCCTCGGTGATCGCGATCGTGTGCTCGGTGTGCGCGGCGCGCGCGCCGGTCGCGCTGCGCAGCGTCCAGCCGTCAGGATCCACCACGAGCTCGTCCGTGTCCTCCATGACCCAGGGCTCGAGCGCGAGCAGGAGGCCCGGGCGCAGGCGGTAGCCCCGCCCGGCGCGGCCGATGTTGGGCACATGCGGGTCCTGGTGCATGGTCGACCCGATGCCGTGCCCGCCGAACTCGGTGTTCACGGGGTAGCCGGCACCCTGCAGCACGGCGCCGATCGCGGCCGAGACGTCGCCCAGGCGAGCGCCGGGGCCGGCTGCGGCGATCCCGGCCGCGAGGGCGCGCTGCGTGGTCTCGATCATCGCGATGCTCCGTGCGGGTCGTTTCGTGCCGACGACGATGCTGAGGGCGGCATCGGCCGCGACCCCGTCCCGGAGCACGGCGAGGTCGAGGGTCAGCAGGTCGCCGTCGGCGAGCGACTGGTCGCGGGGCATCCCGTGCAGCACGGCATCGTTCACGGCGGTGCAGACGTAGTGCCCGAACGGGCCGCGGCCGAAGGACGGCTCGTAGTCGACGTAGCAGGACTGCGCGCCGGCGTCGAGGATCAGCTCGCGGGCCCAGGAGTCGATCTCCAGCAGGGAGGTGCCGACGGTGCTGCGGCTCGCGAGCTCCTGGAGGATCTCGGCGACGAGTCGTCCGGTGTTCCGGGCCCGGGTCAGCTCGGTGGGGGTGAGGATCTCGATCATGCGGTGCCTTCCAGGCTGCTGGGATAACTATCCCGGTAATCCTATACCGGTATTAGTATGGGTCGCATGGTCCGACTACCTCTCACGCCCCACGAGATCGCCCGCGGTGAGCGGCTCGGCGCTCTGCTGCGCCGAGCCCGCGGAGACCGTTCGATGCTCGAGATCGCCCTCACCGCCGGAGTCTCGCCGGAGACGCTCCGCAAGATCGAATCCGGCCGGGTCGCGACCCCCGCCTTTCCGACGATCGCGGCGATCGCCGGCGTGCTGGGTCTGTCGCTGGACGAGATCTGGGCCGCGATCAGCGAGTCCGCGAGCGAACTCGCCTCGTAGAGGCTCGTTTCTTCGAGTCCAGCTTCCCCTCCTCGACGAGGAGGCCGTGCAGCTCCGCGAGCTCGGCGACGGTGAAGTCGGCGCGCTCCAGGGTCGGGGCGATCTCCCGTCGGAACGCGGGGTAGGAGCCCGGCACCTCGGCTCCTCGCCCTCGCAGCACCCGTCGGGCGTACTCGTCGCAGACGAAAGCCGGGCGCCCGAAGCAGTACAGGCCGATCACGTCGGCCGTCTCCTCACCGATCCCCTCGACCTCCAGCAGCTCCGCGCGCAGAGCGGCATCCTCGAGTGACCGCGCGGCCTCGCCGCGATCCTCGACCCACCGGGCCAGCGCCTGCAACCGGCGGGGCTTCGAGGTCGGGAACCCGGATCCGCGCACGAGCTCGCGCACGATCTCCTCATCGGCGTCGGCCAGGGCGCCCGGGTCCAGCAGGCCGGCCGCCCGGAGCGCGATGATCGACAGATCGGCCTGCTCCCAGCGGCTGCGCTGGACGAGCACCGCGCCGACGGCGATCTCGAAGGGCTCCTCGCCGGGCCACCACCAGCCCTGCGGCCCGTGCTCCACGAGCAGCTCGCCCTGCAGGGCGCGCAGATCGATCACGCGACGTCCAGGGGCGTGCTGTCGGGATGGCTGAGGGTGAGCAGCGCGCGTCGCACGTGCGGGTTCTCCTCCAGCTGGTCCTCGATGGCCTGGACGGTGTCCTGCAGCGCCGATTCCGCGGAGTCCCCGGCGAGGTCCACCGACGCGATCACGAGGAGCTGATCCGCGCCGACCCACTCGGTGTGCAGGAAGCTGACGCTGTCCACGTCGGGGTGCTCCTGCAGGGTGCGCAGCAGCGCGGCGCTGGCCTGGGGGGAGGCGCCCTCGCCGGTGAGGAATGCCGTGTTGCGGGCGATGAGGAGGATCGCCACCACCCCGAGCAGCAGACCCACCAGGATCGAGCCGATCGCATCCCACACGGGCTGCCCGGTGAGCTGGTGCAGGCCCATGCCGAGCGCTGCGAGCACCAGGCCGATCAGCGCGCAGGCGTCCTCGGCGAACACCGCCCGCAGCATCGGATCCGAGGTGGTGCTCACGTGGCGCAGCGGGCTGACCCGGCGGGAGCGGGCCCCGCGGCGGGCCTGGCGCAGGGCCTGCAGGAAGGAGAAGCCCTCCAGGACGAAGGCGATCCCGAGCACCAGGTAGGCCCAGCCGTACTCGACGCCCTCCGTCTCGGGCGCGCTCAGGGACTGGATCCCGTGCCAGACGGAGACCCCGGCCCCCACGGCGAACAGGCCGATCGCGGCGAACATCGCCCACACGTAGCTGTCGCGGCCGTACCCCATCGGGTGGGAGCGGTCGGGTTCCCGGTGGCCCCGGCGCTCGCCGACGAGCAGGAACACCTGGTTGCCGGTGTCGGCCCAGGAGTGCACGGCCTCGGCGAGCATCGATGCGGATCCGGTCAGCAGCGCGACGACCGTCTTCGCGATCGCGACCAGCAGGTTCGCGCAGAACGCGATGATCACTGTCAGTCCGCTGCCAGAGCTCTCCTGGGAATCGCGGTCGTCCTGGGCTGAGGTGTCGTCCATGTGCCCATTGTGCGCCTCCCGATCAGCGCACCGGGTAGATGCTGACATCCTGCGCGTGGATGCCCAGGCGCACCTCGTCCCCGGGTCGCAGACGCTGCTGCGCCACGAGCTGCGGGGTGAGATCCGCCGCGATCTCCCCGGCGCGCACTCGCACCAGGTCCCCACGAGGCTCCAGATCCGTCAGCCGACGGGTCAGCACCGTCGTTCCCGGCGGCGGGAGGGCGTCGTCCTCGAGCAGATCCACGTGCGTCGGGCGGACGGCGGCGCGGACCCGCGACCCCGTCGCCACCGGCTCGTGCGTCACCCCGGCGAGGGCGCCGTCGACGGTGCGGCCGTCCCAGGTCCCGGTCAGCAGGTTCACCCCGGCCAGGCGCGCCGTGAACTGCTGCTGCGGGCGGGCGAGCACGTCCGCCGTCGGTCCGCTCTCGATCAGCCGCCCGCCCTCGAGCACGGCGACGCGATCGGCGAGGGTGACGACGTCGAGCACGTCATGGGTGACGAGGATCGTGGTGCGCTCGCCGAGGACGCGCCGCAGCAGCTCGCGCAGCGCCGGGGCCACGTCGATGTCCAGGGCGGCCATCGGCTCGTCCAGCAGCAGCAGACGCGGCGACGCCGCCAGGGCGCGAGCGATCGCCACCCGCTGCGCCTGTCCGCCCGAGAGCTGGGAGGGGCGCCGGTCCGCGAGCTCGCCCAGCCCGATCTCCGTGAGCCACCGGGACGCCTCCTCCCGGGCCCGGCGTCGGGGCGTGCCCTGGGCCCGCAGCCCGAAGGCGATGTTCCGGGAGGCGCTGAGATGGGGGAACAGGACCGGATCCTGCGCGAGCGTGGCGACGGCGCGATCGTGCGGCGGCACCAGCAGGCCGCTCGCGCTCAGGAGCCTGCCCTCGAGCGTGATCCGTCCGGTGGTCGGACGCAGGGTGCCGGCGATCAGGGAGAGGACGCTCGACTTCCCGGCGCCGTTGGGGCCGACGAGCGCGAGCGTCTCGCCGTCGGCGACGTCGAGGGCGAGGTCGAGCCCGCGCTCGCGGACGGTCGCCTCCAGGGTGAGGGTCATGTGCTCACCCGCCGCCGGACGAACGCGATGATGAGCACAGCGACGATCATGAGCACGAAGGACAGGGCGACCGCTGCCTGAGGGTCGCTCTCGCGCTGCAGGTAGATCTCCAGGGGCAGCGTGCGGGTGGTGCCCTGGAGGCTGCCGGCGAAGGTGATCGTCGCGCCGAACTCGCCCAGCGCCCGTGCGAAGGAGAGCACCGTGCCCGAGAGCAGGGCGGGCAGCACCAGGGGGAGGGTGATGGTCGCCAGCACCCGGGAGGGCCGCGCGCCGAGCGAGGCCGCGGCCACCTCGTAGCGGGTCCCTGCGGTGCGCAGCGCCCCCTCGAGGCTGATCACGAGGAAGGGCAGCGCCACGAAGGTCTGGGCGATCACCACTGCCGTGGTGGAGAACGCGATCTGGATCCCGAGGACCTCGAGCTGCCGACCGAGCAGGCCCTGCCGCCCGAAGGTGTAGAGCAGCGCGATGCCTCCCACCACCGGGGGCAGCACCAGGGGGATGAGCACGAGGGAGCGCAGCAGCGACAGGCCCGGGAAGCTCGTGCGGGCCAGGAGCAGCGCCATCGGCACGCCGAGGATCACGCAGGCCAGGGCGCTCGTGGCCGACGTCTGCAGGCTGAGCCGCAATGCCTGCAGAGAGGACTCGCTCGTGATCAGATCGAGGAAGCTGCCCCACTGGACGCGGGCTGCCATGGCCACCAGCGGCAGGAGCACGAACAGGGCACCGAGCATGGCCGGGATCAGCACCCAGCGGGGCAGCGATCTCATCTCAGTCCCTGCCGGTGCCGGTGCCGGTGCCGGCCCCGGGCTCGCCGAAGCCGTGCTCGCCGAGCACCTGCTGACCGGTCTCCCCGGTGACGAGGTCCACGAACTCCTGGCCGAGCTCGGGCTGCGCGGAGTCCTCCACCGTGGTGATCGGATAGGTGTTCACGGCGCTGTCCGACTCGGGGAAGGCGATGCCCTCGACCTCGTCCCCGGCCTTCGCCACGTCGGTGACGTAGACCAGCCCGGCATCGGCCTCGCCGCTGGAGACCTTGTTCAGCACGTCGGTGACGGACTGCTCCTCGCTGACGGGGGAGAGGTCCACACCGGCGGCCCTCTCGACGGTCTCGGCGGCCGCGCCGCACGGCACCGCGGGTGCGCAGACGACCAGGTCGATCCCGTTATCCGCGAGCGAGGCGAGGTCGGTGACCCCGGCCGGGTTGCCCGCCGGCGCCGCGATCATCAGCGTGTTGCTGGTGAAGGCGACCGGATCGGCGGCCTCGAGCCCCGCGTCGACGAGCTCGTCCATGGTCGAGGTGTCGGCCGAGGCGAAGACGTCGGCCGGAGCGCCCTGCTGGATCTGTTCGACCAGGGTGGAGGAACCGGCGAAGCTGAACTCCACGTCCACGCCCTCGTGATCTGCCTCGAACTGCTCGCCGAGCTCTTCGAAGGGCTCCTGGAGCGACGCCGCGGCATAGACCGTGAGGGTGGTGGTGGTCCGCCCGCCGCCGGCGCCGCCGACGGCGCTGCAGCCCGTGGCGCCGAGCGCCAGGGCCAGTGCCGCGATGGCGGCGAGGCCCGAGACGGCGGCGCGGGGTCGGTCGGCGGTGCGGGGTCGGTCGGCGGCGCTCATGGAGCGCTGTCCGGGGAGGGCGCGGGCGTCTCCGCCTCGATGACGACGTGGGTGGCCTTGATGACCGCGCTCGCGACCGAGCCCGGCTCGAGGCCGAGGTCCCGCACAGCTTCGCTGCTCATCAGGGAGACCACGCGGAAGGGCCCGCACTGCATCTCTACCTGAGCCATCACGGTGTCCATGACGACCTTCGTCACGAGTCCCACGAAGCGGTTGCGGGCCGACGTGCGGGTGGCGCCGGCGAGCTCCGGAGTCACGGCGAGCTCGCGGGCCATGCGCGCCACCTCGACCCCGTCCAGGACGGTCCGCCCGCTGGCGTCGGCCGCGGCCTCCAGAGACCCCTTCTCGATCCAGCGCCGGACGGTGTCATCACTGACACCGAGGAAGGTGGCGGCCTCACGGACTCGTATCTGCGACATGTTCGCCATGATACGTCCGCATATGCGGATGGGTGCTGGGGTCAGCTGACAAACAGGACGCCGCCCAGAGCGATCGCGGCGACGAGCAGCGTGGCCAGTGCCGCGAGCACGAAGGGGCGGGCGCCGACGTGGATCAGCTTGCGCACCTTCACGCCGGTGCCGAGGGCGAACATCGCGGCGGCGAGCAGGGTGGTCTGCAGCAGTCCGCCGATGGTCAGCACGACCTCGGGCAGGGGGACGACGGAGCGCAGCAGCACCATCGCGAGGAATCCGAGCACGAACAGCGGCACCAGGGGCGGGCGCTTCCCGTCGGCCGTCCCGTGGGAGCGTTCCCGGGCGCCGAGCACGGCCATGACGGGAGCGAGCATGAGGATGCGAGCGAGCTTCACGATCACGGCGACAGTGAGGGCGCCGCCCCCGAGCACGCCGCCGGCCGCGACCACCTGGGCGATCTCGTGGATCGACGCCCCGGCCCACAGGCCCGAGGAGCGCGCCGACAGGCCCATGAGCGTGGCCGCCGCCGGCAGCAGGGCGATCATCAGGGTGCCGAAGATGACCACGAGCGCCACTGCGGTGACCGTCTTCTCCTCGTGCTCGTCCTCGGGGTCGGTGACACCGGCCGCGGCGGCGACCGCCGCGGCGCCGCAGATCGAGAACCCGCAGCCGATGAGCAGCGTCAGGCGCGGGTCGACCTTCAGCAGCCTGCCCAGTGCGATCGTCCCGAAGATCCCGCCGACGACGACGCAGACCACGACGAGGAGCATCGGGACGCCGAGGGCGAGGATGTCGCCGAGCACCAGTTGGAGGCCCAGCAGCACGATGCCCGCACGGAGCAGCTTCTTCGCGGAGAAGTCCGTGCCGGGCACCACGGGCGCCGGCAGGCCCGCGGTGTTCGCGAGGGTGATGCCCACGATGATCGCGATGATCAGGGCGCTCACCCCGGGGACGAAGGGCGCCACGAGCTGTGCGAGCACAGCCACGCCGAGGCTCAGCGCGAGCCCCGGGAGGAGCGAGGGGCGGCGGGACGGGGGAGCGGTGTCAGTGCGGGCAGCAACGGAGCCGGCGGTGTTGGTGCGGGCGGTCTCGGAACGGGCGGTGTCGGCGCCTGTGGGGGTGGCGGCAGTTTCGGGCATGGGAAGAACCCTGTCACCGCTGGTCCGTGGCCGGTAGACGGCAATAGTCGATCAGGGCATATCCTTCTGATATGCCCGATGCTCTCCCGAACCTGCAGGCCCTCTCGCTCTTCGTCGCCGTCGTCGACGAAGGCGGTCTCGGCGCGGGGGCACGTCGCCTCGGCATGTACCAGCCCAATGCGAGCCGCATGATCGGTCAGCTCGAGGCGCAGGCCGGGATGCCGCTGCTGGAACGGGACCCGCGCGGCTCACGGCCCACGTCGGCCGGGCTGCTCTATGCCGCCCATGCCCGCGAGCTGCTCGAAGCGGCCGACGACTTCGCCGCCTGGCTGCGGCACAGCCGGGATGGCGACACCCTGGACCTGCAGGTCGGCGCCTCGATGACCATCGCCGAGCACCTCATGCCGGCGTGGCTCACCGACCTGCGCCGCACCAGCTCCCGCGTGCGGGTGGATCTGCGGGTGCTGAACTCCACCCAGGTGCTGGAGCAGATACGCGGCGGGCAGCTGCAGCTCGGCTTCATCGAGACCCCGCACGTGCCGCGCTGGGTCCACGCCCGCACCTTGCGCGAGGACGAGCTGGTGCTGGTCGTCTCCCCGGATCACCCCTGGGCGGGACGTGGGGCGCGCAGCGCGAGCTCAGAGCCGGGGTCGGAGCCGGGGCCGGTGCAGGGGCCGGTGCCGCTCGAGGAACTCGCGGCGACTCCACTCGTGGTCCGTGAGGGGGGATCCGGGACCCGCGATGCGTTCGAGGAGCTGGTCCCCGCGGCGGCGAGCACTCCGCCGGTGCAGGAGCTCAGCAGCAATGCCGCTGTGCGGGTCGCCGTGGCCTCCGGCGCCGGGCCCGCGGTGCTGAGCATGCTGGCTGTGCGGGCACAGCTCGAGACCGGTCAGCTGCGCCGGGTTCCCGTCGTCGGGGCGAGGCTCCGCCGTCCGTTGACCGCTGTCTGGAAGGGGCCGCGCACCCTCACCGGACCGGCGGCTGATCTCGTCGCCGTCGCGACAGGAGCCAGGCGGCCGATCCCCTGAGCGCACGTGTACGTTCGAGAGGGACACCGACCTCTTGGAGCTGAGCACATGCCGATCCTGACCAATACCGACGAGCTGCCCGACCAGCCGCACCGCGGCGCCGTATGGTCCATCGCCGAACCGGATCGTGAGCTCGACTCGAACCTGATCCGGCTGCCCGCAGGGGATCAGATCGAGACGCATGTGGGCGCAGAGGTCGACACCCTCATCCATGTCGTGCGTGGTGACGGCACTCTCGTCACGGAGGGCGGCGAGGAGCCGCTGCGCAGCGGCGACATCGCGCTCCTGCCACGGCGCACCGTGCGGGGTTTCCGTGCCGGTGAACACGGTCTGGAGTATCTGACCGTGCACCGCAAGCGCCAGTCGTTGCAGATCGGGACACGGCGCGCGGCGACGGCCGAGTGACCTGACCGGATCTCAGAGGGGCGGAGGGCGAGTCCGAGACTCCGGCCATCGGCTCCACGGTGGCTCCGATGGTGGTTCCGCCGGTGGCATCGGCAGGGTCTTCTTCTCGGCCGATTTCTTCCCCGACTTCTCGGCAGTCTTCTCGGCGGTCTTCTCGGCCGAACTTCGCTTGAGCCTCGAGAGGTGCGTTCGCCAGGCATTCTCGAGCTCCTCGACCGCGATCCGCGTGGCGAGGTCGACGTCGTCGGCGACGAGGGCATGGTCGCCGCTGCGGCCGATGCGCCAGCTGGTCCGACCGGGTTCGCGGGCGACGGTGGGGATCCGGGTGGGGTCGAGCAGTCCTGCGGTCTTGTCCTGATGGTGCTGCCAGCACAGCAGGTGGAGATTCTCCAGCTCGGTGCGGCCACCGTCCACGGGCCGTTCGTGATCGAACTCCTCGAGGTGATCGCACTCGGAGGCCCAGGAGACCGGACGGGTGCAGCCGGGCACGGCGCACGTCGCGTTGCGCAGCCGCAGATGTTCGCGCATCGCCTGGGTGGGCTGGTATCGCTCCGCCGGGAGCGGGAGGAATGCGCCGGAGCACGGATCGGTCAGCACCCGGAACCAGGTCTCCTGCCCGCCGGCCAGCAGGCGAGCCATCTCGGGAGGGATCGGCGTGGTGCCGTCCACCATGCCCGGGGCATCCGAGACGCCGAGCAGGGTCAGAGCAGGCACCGTGACGTTGAGCCGGAAGCGAGGGCCGGGGATCTGGACGTCCCCGGTGTCGAAGGTGGCGTTCAGTTGGAGCTCGTAGCGCAGGCGTGACAGCGGGAGCGGACGGCCCGTCGTGGTGACCAGGTCATCCACGTCGTACGGGATCTCCGTGTCGTCCCGAAGTGCCTTCCGTTGTGCCGCCTGGATCGCGCGGGCCGATTCATCCAACCGCTTCCAGTACTCCAGGATCTCCGGGATGGGGCCGCGCGCGCTGACGGAGCCGACCCCGCGGGGGGAATCCGGGGCGATGGTGACCTCTCGTGGGGGCGGGGGTGCCGTCTCGGGCTCCTCCTCCCGGCGGGCGAGCAGGCCCACCAGCGCGCCGAGCAGTGTGACGAAGCGGTCGACCGGGATGTCCGGGGACCAGGTGGCGACGGCGATGTCGAGCTGGCGCCGAGATTCCTCGCCGAGATCCTCCGATTCGCGCACCATGCGCTGGAACCACCAGGAGGGGAAGGCTCCGCCCTCGAGCAGGGTGAACGTGCGGGGCAGGTGATGGGCCGCGCGATGCGCCGAGCGCAGCTCCCACCGGGCTACCCCGTGGGTGACGCGCAGCGCGATCGCGGCGCGGGCCGTCGTGACGTCGTCCTCGTCCTCGTCGTCCTCCCTCTCGTGGTCGAAGAGCTCCGCGAGCGCGCGATACCGGCCGGCGAGAGCGCGGGCGCTGGCCTTCTCGGCATCCCAGACCTGCTGCGCGGCTGCGCCGAGTTCCGGGTCCTTTCCGCAGTCCGTGCGGTCAGGAAGGCCGTCACGGGTCAGAGGAGAGCGAGCGTCGACGATCTGCAAGCGGCGTGGGAGCGACTCGAGGAACGCCCGGTCGGCCGCCTGGCGGTCTTCGTCGTCCGACTCCCCGCCCACGGGTGGGCTGTGCCTCTGTGTGCTCATGCTCTCCACCCCCTTGTCGCGCTCCGCCGACCAGCCGCGTTCCAGTCCTGTGCCGCGTCCTGTGGCGAGTTCTGTGCTCTGATCCCGAGTACCTTGAGCCTAGTCGTCAGAATGCCGCAGAAGAAGGGGTGTGGATAACTTCGACATTGTTTCTCAGCGGTATCCACAAAATGGTGACGCTGCTTTGTGGATAAAGTGCCTCTGGGGAGGAAGGGTCGCCTCGGGGCCTTCGCGAAGCCACCGCGAAGCCTCCGCGAAGCCTCCGCGGATCGACCTGACATCTCCTGCGGACCGGACTCCGGGGCGGCGCCAGAAGAGGCAGTCGCCGCCTCGTAGCCCACGACGAGCTGCAGTTCACTCCCGCACGGCGACGACTCCCGGAGTCGACGACACGGTGTGCAGGGGGCGGCGCCCTCGTGAACCTCGACATGCTGTCGCGTCGCCTCGGGTGCGGGGCGGCAGGCGGTTTCGACCGAATTCTCGTGACGTGCACGAAGAATGTCTGTGTGGTGCTGTATGGCGTGTCGTCGAAGTGATAACGCAGAACGGAGGAAGGGTTGGGACGAAAGGGTGGAATGGAGGGGATGGGAATGGTGTGCAGGGTGGGGCGTCGGGCAGGCATCAGGGCGCTCAGGAGCTCAGGAGTGGGATCCCACTGTTCGACTCCCGCCCGTCGGCCGCCTCCGCCCCCACGACGTGCGCCAGCCCTCACTGCGCGCACCGATCTCCACGGCGAGTCGGTATCGACCCGTCCTCACACCGGGCAGACTGGACCCATGGCCGAACTCTCTGATCCCCGCGTCGCCGTCTACCTGGACTTCGACAACATCGTGATGTCCTGGTACGACCGGGTGCACGGACGAAATGCCTATGGCCGCGACCGTCAGCGCATCGTTGAGGACCCCACGGAGCCCGAGATCGCCGAGCGGCTCGCGAAGGCGACGGTCGATGTGGGCGCGATCATCGACTACGCCGCCTCCTTCGGCTCCCTCATGCTCACCCGCGCCTATGCCGACTGGTCCTCGCCGGTCAACGCCGAGTACCGCTCGCAGCTGGTCGCCCGCGCCGTGGATCTCGTGCAGCTGTTCCCCGCCGCCGCCTACGCGAAGAACGGGGCCGACATCCGGCTCGCCGTGGATGCCGTCGAAGACATGTTCCGCATCCCCGACCTCACCCACGTGGTGATCGTCGCCGGCGATTCGGACTTCGTCCCGCTCGCACAGCGCTGCCGCCGCCTCGGCCGCTACGTCATCGCGATGGGAGTGGCAGGCTCCACCGCGAAGTCCCTCGCCGCGGCGTGCGACGAGTTCGAGGCCTACGACAACCTCCCGGGCGTCGAGCGTTCCGAGGCGCCCACGAGGACGCGCACCCGCCGCGGCCAGGGGAACGGGAACGGTCGAGGCCGGGGAAGCAGTGACACCGGCGGCTCCGCTGGGTCCGCCGGATCCGACGCAACGGCACAGGCCGCCCAGGACGCTGCTGATGCCGCGGCGGAGGCGGCCGACGCCGCAGCCGATGCCGCGGCCGATGACGACGACATCGAGAGCTCCGAGGACCCGCGCGAGGCGGCGACACGACTGCTCCAGCGCGCCCTGCAGCTGGGCGGGCGCGGCGACAGCGAGTGGTTGCACAGCTCGGCGGTGAAGTCGCACATGCGCCGCATGGACCCGTCCTTCAGCGAGAAGACCCTCGGGTTCCGTTCCTTCTCGGACTTCCTCAAGGCGAACTCCGACATCGCCGTGCTCGAGGAGACAGGGCACGAGCGTCTGGTGCGCGCCTCGTACTGATCGCGCCTCGAACTGAGCGCACTTCGTACTGACCGCAGCACCTCCTGAATCGGCACCGCACCCCGCCGGCTGCCGTCCCGCTGCGACCTCGGTGACCGCTGCACGCGATCGGGAGGCAGCACCGGTAATCGCAGGACAGGACCGTCGGTGCGGGAGGATACTGGAGACCCCGACGAAGGAGACGACGTCATGAACCTGGTCCTGTGGATCCTCGCCTTCCTGCTCGCTGCCGTGTTCATCGGGTCGGGACTTGCGAAGCTGCTGACCCCGCGCGCTCAACAGATCGAACGCACCCCCTATGCCGAGGACTTCCCGCACAGCGTGATCGTCGGCATCGGCGTGCTCGAGGTCCTGGGAGCCGTCGGACTGATCCTGCCCGCGCTCACCGGGGTCGCCACGATCCTGGTGGCCTTCGCGGCGGCCGGCCTGGCGATCACGATGGTCTTCGCGGCGCTCGTGCACATCCGCCGCGGTGACGGCTTCGTGGCGGCGCTGCCCTCGATCGTGCTCGCGATCCTCTCCGTGTTCGTCGCCTGGTCTCGGTTCGGCCCCTACCAGCTCTGACCGGCGACTACCAGCTCTGACTACGCCTGGCGGTGGTGCATCCTGGTCAGAGCCGCTGCGGTGAGGCAGGATCAAGGCATGTCACCCACCGATGTGATCGCTTGGCTCCTCGATTCCGACCCCGCGCTGCGCTGGCAGGTCGAACGCGACCTGCTCGATGCGCCGACGGACCAGTGGGAGGCGACCCGGGCACGGATCCCGCACGAGGGCTTCGGGGCCGCTCTGCTCGCGAAACAGGATCCGGACGGCCAATGGGCCGGTGGCGCCTTCTTCCCGAAGGGATTCTTCGAGGACCACGAGAACCAGCTCCTGCCCGGTCAGCCGTGGACGGCGACCACCTGGAGCCTGACCACTCTGCGCGAATGGGGCATGGATCCGGCCCCGCTCATCGAGCGGAACACGGCGCAGCTGCTGGCGGAGAACTCGCATTGGGAGTACGACGACTCGCTGCCCTACTGGGGCGGTGAGGTGGACTGCTGCATCAACGCGATGACGCTCGCGAACGGACTGTGGTTGGGGGCGGACGTCGAGTCCCTGCCGCGCTGGTTCCTCGAGCACCAGATGGAGGACCGGGGCTGGAACTGCGAGTGGGAGAGCGGCTCCGAACGCTCCAGCTTCCACTCCACCCTCAACGTGCTGCGCGCCCTGCTGATCCATGAGCAGGCCACCGGAGGCAGCAGAGCCACGCGAGCCGCGCGCGACGCCGGTGAGGAGTACCTCCTGGAGCGTCACCTCGCCTGGACCCTCCGCACCCGGGAGATGCCCGGGCCCTGGGTGGATCACTTCCTCTACCCGCCGCGCCACATCTACTCGGTGCTGCGCGCTCTCGAGCACTTCCGGCTCGCCGGCCGGAAGGAGTCGCGGATGGAGGAGGCCGTGGCGATGGTGCGCGAGGCGCAGCAGGCCGACGGGACCTGGCTCCAGCAGAAGGTCTTGCCCGGTGAGGTGTGGTTCGAGGTCGACGTCCCCGAGGGGGAGCCCTCGAAGTGGATCACGCTGGAGGCACTGCGGGTGCTGCGCTGGTGGAACGAGGGGTGACGTGAGTCAGCCTCGGCAAGCACCCCAGGGGGAACCGCGAGAGCGGCTGGGGAGACGACAGAGGCACGGTCGAGGGGGAGCTCCATGGGGGAGAAGATGTCGCGGGGCACACGCCGGGCACTGATCGTCGCGGCGGCGGCCGCACTGGTGGCCGTGCTGGTGATCGCCGGCGCGGTGACGGTCTTCGTGCGCGGAGGGATCGCGCATCCGGCGGACCGTGCCCGCACCGAGGCGGAGCAGGGGTACGAGGAATGGGCCGGACCGTTCGGCGAGGAGGCCGCTGCGCGGCAGGCCGCCCTGGAGCCGGTGCTCGGGGAGCCGATCGAGGAGACCTGGTACATCGTCTGCTCGGGCATCGCGCCGGGCGGTCCGGTGCCGAATGCCCAGTACTGCGATCTCTCGGTGGCGACCACCTATGCGGTCGACTGGGCCGACCCCCAGGCCGAGGTGGACGAGATCATCACGACCCTCGAGAGCACCGAGGCCACCACGGGCGATGAGGTCACCGCCGGGGAGGGCGGGCCATGGACCGCGCTCCCGACGGACCCCGGTGAGGAGCCGGGAGGGAAGGTCGCCGAGGCCGGCCACAACGGGACGGTCTACGTCCACGGACCGGGATCGGAGACGCTCGAGACGGGCGAGATCCTGGAGTTCGATCTCTTCCCCGACGAAGTGATCACGCAGGAGACGGTCACCGCCTCCGAACCGCCGACGGGCCACGGCCAGGTGGAGATCCGTCGGCAGATCGGGCTCTCCCGCACCGACATCGGCTGCCGGCCGAGTCCGAGCCGAGGCTGCGACACCCTCCTGGACGAGGCGTCCATGCCGCATATCGACGGGTTCAGCTGATCACTGTCAGCTGACGGGCGACGGGCGACGGGCGACGGGCGACGGGCGACGGGAGAGGGGCGACGTGCGGCGTGCGCGAGAGGACGCAGCGCGTCAGCGCTCCACGAGCCATTTGATGAGGAAGGCGAGAGGTACCAGCGGGATCGCGGAGAGTCCGAGGATCCCGAGCACCAGCGCCCCCTTGGACTCGGCGTCCAGGGTCTGCTTCCAGCCGGCCATCGTCAGCGCATGGTCCAGCGGCACGTTCACGTCACGGGTGGAGAAGCGGTAGTCGACGACCTTGTGGAAGCCATGCCGGTTCAGGGCCCATTCCTGTCGTCGGGAGAAGTGCCAGCTGCGGCCCGAGGAGAGCGCGGCGACCGCACCGAGCCCGGCCGGTCCCGCGGACGCGTCGACCTCGTAGAGCACGTCCAGGCGGCGGGCGGTCCCCGGCTTCGTGCGGACGAGCGTGCTGGCGAACGTCGTCGACAGGCTCCGCTCGGTGAGCAGGTGCCGCCACCGGGCGTCGGCCAGGTTCGCCGAGATGCGGATCTGGTCCTGATCGGCCATCACCAGGTACGGAGTGTCGTCGAACGCCATGGCGACGGCACGCACCACGTCCTCCCACGCCCACGGGTCGCGCCGGGTGGTCGGCGCCGGCAGGGGCCGGCCCACCGGCACCATCTGGAGGGGCCGACGGGAGGAGGCCCCGGCGGTGCGCCGCTCGCGGATCATCCCGAGAGCGCCGCTGAGGCAGATCAGACCGCCCAGGGCGAAGACTCCGCCGGTGAGGAGGAGGCCCCAGGACCATCCGTCGCGTGCTGCGAGGACGGCGAGCAGGACCCCGAGGCCGAGGAAGATGAGCGTCAGGGCGCTCAGTCCGATGAGCTTCTGGGTGAAGAGACTGCTCGGGCTCGCGCCGACGGCGATCATCGGGGCTCTCCTCCGGTTCGCGCCGCGATCATGCGGCGGAGCGGACGGGAGCCGTGGCGCTGGCGTCCCGGGTGGTGGTGCGGATCCGGTACAGGCTCGACGACGCGGCGATGTAGAGCGTGCTCCCGTCCTCCCCGCCGAAGCACAGGTTCGCGGTCTTCTCCGGGACGGGGAGGTCCAGCAGGCGCTCGCCGTCGGGGGAGAACACCTGTACCCCGGACAGGCTCGAGCTCCAGATCCTGCCCTCGACGTCCACCCGGATCCCGTCGGGCAGGCCGGGGGAGACCTCGACCAGGCTCCGACCGTTCTTCGCATGGCGTCCCTCGATCACGTCGTACACGTGGATCGCGTGACCGCGCGGGCGGTCCGTGCCGGTCGCGTCGGGGTCCGCCGGGGACAGCGAGGAGTCCGCGACGTAGAGCAGCGTCTCGTCGGGGGAGAAGGCGAGCCCGTTGGGTGCCTCGACGTCGATCACCACGGGAGTGAGGGCGCCGGTGGACTCGTCGAAGCGGAACACATAGCGATCCCCGTACTCCTCCTCGCCGGCGTGCCCCTCGACGGGCCGCTTGATGCCGTAGGCCGGGTCGGTGAACCAGATCGCCCCGTCGGAGGCGACGACCACATCGTTCGGAGAGTTCAGGCGGACGGCGCCGAACCGGTCGACGAGCGTGGTCGGAGAATGTTCATCACCGGGGCCGACGGCAGCATCGCGCTGCACGGCGCGGCGCCCGTGGGAGCACTCCACGACCCGGCCGCGCAGATCCAGGGTGCGGCCGTTGGTGTGCTCCGCGGCATCGCTGAACACGGTCAGCTCACCGGTCTCCTCCGAGTACTCCAGGATCCGGTTCGTGTGGATGTCGCTGAAGCGCACGGCCCGACGCTGGGGCAGCCAGACCGGGCCCTCGGCCCAGGTGGCGCCGGTGGCGACCTTCTCGAGCGTCGCCCCGGGGGTGAGGAGGGCGGACGAGGGCTGAACCGGTGCGGGGGTCATCATGGTCGGATCGTAGGCCAGCAGGTCGTGTGCCGTCAGCCCCGTGCCGTCAGTCCGGTGCTGTCGGTCCCGCGCCGCGAGGCACAGGATCGCGGCGCGGGGTGCCCGGCTCCGTCACGATTGCGCAACAGGCCCCCGGAAACCGTCCAGGAATGCGGGGTGGGCGCGAGACGCTGTTAGCTTGCAGGCCACACCATGCGTGTGCTCCGCCACATGGAGCCGCGTCGATCCGTCACAGTGCCGTGACCCGTGCACCGGCCTGCCCTCTGGAGGAACCCATGTTCGATGCCGCTCTCACCCCCAAGCGACGCACAGTGCTGCTGTCCCTGGCGGGGATCCCCGTGCTGCTGTCGGCCTGCGCCAAGACCACGGACGACGGCGGCGGGAGCGGCGGCGGTGGTGACGCCGAGGGCGCCCTGACCGTCGGCACCACCGACAAGGTCACCGCGCTCGACCCGGCCGCTGCCTATGACAACGGTTCCTCGACCGTGTGGACGCAGGTCTACGGCTACCTCATGAACACGAAGATCGGCTCCGAGGACGGCAAGCCCGAGCCCGACCTCGCCGAGTCCGCCGAGTTCACGAGCGACAACATCTACACCGTGACCCTGCAGGAGGGTCTCACCTTCGCCAACGGCAACGAACTCACCAGCGAGGACGTCAAGCACACCTTCGACCGTCAGCTCAAGATCGCCGACCCCAACGGCCCGTCGAGCCTGCTGGGGAACCTCGAGAAGGTCGAGGCGGTCGACGACCTGACCGTCGAGTTCCACCTCAAGGAGCCGGGCGACCAGACGTTCCCGTACGTGCTGTGCAGCCCGGCCGGCCCGATCGTCGACGCCGACGTGTTCCCGGCCGACGCGGTGCTGCCCGACGACGAGATCGTCTCCGGCAAGGCGTTCTGCGGGCCGTACCAGATCGCCACCTGGAAGCTCAACGAGCTGGTCTCCTTCGAGGCTTTCGAGGGGTACAAGGGGCTGTTCGGCGCTCCCGCCACGGCGAAGGTGTCGATGTCGTACTACGCCGATCAGAACAACATGAAGCTCGACATCCAGCAGGGCAACATCGACTGCGTGTGGCGCTCGCTCTCCGCCACCGACATCGAGGACCTCTCGACGGACGACGCCGTCGCCGTGCACGACGGCCCCGGCGGCGAGATCCGCTACATCGTGTTCAACTTCGACACCATGCCCTACGGCGCGAAGACCGAGGACGCCGACCCGAAGAAGTCGCAGGCCGTACGCCAGGCCGCCGCGGACCTCATCGACCGCCAGGCCATCGCGACCTCCGTCTACAAGGACACCTACACCCCGCTGTACTCGTACATCCCCGAGGGTCTGCCCGGCAACGGGACCCAGTTCCAGGACCTCTACGGCGACGGCAAGGGCGGCCCCGACGCCGCCAAGGCCAAGCAGCGCCTCGAGGATGCGGGCGTCGAGATCCCGGTCAAGCTCAGCCTGCAGTACAACCCCGACCACTACGGAAACTCCTCGGGCGACGAGTACGCCGCGATCAAGTCGCAGCTGGAGGAGGGCGAGCTGTTCGTCGTGGACCTGCAGTCCACCGAGTGGGTGCAGTACTCCACCGACCGCACCACCGACGTCTACCCGGCGTACCAGCTGGGCTGGTTCCCCGACTACTCGGACGCAGACAACTACCTCACGCCGTTCTTCCTCACCGACAACTTCCTGGTGAACCACTACAGCAACGACGAGGTCAACGAGCTGATCGCCCAGCAGCGCGGCACCGCAGACCCCGCCGAGCGCGAGGCCCTGTTCGTGAAGATCCAGGACATCGTCGCCGACGAGATCTCCACCCTGCCACTCCTGCAGGGCGCGCAGATCGCCGTGTCGACGTCCGAGGTCCAGGGCGTCACCCTGGACTCCTCGTTCAAGTTCCGCCTCGCCCCGCTCAGCAAGTGACCACGGGCCTCGACACCGAGGTCGAGAACACCCCCGCCAGCACGCCTGCGCCTCGGCGCAAGCGGTCCGGCGGGGGTCTCGGCCGCTACATCCTGGTCCGCTTCCTCCTCATCATCCCGACCGTGTTCATCCTGATGACGGTCGTGTTCTTCCTGATGAGGATCACCGGCGACCCGATCACGGCGGCCCTCGGCGGCCGCCTCACCCCTGACCAGCTCGCGCAGCGGCGGGCCGAGGCAGGGTACGACCGGCCCCTGATCGTGCAGTACTTCGATTACCTCGGCGGCGTGCTGCAGGGCGACTTCGGCATGTCCTACACGGATCGCACCCCGGTCACCGAGATCCTCACGACCTATGGCGGCGCCACCTTCGAGCTGGTCGTCTACGCCGTGGTCGTGGCGCTCGTCGCCGGCGTGCCGCTGGGCATGATCGCGGCGCGCACCCGCGATCGCTGGCCCGATGCCGTGCTGCGGGTCGTCGCGATCCTCGGCTACGCCACGCCCGTGTTCTTCGTGGGCCTGCTGCTGAAGCTCGTGTTCTCCGTGGGCCTGGGATGGCTGCCGGTGGCCGGGCGGATCTCGACCCGCGGCGAGCTGACCATGGGCTCGATCCTGAACCCGAGCCCGTTCTACCTGCTCGACGCGCTCCGGCTGGGCCGGGTGGACGCGCTGATCGATGTGGCGTCACATGCGGTGCTGCCGGCGATCGCGCTCGGCGTGCTCACCGGCGGGATCTTCCTGCGCCTGGTGCGCACGAACATGATCGGAACCCTGGAGATGCAGTACATCGACTCCGCCCGCTCCCGCGGGGTCTCCGAGTCCCGGCTCACCACGCGCCACGCCCTGCGTCCCGCTCTGATCCCGATCGTCACCGTGATGGGCATGCAGATCGCGATGATGCTGGGCGGCGCGGTGCTCACCGAGACCACCTTCGAGTGGAACGGACTGGGCTACATGCTCGCCGAGTACATGAAGGCCCGCGACTACGTGGCGGTGCAGGGCATCGTCATGATGCTCGCGGTCATCGTCGCGCTGTCCAACTTCGTGGTCGACGTGGTCGCCGCCCTCATCGACCCCCGAGTGAGGTACTGACATGACGCTCTCGAACCCTGTTCCGCCCGGAGAGGGCGGCGGCACCGACGCGGACCTCGCGGTGGAATCGGCGACCGTCGCGGCCACGGCCCGCTCGCCCTGGTACCTCCGACTTCCCGTGGTCAGCCATCTGCGTCGCAGCGTCGGCCTCCAGCGGGGAATGCTCATCACCGGTATCGTGCTCGTCGTCGGCCTGCTGCTGACGGCCCTGTTCGCCCCGTTGCTCGCCCCCTACGGCTTCGCCGCCACCGGGGCCGACGGTGTGAAGTTCGGCGGTCAGCAGCCCCCGTCGGCCCAGCACCTGCTGGGCACCACGGTGACCGGCTTCGACGTGCTCTCCCGCGTGATCTGGGGGACCCGCACCGCGGTCGCCGTGATGGTGTGCGCCGTCATCGCGTCCCTGTTCCTGGGGGTCGCGCTGGGGCTGCTGTCCGGCTACGTGGGCGGCTGGCTGGATCGTGTGCTGGTGATGCTGGCCGACGCGATCTACGCCTTCCCCTCGCTGCTGCTCGCGATCGTCATGTCGATCGTGATCTCCGGCGGCCAGTCCGGCGCCTGGGGCGGCATCATGGCCGCGGCGATCTCCATCACCGTCGTGTTCGTGCCGCAGTACTTCCGGGTGATCCGTGCGGAGGTGGTACGGCTGAAGGCCGAACCGTTCGTCGAGGCCGCCAAGGTCATCGGCACCGGGCACCGCCGCATCATGGGCACCCACCTGCTGCGCAACTCCACCCGCACCCTGCCGCTGATCTTCACCCTCAACTCCTCCGAGGCGATCCTCACCCTGGCCGCCCTCGGCTTCCTGGGCTTCGGCATCGAGCCGACCAGCGCCTCCGAATGGGGCTACGACCTCAACCGGGCCATGAGCGATGCGACCAGCGGGATCTGGTGGACCGGCCTCTTCCCGGGCCTCGCGATCGTGGCCGCCGTGCTCGGCGTGACCCTGGTGGGCGAATCCATCAACGATCTCAACGACCCGCGACTGCGCACCCGCAGGAAGCGCTCGCGCGCGCAGCGGAAGAAGGTGACGGCATGACCGGCATGAACGGCACGCAGAGCACTCCCCGGCTCGAGATCACCGACCTCGACATCCATTTCGCGACCGACGGCGGCGACGTCCACGCGGTCGACGGCGTGAGCGTGAGCGTCGCGCCGGGGGAGATCCTCGCGATCGTCGGCGAGTCAGGCTCCGGCAAGTCCGTGACCGCCCGTTCCATCCTCGGGCTGCTGCCCGAGACCGCGGAGGACTCCGGGGCGATCCTCGTCTCCGGGACCGACGTGGTGGGGCTGAGCGGGAAGCGCCTGCGGGCGCTGCGGGGCGAGGACGTCTCGATGATCTTCCAGGAGCCCTCGAGCGCCATGAACCCGGTGTTCCCCATCTGGTGGCAGCTCGGGGAGGGCCTGAAGGCGCACCGGCCGAAGATCACCCGCAAGGAGATCCGCGCCGAGGCGATCGCGGCGCTCGAGTCGGTGGGGATCCCCGATCCGGCCGAGCGCATCGACCGTTACCCGCACGAGTTCTCCGGCGGCCAGAAGCAGCGCATCATGATCGCCATGGCGCTCGCGCTCGGCGCCGAGCTGATCGTCGCCGACGAGCCCACCACCGCGCTCGACGTGACCGTGCAGGCGGAGATCCTGGAGCTCCTGCGCGATGTGCGCGACCGCTTCGGCACCTCGGTCATCATCATCACGCACAACATGGGCGTGGTCGCCGACCTCGCCGATTCCGTGGCGGTCATGTATCGCGGCTCCATCATCGAACGGGCCGGGGTGAAGGAGCTGTTCGCCAGCCCGCGCGAGGAGTACACCCGCAAGCTGCTGGCCGCGGTCCCGCACCTGGGACGGAACTCCGCCTGGACGGCGCTGAGCCGCGAGCAGCAGCAGGTGATCGAGGACGCCGCCCCCGTGGTGGTCGCGAAGGACCTCGTCATCGAATACCCCGGCAGGCTGGGCCGGGCCCCGTTCCGCGCCGTCAAGGGCGTGGACTTCCAGATCCGCGCCGGTGAGGTGTACGGGCTGGTGGGGGAGTCGGGCTCCGGCAAGACCACCATCGGCCGCACCATCGCGGGTCTCGAACGCGCCACCGGAGGCAGCCTCCAGGTGCTCGGGCACGAGATGAACGGGGTGCGGGAGAAGGACTTCAAGCCCGTGCGCCGGCGCATCGGCTTCGTGTTCCAGGATCCGGCGACCTCGTTCAACCCGCACCTGACGATCGAGGAATGCATCGCCGAGCCGCTGATCGTCCACGAGCCCCGGCAGTCCGCGGAGGACCGTTCCCGGCAGGTGCGGACCCTGCTGGAATCCGTCGAGCTGCCGGCGGCGTACGCGACCCGGTACCCGCACGAGCTCTCCGGAGGCCAGCGCCAGCGCATCTCCCTGGCCCGAGCGCTCGTGCTCGAGCCGGAGCTGCTGATCGCCGACGAGCCGACCAGCGCCCTGGACGTCTCCGTGCAGGCCACCGTGCTCGAGCTGTTCCGGGAGCTGCAGGCCCGCCTGGGCTTCGCAGCGCTGTTCATCAGCCACGACCTGGCTGTGGTCGATTCCCTCGCCCATCGGATCGGCGTGCTTCTGCGCGGCGAGCTGGTCGAGGACGGCCACGGGCCCGATGTGCTGCAGCGCCCGCAGCACGAGTACACCCGCAAACTGATCGCCTCGCTCCCGGTGCCCGACCCCGTGGAGCAGGCGACACGACGCGAGGCGTTCCAGCGCGAGTGGGGCGCCGGCGCGACGGGCTGAGCGTCGCAGCGCGCCGATTCCCGCTACGGTGTCTGGACACATGGCCGGTCACCACACAGGACGCGCAGGAGAGAGCAGGAGAGAGCATGAGCACCGGACCCCGAACCAGTCGTCGTCGCAGGCCCAGGCACGTGCTGCTCGGCCTCGCCATCGTCGGGCTGACCATCCCGCTCGCGGCCTGTGACAGCTGGAGCTCGACCTGCGAGACGGACTCGAGCTGCCATATCGAGATCTCCGGTACGAAGTTCTACGAGCTGCCGCGCCCGCTGGACGCCGGCGAGGGGACCGAGAACAACGGGACGACGGAACGGATACGGCTGGTCGAGGCCACGGAGGGTGGCACGGCGACCCTCCAGGTGGGCGGTGAGGAACCTGTCTGCGCCGCCGGAGAGAGCTTCACGGTCGTGGACACCACCTTCACCTGCACCGAGGTCGGTGACGAGTCGATCGTGCTGGACACGGTGCGGACCGGCTGAGCCGGTCGGGACGGCGGGGACGGTGGGTCCGACGGAGGGACTACGTCCTCCCCCTGCACTCCTCCCCGAGGAGGATCCGGGGTCGACCCGTGCTCCGACGTGCTCGGTGGCCGTGCACGGAAACCTGGAGGCATGACATCGACCTCCTGCCTCCCGGAACCGGACCCCGTCGCCGGGGACCGAACGACGACGGTGCTCGGGACCGTGCCCGCGACCACAGCCGACCCCTCGTTCGGAGCCAGCCCTGACTCGACGCACGAGCCCGGCCCCGCGTCGGATCGGATCGAGGCGCTCGACCTGGTGCGTCTGCTCGCGATCATCGGGATGATGACCGCTCACCTGCTGGCGCCGCTGGCGCTGATGCCCGATGTCGGAGGGATCCAGGGGCCGCTCGCCCGGGTTGCCCACGTGCTCACCGAAGGACCGTCCTCGACGCTCTTCGCCGTGATCGGCGGCTGCAGCCTCGTGCTCGCCACGCGACGCCGGCTGGAGCGCGGTGATCGCCGCGGCGCCGTCGCCTCCGTCATGGTGCGCGGCGCCTGCGTGACCCTGATCGGTCTGCTGCTGGAGCTGCTGCCCTCCTCGGTGATGGTGGTGCTGGTGCCGTTCGGTCTGGCGATGATGATCACGGCGCCCCTGCTGCTGGTGCCCACCCGTCTCCTCGTGCCGCTCATCGCGGTGCTCGCGGTGGGCGGGCGCCCCCTCGCCCAGAGCGTCCCGGGCCCCGTCGAGTTCGGGACCGTGACCCTGCTCAGCCTCGGGGAACCGCTGACGGTGCTGCGTGGGATCGCGCTCACCGGCCAGTACCCGCTGATCACCTGGGTGCCGTACCTGCTGCTCGGGGTGGTGCTCATGCGGTGCCTGCTGCGTGCCCGGCAGAGCGGGCGGGCCCGGCGAGCCGCCGTCCTCGCCGCCGCGAGCGGCGCCGTCGCCGCCGTGATCGGGTACGTCCTGCCGGTGGTGGCAGGTCCTCTCGGCGCCGCGACCCCGGGTGCCTGGTACCAGGCCGCGCCCCACACCGGCACGCTGGGCGACATGCTCGCCACGGGCGGGGTCGCGGTGGTGCTGATCGCCGTCGCGATCGGACTGCTCCCACCGGGTCGGCATCTTGTGGGCCGGCCCGCCCGGATCCTGCGCAGCGCCGGAGCGGCCCCGCTGACGCTGTACGTGATCCACGTGGCGCTCACCAGCGTCGCGCTCATCACCGCGGTGCTGGTGTCGAGCGGGGATCTGACCTCGATGCCCTGGTACGTCGCCGGGCTCGGGATCCTCACGGTGCATCTCGCGCTCGCCGTCGGGCTCGGTGCGGTGCTCGCCGCGCGGGGCGCGCGCGGACCGCTCGAGGCGCTGCTGGCCCGCATCGGCCGACGCCTCGTGCGCTCCTGAGCGAAGTGCGCGACAGGGCTCGTCGCAGCAGGCATGATGGGTTCCGCCTCTGCAGCGCCCACGAAGGGCGCGCACGTCAGGAACCCGAAGGAGGGGATCGTGCGCGGAGACCTGAGCTTCCGCGACGACGGCACGTTCACCGTCGTCCAGTTCAACGACACCCAGGACGGCCACCGCACCGACGTGCGCACGATCGCCCTGCAGGAGGCCGTGCTCGATGACGTGACGCCGGACTTCGTGGTCATCAACGGCGACGTCATCGACGGCTCACCCACCACCGAGCTCGAGGCGAAGCAGGCGATCAACAACGTCGTGCGGCCGATGGAGGACCGCGGCATCGCGTGGGCGATCACCTTCGGCAACCACGACGAGGACTCCACGGCGACGACCGGCCTGGACGAGCAGGGCTACCTGGACTTCGTCGCGCAGTACCCCCACAACGTGAACACCCCCGGCGCGAAGGGGATCACCGGCAGCGGGAACCAGGTGCTCACCGTCGGCTCCTCGAGGGGCAGAGGGCAGGGAGGCAAGGACAAGGCCACAGGGAAGGGCCGCTCCGATGCCTTCGCCCTGTGGCTCCTGGACTCCGGCCGCTATGCGCCCGAGAAGATCGCCGGCCAGGACTTCGAGGGCTACCCGGACTGGGACTGGCTGCGCCCCGACCAGATCCAGTGGTATCTGCGGACCTCGGAGGAGCTCGAGCGGAAGAACTCCGCCGTGGTCCCCGGTCTGGTGTTCCAGCACATCGCCCTGTGGGAGCACCGCTTCATGTGGTTCGCGAGCGTCGACTCGCGCACCGAGGCGGATCACGCCCGCGCCGTGGCGAAGCACTCCCTCGAGGGGGAGCGGAACGAGGACGAGTGCCCCGGCCCGTTCAACTCCGGCATGTTCGCCGCGATGCAGCAGCGCGGCGACGTGAAGGGCCTGTTCGTGGGCCACGACCACATCAACACCTATGTCGGGAACTACTACGGGATCCAGCTCGGCTACGGTCCCGGCACGGGGTTCGGCGCCTACGGCGCGGGTGGAGCCGAGAACCATCGCGTGCGCGGAGCCCGCGTGTTCCATCTCGACGAGAGTGCCGAGGAGGTCTACGCCGGGACCGAGCTGCGCTTCGCCGCGGACTACGGCATCGACCTCGACGCGGCGGCGCAGCCCGGCGAGCCGGCCGAGTTCCCCGATGGGGTGCGCTGAGCCGGCGCCCGGGGCGCAGCCGATGTCGCAGGACTGTCGATGTCTCAGCACTATCGAATCTGCAGCACTGTCGATTCTGCCGATCCCGTTCGACAACAGGGTGAGGACGGCGAGAGACGCCGCCTCGCAAGGAGGATGATCCTGATGGCCCGTTACACCGTGTTCCTGTACCACCCCACCGATCAGGCCACGACCGATCCCGAGGTGCTGGCCTCGCAGATGGCCGAGCACGACGCGCACGGCAAGGAGCTGGTGGACGAGGGCGTGATGATCTTCGGCAGCCCGCTCGAGGACCACGACGCGACCACCTCGATCCGTGCCGACAGCCTCGTGGACGGCCCGTTCGTGGAGGTCAACGAGGTGATCGTCGGCTTCTACGTGATCGAGGTGCCCGATCTGGACGCCGCGATCGCGGTGGCACGGCGCAATCCGATCATCCATCAGGGAGGCGGGGTCGAGGTGCGCCCCATGAGCGCCGAGGAGCAGCCCGGCGTGCACGGGAGCATCCCCGCGTGACGGACCCCGGGGCCGCAGCGGCGGCCGTCGCCACGGCGCACCGTGCCCACTGGAGCACGGTGCTCGCGGCGACGGTCGCGCTGACCCGCGATCTCGACCTCGCCGAGGACAGCGTGCAGGAGGCCTATGCGCAGGCGCTCGAGACCTGGGAGCGCAGCGGTGTCTTCGAGAACCCAGCAGGCTGGCTGACCACAGCGGCCCGTCGTCGTGCGCTCGACGTGATGCGGCGCGCGCAGACCCTGCAGCGCAAGCTGCCCCTGCTGGTGTGGGACGGTGCCGGCGACGGAGTTGAGGACGAGGACGAGGACGGGGACGAGGACGAGCACCCGGGCCACCGACGGATCGAGGACGAGTCCGTTCCCGTCGTGCTCGACGAACGGCTGCGGCTGATCTTCCTCGCCGCCCACCCCGCGCTGGCCCCCACCTCGCGGATCGCCCTGACCCTGCGCCTCGTGGGTGGGCTCAGCACCGAGCAGATCGCCGCCGCGTTCCTCGTGCAGACCTCGACGATGGCGGCCCGGCTGACCCGGGCGAAGAAGCGCATCCGCCTCAGTCGCATCCCGTGCCGCGTGCCGCCCGCCGAGGAGCTCGACTCCCGGCTGGTCGACGTGCTGGACGTGCTCTCGGTGCTGCTGGCCACGGGAGCCGGCTCGGGCGGAGCGGCCCCGGGCCCGGCCCCGGAGGGCTCCGGGTCGCGGGCCGCTGTGCTCGACACCGTGGTGCACACGCTCGAGGTGCTGGTGGACCTGCTGCCGGGACGCACGGAACCGCGCGGCCTGCTCGCCCAGGCCCTGCTGCTGCGGGCACGCGCCTCCACCCGCACCGGCGCACGCGGCCGTCCGATCGCCCTGGCGGAGCAGGATCGTGCGCAGTGGGATCGCGAGCTGATCGATCGTGCGGACCGTCTCGTGGTCGGCGCGCTCGCCCAGGGCGGGCGCGGCCCCTATCTGCTCCAGGGTGCGATCGCGGCGTGCGTCGCCGTGCCCGAGCGGCACGAGGACATCGACTGGCGCGAGGTGGTCGAGCTCTACGACGCCCTGCTGGTCCACTGGCCCACAGCGATCGTGCAGCTCGCGCGGGTGGTCGCGATCTCGGAGGCCGACGGTGCGGCCGCGGCCCTCGCAGACCTCGAGCCGCTCGCGGAGGAGCTCGATGCGCACCGTCCGTTCCATGTCATCCGCGGTGAGCTGCTCAGCCGCCTGGGCGAGCACGACAGGGCCGTCCCGGCCTTCCGCGCGGCGCTGGAGCGCCCGGGCGGCGAGGGGGAGTCGGACCTGCTGCGCGAGCTGCTCCGGACGAGCTGAGCAGGAGCGGCCTCACGGTCAGCGGCGATCGAACCGCGGCTCGGCACCCTCGAGGATCCGGGCGACGACGGGGACATCGGCGTCGGCCCAGTCCCTGGTCGCCAGCTGATCACGGGTGACCCACTCGAGCCGATCGTGGTCGGTGCTGGCGAGCGGGCCGTCGTGGTCCAGGCGGGTCCAATAGCAGTCGAGATGGAGGTCGCGGTCACCGGCGTCGGCCTCCCCGCGGCCGAGCAGCCATCCCACCGTGACCTCGACGCCGAGCTCTTCGCGGAGCTCGCGGATCAGGGCCTGCTGCGGGGACTCGCCCGGTTCGATCTTGCCGCCGGGGAACTCCCAGCGACCGCCGGCGCTCTTCCCGGGGCGGCGCCGGGCGGCGAGGAACCGGTCGTCGCGCACGATCACCGCGCCGAACACCCGCAGGGGTGCCGGGTCCTCGGGCTCCTCCTCGTCGTCGGCGAAGCCCACGTCGTGAGCCCACCAGGAGTGCCCGCAGCCACCGCACTCACGATCCGGGCCGAGGCCCGTGCAGCCCGCCCAGACCACCCAGGACGGGGACGACTCCATGGCCCCGGGCACGGGCATGCCGATGACGCGGTGGAGCACCTGGCCGCCGCCGCAGCGTGGGCAGGTGCCGCGCTGCCAGCGATGCTCGCGGAATTCCGCGGGAACGGCGTCGTCGGAGGGTTCGAGGGTCATGCGCTCAGTGTGCCGCAGGGGTACGACGGACGGAGCGGGGAACAGCGGAGCGGACCAGCACGAGGTGCTGGTCCGCTCCGAGGTCGTTCCGTCCCGCTCCGGATCAGCTCCAGGTGACGGGATGCTCGGGATCTGCCATGTCCACGGAGGGGGTGCCGAGACCGCCGCCCATCCACATCTCGCAGGTGCCCTTCTTGCCGTCCTTCTCGCAGTCCATCGTCGTGTCGATGCTGCCGATGTACTCGCCCTCGACGAAGGTGGGTTCGTCGTAGCTGGGCGTCGCCGTCATCTTGTCGATGGTGCGCTGGCTGTCCTCGGGGAGGGACCGCTTCACCGTGCCGTCGGTGAGCGTGTAGCCGTCATCGGTCGTGGCCGGCAGCTCGCCGATGCCGCAGCCGGCCTTCAGGGTGTCCTGCGCGATGCAGGCATCGACCGACTTCTGCACCGCGGCGCGGAAGGTGGCCAGGCCGTCGTCGGTCAGCGTCGCCTCGGGCCACTCGACGTCGGTGTCGTAGTCGGTGTACACCATCGGATCCGTGACCGAGGGGGCGAAGCCCTCCACCCCGAAGGCGATCTCATAGGACCCCGGCAGCATCGCGAGGCTGACATCCGTGGGCAGCTCCTCGCCGTTGATCGTGGCACCGAGCCCGGCCAGGGAATCCGGTGTGTAGGTGGACCACATGGGGGAATCCAGCTCGAAGACCTCGTCGGAGTCGTAGTCGCTCACGGTGAAGTCGTAGGTGGTCGCCTCGCCGCCCACCGTGAACGACACCGGCACGGTGCCGTCGATGCCCTCGGGCTCCATCGCGGGGGCCTCCACGACGACGTCGGCGATCGGTGCGGCCGCGAGTGCCGCGTCATAGGCCGCCGCGGGCAGCACCTCGTCGCTCCCGCTCGGATCGGCCGCGAGCTCGAAAGCTGCGGCGGAGTCCCCGGCGACCAGGGCATCCATGTAGTCGGTGACCAGGGTCGTGGCCTGTTCCTCCGGCGTCGCGGCCTTGTCCCCGCCGCCGCCGCCCGTGGTGTCGCCGCCGCCACCGTTGCGCACGGCGAAGAAGATGATCAGGGCGATCACCACGATCACCGCGACGATCAGGAAGAGCGCGCCCGCGATGATGCCGATGATCAGGCCGGTGCGCTTCTTCTTCGGCGGCGGAGGGGGCGGCATCGGGGACGACGGCGGGGTGGACATCGGGCCGCCGTACTGGGGCATGGGGGAGGCGGGGGGCTGGGACACGGGGGAGCTCCTGGAACTTCGCTGACGGAAGTGCTCAGGATATCCGCATCGGGTTCTGGTACCGGTAACGATGCCGGATCGAGACCGCCGTGTGTCGGACGATCTACACGCCGAGGGCCTCCAGCACGGCATCGCCGTACTCCGCGAGCTTCTTCGCCCCCACCCCGCTGATGCCGGCGAGGGCACCGGTCGACTCCGGCCGGGACTGGACGATCGCGACCAGCGTGGCATCGGAGAACACCATGTACGGAGGGATCTGCTTCTCCTTCGCCACCGAGGTGCGCCAGGTGCGCAGGGCCTCGAAGCGCTCGCGCTCGGCGATCTCCAGCCCCTCGGCGGCGCGGGATCCGCCCCCGCCACCGCTGCGCGACGATCGCGAGCGCGTGGCCTTCGCCGGGCTGCGGTCCACGGCGAGCTCGACGGTGACCTCGCTGCGCAGCACCGGACCGGCATGGGACCCGGGGACGAGCACTCCGTAGTCGCCCTCGGCATCGACGATGCCGCGTGCCATCAGCTGACGCATCACCGAGCGCCATTCCTTCTCGCTCAGCTCCGCCCCGATGCCCCAGACGCTCAGCTCCTCGTGCCGGGACTGGCGGGAACGGTCGTTCTCCCGCCCCAGCAGCACCTCGATGATCTGACCGGAACCGAACTTCTGGCCGCGTTCGCGATCCAGCCGGATCAGGGCCGAGAGCAGCTTCTGCGCGGGCACGGTCGCGTCCCAGGTCTGCGGCGGGCTCAGGCAGATGTCGCAGTTGCCGCACGCCTCGGAGTCCTGCCCGAAGTAGCGCAGCAGCTGCACGCGCCGGCAGGAGACCGTCTCGCACAGGGCGAGCATCGCGTCCAGATGCGATCGGGCGTTGCGCTTGAAGGTCTCGTCGCCCTCGCCGGAGTCGATGAACTTGCGCTGGCTGACCATGTCCCCCAGGCCGTAGGCCATCCACGCGGTGGATGGCTGACCGTCGCGCCCCGCACGGCCGGTCTCCTGGTAGTAGCCCTCGATCGACTTGGGCAGGTCCAGGTGCGCCACGAAGCGCACATCGGGCTTGTCGATGCCCATGCCGAAGGCGATGGTCGCCACGATGATCAGGCCCTCGGCGCGCAGGAACCGCTCCTGGTGGTCCTGGCGCACACGGGCGTCGAGCCCCGCGTGGTACGGGAGGGCCGGGATCCCGCGCTCGGAGAGCCAGGCCGCCGTCGTCTCGACGCTCTTGCGCGAGAGGCAGTACACGATGCCGGACTCGCCCTCGTGCTCCGCGGTGATCAGCTTCAGCAGCTGCTCGCGCGGGGAGGCCTTGGGCTCGATCCGGTACTGGATGTTGGGGCGGTCGAAGCTGGAGACGAAGTGCTTCGCGTCCTCCATCCGCAGACGCTCGGTGAGCTCACGGTGGGTGGCCTCGGTGGCGGTCGCGGTCAGCGCGATCCGCGGGACGCCCGGGAAGGCGTCGGCCAGCACCGACAGCCCCATGTAGTCGGGGCGGAAGTCGTGGCCCCACTGGGAGACGCAGTGCGCCTCGTCGATCGCGACGAGGGAGAGCCGGGCTCGCTGCAGCAGGTCGATGGTGCGCGGGAGTACAAGACGCTCCGGCGCCATGTAGAGCAGATCGAGCTCGCCGGCCAGCAGCTGCTGCTCAACGGCCTGGGCCTCGTGCCGCTCGAGCGTGGAGTTGAGGTAGGCCGCACGAATTCCGACGGCCTCGAGCGCGGCGACCTGATCGGACATGAGCGCGATCAGCGGGGAGACGACCACGCCCGTGCCGCTGCGCAGCAGCGCGGGGATCTGATAGCACAGCGACTTGCCGCCGCCGGTGGGCATCAGCACCACGGCGTCCCCGCCGCCGGCGACCTGCTCGATGATCTCGGCCTGCTCGCCGCGGAACGAGTCGTACCCGAAGACGGTCGAGAGGACCTGGAGTGCGGCATCCGTCTGCTCGGCATCGCCCTCGCGGAGGGCGGAGATCGGGTCGGCGGTGCGCGGAGAATCCATGGTGGCCACTGTATTCGTCGGCAGGGACGGGTGGGGACCGGGCGGGATCGGTGTGGACGGCGGGCGTGTGAGCGGCCGGCGGCCGGCGACCGGTGGTCAGCTGTCGGAGGACACCGGGACCCGGTCGCCGGAGACGTTCCCGGTCTCGTGCTCGTCGTCCCCGTGCGGGTGCTCGGCATCTTCGACGGTGGCTTCGGTGAGCGCCGAGGCCGCGATGGCGGCCCCGTCGCCGGTGCCCACCACCGAGGACTCGTCCACGGAGCGGTCGATGCTGGTCGACAGGGCCTTCTCCTTCACGAACAGCATGACCACGACGACAGCCAGGGCGACCGGGATCAGCCACTGCACGATCGGCAGCAGCGCCTCGTTGTACGAGGTGATGATCGGGATGCGGAACGCATCGGGCATATCGGCGACGGCGGACGGGGTCAGCCCGTTCACGTCGAGCGCCCCGCCGGGGGCACCGGACGGCTGGTCGACCGCGGAGAGGTTCTCGGTGAGCAGGGTCGCCAGGCGGGAGGCGAACACCGCGCCCACGATCGCCGAGCCGATCGTGGCGCCGACCTGCTTGAAGTAGTTGAAGGAGGCGGTGGCGGTGCCGAGGATCCGCACCGGGAACGCATCCTGCACGATCAGCATCAGGATCTGCTGGCCGAGCCCCAGGCCGATGCCGAAGATGCCGATGTACGTGCACATCACGACATTGCTGGTCTCGAGGGTCATGGTGGAGATCAGATAGAGCGCGACGGCCATGATCGCCGAGCCGATGAGGGGGAAGATCTTGTAGCGGCCGGTGCGGGTGACCAGCTGGCCGGAGACGATCGACGAGATCAGCAGGCCGCCCATCATCGGGATCATGAGCAGGCCCGCCACGGTGGCGTCCACCCCGGCGACCATCTGGATGTAGGTGGGCATGTAGCTGAGCACACCGAACATCGCGACGCCGGTGAGCAGGCCCGCCAGGGTGGCTAGCACGAAGCTGCGGTTCTTGAAGAGGTCCAGCGGGATGACGGGCTGCGAGGCCGTGGCCTCGACCCGGACGAAGAGGGTTCCGAGCACGAGTGCGGCGGCGAGGAGCCCGATGATCTGCGGGGAGAGCCACGCGTACTGGCTTCCGCCCCAGGTGCACACGAGCACGACGGCGACGGTCGCGGCGGCGATGAGCATCATGCCGAGGTAGTCGATCTTCGGTCGCTGAGTACGGATCGGCGCGGGCAGGTGCAGGAACAGGACGATCGCGACGATCGCGAGCACGCCGAGGGGGAGGTTCAGCCAGAACGCCCAGCGCCAGCCCGGGCCCTCGGTGAGCCAGCCGCCCACCAGGGGACCGGCGACGGAGGAGACGGCGAACACCGCGCCCATGACGCCCATGTACTTGCCGCGCTCCCGCGCCGGGACCACTTCCGCGATCGCGGACTGCGAGAGGATCATCAGCCCGCCGCCGCCGAGGCCCTGGATGATGCGGGCGATGATCAGCAGCGCCATGCTGTTGCCCAGCCCGCCGACGACGGAGCCGATCATGAACAGCAGCACCGCAGCGATCAGCACGGGCTTGCGGCCGAACAGGTCGCTGACGCGCCCGTAGACGGGCATCATCACGGTCGACGCGAGGATGTATCCGGTGATGACCCAGGTCATCTGCTCGACGCCGCCGAGCTGGCCCACGATCGTGGGCAGGGCGGTGGAGAGGATCGTCTGCGAGAGGGAGGCCATCAGCATGGTCACCATGAGGCCGACGAAGAGCAGGACGATCGTCTTGGTCGAGGGGGTCGACTCCTCGGTGGGGGAGTGCGGCCGCGCGTGGGTGTCAGCGCGAGTGGACATCAGGCTTCTTTCAGGAGTGAGCGGAAGACGGAGATCGAGTGGTCGAAGGCGGAGAGGTTCTCCTCCTCGAGGATTCGCGGATCGCTCTCGTAGGCGAAACGCATGATGGATGCGGCCATCAGGACCAGTGCGCGGGCTCTGTCGAGGGGGCCCTCGACGTGCCCGCTCAGCAGGGAGTCCTGCTCGGTGAGCTGATCGAGGACGAGTTCCTGGATCTCCTGCGCCTGACGCTTGAGACGGTGGTTGAACTCGGGGAAGCGGTCCACGAGCTCCCGGCGCCGGGCGTAGCCGCCCTCGGTCATGCGCGAGGCGCGGGCCGTGGCGACGAGCAGGTGCACGGCACGGCGCAGGTCATCGGTGTCCGTGCTGTCCTCGAAGGAGGACTCGAGGACCTCGTCGGGGACGCGCGGCGGGACCAGCCCGAGGATCGCGTCCTCCTTGCTGGCGAAGTAGTTGAAGAACGTCCGGCGGGAGACTCCGGCACGATCGGCGATCGCATCGACCGTCGCCGCGGCGAGGCCGGCCGCCTCAGCCAGTTCGGAAGCGGCCAGGTGGAGACCGCGGAGCGTCTCGAGACGCTGCCGCTGGCGAAGACCGGACTCAACTGTTTGCACCAGTGCAGTTTTGCACTCATGCAACTTCACTTCAAGAGGGTTCCCGCGCCTCGTGCCTCACAGGTGGGGCGGGCCGGAGCGTCGGGGCAGGCGTCGGAGTCGTTCTTCCCGAACTCCGCTCGTCGCCCCGCCCGGCCCAGTAGCCTCGGCGGGGAGGAGCGATGTCGGTCCCGCAGCGGCCGTGCGCCTGCCGTGTCCAGAGAGAGCGATTCCATGACCACCCGATACCTGATGCGTCTCGGCAAGACGCCGTTCGACGTCGTCGACGCCTTCCACACCTTGGACCGGAACCTGCTCGGGACCAACAGCGGGAACCTCGTCTACGGAGCCGCTGCGCACAAGCTCTTCTCCACCCGGGACACGGAGGTCGACGCCAACTACTACCGCATCACCGCGAAGATGGCCGATGCGGTCAACGATGAGTACGACGGATTCATCCTGCCGCTGGCCAACGCCTTCCGCCCGGAGTTCGAGGGTCAGCTGCTGCGGACCGCAGAGTTCCTCGAGCGCCTGACGATCCCCTTCCTGATGCTCTCGGGTGGCGCGCAGCTCCCGATGGACGGCGACCCCGCGGCGCTCAAGGCCATGGAGCCGACGGTGAAGCGCTTCGCGCGAGCGGTGCTGAACGGGTCCAGCGCCCTGTCCGTGCGGGGAGAGAGGACGGCGGACTACCTGCGCTCGCTGGGATTCCACGACGTGGTCGTCGTCGGTTGCCCATCGCTCGCGCTGCACGGGCCCGGGCATCAGGTCGACGTGCCCGAGGACCTCGAGCGCGGGGCGCAGATCGCGTACAACCTCGAGACCAAGGACCCCTTCGGAGGGGACCTCATCGAGGATGCGGAGCGTCACTATCGGGCCACGTACATGGCGCAGGAGCACGGCTCCCTCGGGCTCATGCTCTGGGCCACAGATCCCTTCGCCGGCTCCGATCCGCGCCTGCCGCTGGCTCGGAGCCACCCGCAGTTCACCTCGGCGCGGGCGGAGATGTTCGTCGATGCCTATCCGTGGATCGAGCGCATGTCGCAGATGGCGTTCTCCTTCGGGGCGCGGGCCCACGGCAACATCGCCGCGGTGCTCGGTGGCACCCCCAGCGTGATGCTGGCCCATGACTCGCGCACTCTCGAGCTCGCGCAGCACCACGGCATCCCGTACGTGATCCGCGACGCAGAGCACGAGCCCCGCTCGGTGGAGGAGCTGTACTCCCACGCGGATTTCACCGAGTTCAACCGGGGCCACGCCGAACGGTTCGGCGTCCTCAGCGACTTCATCCACGACAACGGCTTCGAGCACATCTACGACCCGGGTCAGGAGACCGCCCTCGCGGGCTACGAGCGGAAGATCGAGAGCACGTCGTTCCAGCCCGTGGTGCGGCCGACATGGACCGGGGAGCCTCCGGAGGTGACGCAGCGGCACGCCGTGCTGCAGGACAGGGACACGCGCCGGAAGCAGACGCAGGCGGCGATCCGGCGGGAGGCCGCCAAGCGGCAGAAGGCGACCCAGGACCAGCTCGCCCAGCTCGGCCGACGCCTGGACGAGGTCGAGCAGTCCCTCGACGATGCCCGACGGCGCGCGGACGGCGCGGAGCAGCGTGCGCTCAAGGCCGAGGCGCGCGTGGCCAGACTGGACAAGCGCCTCGTGACGCTCTCGCGGCTGACCGACGAGGCGACGGATCGTTCACAGCGCGCGATGCGCATCCCGACGCGGCTGAAGGACGCCGTCTCCCGGACGCGGAAGGACCGCTGAGCGGCGGGGTCGACTGCGCGAGGCGTGCCTCAGGCGTCCTTCTCCCACGCCCCGGTGTCCACGGGCCTGCCGATGAGGAAGGCGGCGAGCACGCCGACCAGGGACAGCAGCACGGGCAGCAGCATGGCATCGGCCATGGCGGAGGCGAAGGGGGCGTGGAGGATCTCGGGGAGATCCGCCGACATCGACCCCTCGCCGGCGGCGGGTGCCTGAGCCCCGGCGTCGCCCATGGTCTCGGCGATCCGCTCGGCGATGCGGTTGTTCATGAGCGTCGCGATCGCGGCGGAGCCCAGCACGGAGCCGATCTGGCGGGTCTCGTTGTAGACCCCGGAGCCGGCGCCCGCGAGCGAGGGTGGCAGGTTGCGGGTCGCCGTCAGCGACAGCGGCCCCCAGATGAAGGCGTTGCCGAGGCCCACGAGCACGAACGGCAGCAGGAGCAGCACGATCGAGGCGTCGGGCGTCATGATCCGGGACAGCCAGAACAGACCGGCGGCGAGGGAGACGAAGCCGCCCAGCGCCATCCAGCGCGGGTTGCGGGTGACCATCCACTTCCCGACGAACGGGGCGAAGGCGAGGGAGACCAGTGCCATCGGCACGGTCATCAGCGCGGCCTGCGTCGGGGACATGCCCATGACCCGCTGGAAGTAGAGCGTGATGGGGAAGGACAGCGTCAGCACGGTCGCGCCCATCATGGCGATCGCGATGTTCGCGACGGAGAAGTTGCGGTCCCGGAACAGCGACAGGGGCACCAGCGGCTCGCGCCGGTTCTTCGCCTGCCACACGATGAACGCCACCATGGTGAGCGCGCCCGCGATGATCAGGCCGGGCACGCTGATCGGCACGTGGGTGTCGAGCGGGCCGATCTGCAGGGAGTCGGTGACCGTGCCCCAGTCGTAGGTGTTGCCCTCCTGGATGCCGAACACCAGCAGGAACAGACCCGCGGCGGAGAGCACCACGCCCAGCCAGTCGAAGGAGTGGGCACGCCGGGAGAAGCGGGGCACGTTCTTCCAGGCCAGCAGCAGCCCGAGGACGCCCACGGGGATGTTCACGAAGAAGATCCATTCCCAGCCGGGACCGTCCACCAGCAGCCCGCCGGCGATCGGACCGACCAGGGTGGCGACGCCCGCGGTCGCGCCCCACAGCGCCATCGCCTGCCCGCGGTCCTTGGGGGCGAACATGCGCGTGATCATCGACATCGTCTGCGGGGTCATCATGCCGGCGCCGAGCCCCTGGACCACGCGGGCCACGATGAGCATCTCGACGCTGCCGGCGAGGCCGCACCACAGGCTCGAGGCGGTGAACACGGCCAGGCCCGCCATGTACATCGTCTTCATCCCGAAGCGATCGCCGAGGCGCCCGGTGATCAGCAGCGGCACCGCGTAGGCGAGCAGATAGGCGCTGGTCACCCACAGCAGGGAGGCCAGATCCGTGCCGAGGTCCGCCTGCATGCGGGGGATCGCGACGGTGACGATGGTGGTGTCGACCAGGATCATGAAGAAGCCCAGCACGATCGACCACAGCGCGGGCCAGGGACGGTCCAGCCGTGGGTCGCGGTCGGTGCCGGTCGCGGCACGTGCTGCGGCGGTCGGGTCGGAGTGGGGCATGGAGCAACCTTCGGCGCAGGAGTGTCGGCGCTCCGACGGGAGCGCAGGAGGAAGGCTACGCCCGGGCGGACGCACCAGTGCGCTGCACGTGACGTGCAGGACACACGGTCCGGACGGCTGCCGGAGCCGACCGGCACCTCAACCCGCCCGCACGACTCAGCCCGCCCGCACGACCGCTTCGCTGATCCGCAGGGCGTTCGCGTAGATCGTGAGCACGGGGTTCGCGCCGCCGTTGGTGACATGCGTGGACCCGTCGGCCACCACGATGTTCTCGTGCCCCCACACCCTCCCGTCGGGATCGACCACGGAAGCGGCCGGATCGGTGCCCATGCGGCAGGTCCCGGCCTGGTGCTGTCCGCCGCTGGGCGGGGTGGGCAGGCGCATCGACGGCATCGGCCGCACGTCGAGCGCGCCGGCCTCGCGCAGCCAGTCGGCGGCGCGGGCGGAGAGCAGGTCCCGGCCGCGCAGGTCCTCGGCGTGGAGACTCCCGGACAGGCGCACGATCGAACGGCCCAGACGGTCCCGCCGGGAGGGGGTCACCTGCACCCTGGAGTCGGCGCTGGTGACCTCCTGGAGGGGGCCGACGACCTTGCCCAGGCGCAGCATCGCCCGTTCCATCGTGGGGGAGCCGACGGGAATGTCCGCGTCGACGAGCCCGCTCAGGCGCAGCTCGCGCTGGGTGCTCGCGGGGGTGGGCACGAACTCGTCGGCGAGGATCCCGCCGCCGACGACGCCGTGGTTGCCGTGACGGTGATCGGTCGTGGAGATGTCCACACCCGGGCCGCGCAGATCCACCACCTGCTCCGCGAACAGGGCGGCCGCACCGCCGTAGGCGTGCCCCTGCAGGTGCCGGCCCACCTGGTCGGCGTCGTTGCCGAGACCGCCCGGGTGCCGGTCGCTCGCGCTGTCCAGCAGCACCCGGGCGCTCTCGATCGCGCCGGCCGCCAGGACCACGAGATCGGTGAAGACGGTGCGCCGCCAGGCAGTGCCGTCGCGCTCGCCGACGAGGTCCACCGCCGCGGCACGGCCGCCCGGCCCGACGTGGATCCGGGAGGCCTGCGCCGAGGGGAGGAGCGTCGCGTTCCCGGTCGCGAGCGCCGCGGGGAGCGTGGTGTTGTGGCTGCCGGCGCGGGCTCCGACCGGACAGTCGAGGCCCACGCACTGCGCGCAGCGGATGCAGGCTGCCCGTCCGGCGCGCTCGCGGGTGTTGATCAGCAGCGGCACCGGCTGGGTGCCCCACCCCAGGCGCTCGGCCGCGCCGCTCAGCAGGTCGCCGAGAGGAGAGCGGTCGAGCGGCCCCATGGGCAGCGGCGCACTGCGCGGCCCCTCCCACGGGTCGGTCGACGGGCCGCCGCTGACGCCGAGCATCTGCTCCGCGCGGGTGTAGTACGGCTCGAGCTCGTCGTAGGTGATCGGCCAGTCCGCCAGGGAGCTGCCCTCGGGGACCCCGTAGGTGCTGGCCATCGTGAGGTCCTTCGGGCCGAAGCGCCAGGCCTGCGCCCCGTACATCCGGGTGCCGCCGCCGATGGTCATCGCGTTGTTGCTCCACAGGCCCGCGCCCGCGGCGACGTCCCGCCACGGGCCGTCGCCGAGCATCACCTCGCGCACCTCGGCGTCCGGGCCGGGGCCGGAGTGCGGGAACAGGCCGCTGCCGGAGCGCGGGGTGCGCAGATGGTCGGTGAGCAGGTCGCTGCGACGGGGGAGATCGCCGCGTTCGACGACGAGCACTCGACGGCCCGACTGCGCGAGGGTCTGCGCCGCCATGCCGCCGCCGGCGCCCGAGCCGACCACGATCGCGTCGTACTGCTCGGTGATCGTCTCCGGGGTGGCGAAGGCGGAGTGCTCGAGCAGCAGCGGTTCCTGGCGGTCGACGCCGGGCGCGGACCAGGAGTCGATATGCGGCGCGAGGTCGGGGCCGACATTCCCCGGCGTGAGGCCCCGGGCATAGAGCAGATCGCCCACCAGGGCGCGAGAGCCGGGGGCACCGGACAGGATCCGCTCGGTCCATCCGACGCCCTCGGCCTCCGCCTCCCGCAGGGACGCGAGCATGTCCTCGAGGACGGCGGGACGGGCCAGCGCCGGATCCAGGGCGTCGGTCAGGAGTGAGCGCAGCTGCTCGTCGCGGCCATCAGTCGGCATGGGAACTCCGGTGTTCTCGAAACGGGGGATACAGCTGATCCGTCAGCTCACCGTAGTCTCCGGGGCGGTCCCGGTTCCGCCGACACGGGTCACGCCAGCCCCGACTGGTACGCGAACACCACCAGCTGGGCGCGGTCGCGGGCCCCGAGCTTGATCATCGCCCGGCTCACGTGGGTGCGGGCGGTGGCAGGGCTGAGCACAAGACGCTCGGCGATCTCCTGGTTCGACAGGCCCTGCGCCACGAGACCCACCACCTCGGCCTCCCGCGTCGTGAGGTCCCCGATCCGTGGATGCGGGGAGATGGGACGGCGCTGCTCGGCGACGAACTCGGCGATGAGGGTGCGGGTGACGCTCGGGGCGAGCAGCGCCCCGCCGTCGACCACGGTGCGGATCGACTCCAGCAGCCGCACCGGTGGGGTGTCCTTGAGGAGGAAGCCCGCAGCCCCGGCATGGAGAGCCTCGAACACGTGCTCGTCACGTTCGAAGGTGGTCAGCACGATCACGCGCACGGCGGCGAGCTCGGGACGGGCCACGATCCGCCGCGTCGCCTCGATCCCGTCGATGCCTGGCATGCGGATGTCCATGAGCACCACGTCCGGCACGGCGCGCACGGCCTCGGCCACGGCGGCCAGCCCGTCGGCCGCCTCGCCGGCGACCTCGAAGCCGTCCTCGGTCTCCAGCAGCGTGCGCAGGCCCAGCCGCACCAGATCCTGATCATCGACCAGCAGCACGCGGATCATCGGGGTCCTTCCCTCGTCTCGGACACCAGTATCCGCGCACGGCACCCGCTGCGCGTACGTCCCGGGACGTACACCGCCGTACGCACGAGGGTCGGCGACGGCCCCGGAGAGGTGGAGGACACTTGCCCCATGAGCGCGCGCCCGGGACCTCCGCATCTGCGCGACGTGCTGCTCGCGCTGCCGGTGGGGCTGCTGGTGCTCGTCTCCCTGCGCGTCGCAGGGCAGTGGGGAGCGGGCGACGGGCCCGGCAGCAGCTGGGGACCCGAGGGCGCAGGCGGCACGGGCGGCGGGCCCTGGAGCTGGGTGTCCGCCACGGTCCCCGATGGCTGGGCCTACCTGCTCGCCGGCCTCGCCGTGCTCGCGGTGGCGCTGCGCCGGTGGCCGGTCCCGGCCTTCGCACTCGCCACGACGGCGACCTCCCTGTTCCTGGCGCTCGGCAACCCCTTCGGTCCGATCCTCGTGACCGTGCTGGTGAGCGCCTTCGCCCTCGCCCGGCGGGCGCCGCTGCCGCGCTCCGCGATCGCCGCCGGGATCGGGATCCTCCTGCTGCTGGCCCACGCCCTGGTCGCCGCCTCACCGATGGCTGCGCTCACCGCGCTGGTGAGCGCCGTGCCTATCGCGGCCTGGGTGCTGGTGCCCTACTGCGTCGGCCTCGCCAGACGCCTCACGCTCGAAGCCCGCTCCCGCCAGCGCGACGAGCGTGAACGCACCGCCCTGGATGCCGAGCGGCTCCGCCTGGCCTCCGAGGTCCACGACGTGGTGGGCCACGGCCTCGCCGCGATCCAGATGCAGGCGGACATCGCCCTGCACATCGCCGAACGCCGCCCCGACCAGGCCCGCGAAGCGCTGCAGGTGATCAGCCGGGCCAGCGCCGAGGCGCTCGCCGAGCTGCGGGCCACCCTCGCCGCCGTCGCCCCGGACGCGGCCTCGACCGACTCCCACGCCCCCACCCCGGGGATCGACCGGCTGGAGGCGCTGTGCGCCCGGATGCGCGAGGCCGGGATCGACGTGGAGCTGACGGTCACCGGGGAGCGCCGGCCCGTGGCGGCGGCGGTCGACGTCGCCGCCTACCGGATCGTGCAGGAGTCGCTGACCAACGTGGTCAAGCACGCCGCCGAGCGCAGAGCGCGAGTGCATCTCACCGTCCGCGAGCGGGAGGTGGAGCTGAGCATCCTCAATGCCGCGCCACCGCTCACCGAGCTCCGCGAGGGCTTCGGGATCGCCGGCATCCGGCGCCGCACGGCAGACCTGCACGGGAGCGTGGAGATCGGGGCCGACGACGACACCTTCTCAGTGCGCGCCGTGCTCCCCGGCTGAGTGCCGCTACGCCCGCTGACGTAGCCGCGATGCCGCTCCCGGGCCGATGGAGCGAGCGTCGATTCGCAGGAGGGTGGGACCACCATCGACCGAGAGGATCTCTCCCATGATCACCCAGACCTTCACCCAGCTCACCGCCGGCGGCCCGTACGGCGACGGCGCCTGGAACGGACCACACTTCTTCTTCCCGTTCTTCCCTCTGCTCGTCCTGCTGATCGTCGCCGCGTTCGTCATCACCGGGGCGATGCGCCGTCGCCGCTGGCACGCGGAGGCTCCGCGCCGTGACGCCGAGTCGACGCTCGGGGAGCGCTACGCCACCGGCGAGATCGACGAGGACGAGTTCCGCGCCCGCCGGGCGGTGCTGCGCGAGAAGACCAAGTAACGAGACGTCCGCGGACGTACCCAGCAGCGGCCACGGCGCCGCGGAACCTCGGGGAGCGGGCGCGAGGCGTCCCGTGATCCCCGTCGTGCCGCGGCGCTCGGGCGTTCCTCGCGTCGTCGATGCCGTCGGCCGGAGCGCTCACGTCGTCCCGAGAACCCGCTGCAGCACCTCGCCGCCGCCGGCATCCCAGATCTCGCCCTGGTCGCCGACCACCACGAGCAGAGACCTGGCGCGGGAGAGCCCGACATACAGCAGCTGCGGGGCGCGCTCGGCGGAGCCGAAGCCGTTCAGGGCGAGCACCACCACGGGCCGCTCGAGGCCCTTGACGTTCAGCACGTGCCCGTAGAACACGTCGGTCGCGGCGAAGAACTCATCCCAGTACGCGTCATACCCGTAGTTCTCGATCTGCTCCTTCTGCACCGGGTGGCGACTGCGGGTGGTCAGCAGCGCGATCTGGCCCGGTTCCCACCCCTCGTCCATGAGGCTCTCGACGACGTCGTCCGCCGCGGAGACCGCGTCCTCGGGGGAGGTCTCGACGTAGCGCACCGGCGGGCCCTCGTCCATCCGCGGAGTCTGCTGGATCGGCGTCATCGGGGCGAAGGTCCGGGCGATGGCGCGGGTGTTGCGCAGGTTGTCGTCCAGCGGGAAGGGGTTCAGGGTGATCGGGGCACGGCCCTCCCGGTCGAACACGCTCTGGTGCTCGTCGGCGACCACGAACAGCACCCCGTCGTCGGGCTCGCGCAGGCACAGACGCAGCGCATCCCACCAGAGGTCCGCGAAGTCCTGGGCCTCGTCGACCACGATCGCGTCGAACAGCTCGTCGGGATCCTGCTCGGTGGCGAGCTCGGCGAGACGGCGGGGGAGATGCTCCTCGTAATAGATGACCGGGGTCCCGCCGGTCTCCGCCGTGAACTGGTCCTCGGATTCCGCGCCCCAGCGCACCGGCAGATCGTGGAAGAGCCCCACGTAGGCGGGGCGCTCGGCCTCCGGCCATCTCGCCGAGAGATGCTCGAAGTGCCGGGCCAGGCCCCGGGAATAGCACAGCAGCGCGGTGCGGAAGCCCTCGCGGGCCAGGGCGCGGGCCTTGATCATGGCGAGGTGGGTCTTGCCGGAGCCGGCACCGCCGATGATCTGCGCGCGGTGCTGGAAGCGCAGCAGGGCGACGACGCGTTCCTGCTCGCGGGTCAGGGAGTTGCCCTCGTCGGCGATCTCGCGGGCCAGGAGCTGATGGTTCTCGATCGCCCCGTGCGTGCGGCGAAGCATCCTCAGGGCATGATCGCGCTGCTGCTCATCGAGCGGTTGGTAGGTGTCGTGGGCGTGCGTGCGCAGAGCCTGCACGATCGCCTCGGCGAGTCGGGGCAGGTCGGTGGCATCGAGCACGAGGCCCCGGGGCGCTTCCGACGGATCCCAGTCCGCGGGGAGCTGGGTGTAGGGGAGGACGGCCAGATGCACGCTGCGCCCGATGGGCCGGGAGGAGGTGTCTCGGAGATAGCGGATGATCTCGTGCTTGGCCCGCTGGGCCTGCTCGATGGGGGAGCGCGGCAGCTCGTGGGTGCCCTTCCGGTCCGACTGCAGCCAGCGCCCGCCGCGCAGCGAGACCTGCCCGCCCTTCACCTCGATCACCGCCATGCCGATCCCGGGCCACAGCACCAGCAGATCCGCCTCGATCTCCTCACCGGCGGCGGTGACCCGCTGCCCGGCGATCAGCAGCGCGTTCCCGGGCAGCTGAGCGGCCAGGTGCTCCCACACCACGCGCTCCGCCTCGGAGGCGAACTCGGGGGAGTCGGGCACGGTGATCGGCATATGGGCTCCTCGTGCTGGCGGCGTCGTCGCTGGTGGCACCAGGTTATCCGTGTGGGAGTGAGGGGAGGGGTGAATATGATGGCGCGGTGATGATGATTCCCTCCGACTGCAGCGAGCGCTGACCCGGTGATGTCCGACGCACGGTTCTACGACTGGCCGCCTGCCAGGGGAACGCTCTCTGTGGCGGTCCTGCTCGGAACTGGCTTCCTCGCACGCGAGATCGACGACCTGGCCATGATCCTGGCCATCGAGGCCGTGATCCTCCTCGCCGCGGTCTCCATCTGGTCGATGACGCTGTCGGGATTCCTCCGGGACCTGCGACCGCCCGACGGGCCCGACGGGATGATCGCCGTCGCCTCACGGCCCCGGCGCGCCGCTGTAGCGCTCTCGTGGGCAGGGCTGATCCTCACCGCGATCGCAGCACCGATCGCCGGCGCGGTCCTCGCCGGACCCACCCCTGCGCCCCTGAGGATCGTCGTGCTCGCCGCGGCGCTGGCAGGTCTGATCGTCGCCACGGCACTGCCGAGACGCAGTCGGAAAAGGTCGGCGCGCGCAGGCGGCATCGGTGTCTCGACGCAGGGCGTGCGGGTGATCTCCCCGGAACACCACGACGAGGAGACGGAGCCTTTCCCGGAGCTCTCTGCTCAGCGGCCGGAAAACGACGAGATCCATGAATCGCTGGATCGCCTCGAGGCGGTGGCCGCACCCGACGTCCGCTGGCACCCCGGTGCGCGCGAAGCCGTGGCGCGATGGATGGCGGACGGGTTCCTGCCGAGCCTCGACGAGACCCGGTCCCTGCACCTGGACCCCGCGTGGTGCCCGGATCCGCGCAGCCACGAACCCACCCGCATGCAGCGGTGGGGGAGCGGCATGCGCTCATTGTGGATGGCGCTCATCATGGCGTTCTTCGAGGTGATCCTCGTCGGTGCGGTGCTCGCAGAGGGCACGCTGCGCGACGGGAACTGGTTCGTGCTGCTCGTGTTCGGGTGGATCCCGGTGGTGGGAGTCCCGATCTTCGTGGTCCAGGCGGTCCGTGCCGTGCGCCGGGAGCGTCACGACGCCGGCGTGAGCCGTCACGGGTGGTTCGACGTGCTGCATGATCGAGGGCTCATCCCCTTCGACCAGGTCCTGGGGATGAAGCAGACCGCGGACGGTCTCGAGGTTCAGCTGACCAGCGGCGCGCTGACCTACCCGCCGCTCGAGGACACCCTCTCCTGTGCCCGTCGCGCCGCCCGGGATTTCGGGGTGCCGTATGAGGTGAGCGACCGGACCGCATGACGGGCTTCCCTGGGCGTTCGGCCCGAGCACGTCGAGCCGCGGCCGTGCTCCTCTCGAGCCTCGCGCTCGCCGCCTGCACCGGTGCGGCGGCCCCGACGCCGTCCGCCTCGCCGACTGACGCCGCGGACGTCGCCCTCCCTCCGTCGACCGGCGGCTTCGACTACCAGCTCGGCGGGGCCTATGAGGCCGACGTCGCGGTCGTGGTGCGCGACGCCCGCGCGCAACCGCAGCCCGGCACCTACAGCATCTGCTACGTCAACGGCTTCCAGACCCAGCCCGACGAGGCCGACCTCTGGCGCGACCACCCCGAGCTGCTGCTCACCGATCCGGGCGGCGACCTCGTGACCGATCCGGACTGGCCGGACGAGTACGTGCTGGACCCCTCGACCGCCGCGCAGCGAGAGGGGATCCTCAACATCCTCGAACCCGTCCTCGCCGGATGTGCCGACGCGGGATTCGACGCGGTGGAGATCGACAACCTCGACACCTGGACCCGCTTCGACGCGATCGACGAGGACGGCGCCCGCAGCCTCGCCGCCCGGTACGTCGAGATCGCCCACGCCTCCGGCCTGGCCACCGCCCAGAAGAACGCCGCGGAGATCGCCGGGACGGCGCACACCGAGCTCGGCTTCGACCTGGCGGTGACCGAGGAATGCGGCAGGTACGACGAGTGCTCCGCCCACACCGACGTCTACGGCGAGCACGTGCTCCAGATCGAGTACCCGCCCTCCCTCGCCGAGGCCGGGATGAGCTTCGCCGAGGTGTGTGCGGATCCGGACCGGGCACCGCTGACGATCCTGCGCGACGTGGAGCTGGTTGCGAGCGGCGAGCCCGGGTACGTCTACGAGAGCTGCTGAGCCGGACCGTCGGGCATGCGCCTGCGAGCGATGGCGACGGTCTCGGTGATCCGGGACAGCGGGATGAAGGCGAGCAGGCAGATGATCGCCAGCACGATGTAGTGCCAGGTGAAGCCCAGCTGCGTGATCACGGTGCCGGAGACGGCCGAGGCGAAGATGCCCGAGACGCCCAGGGCCACGCCGATCATGATGCCGAGCGCGGTGCCGGCGGCCCGCGGCACGGAGTCCACCAGGAGGGCATAGACGACCGGGAAGGGCGCATTGCGGAACAGGCCCCACACCAGCAGGATGATCCAGGCCGACGTCAGATCGTGGATGAAGATCATCGCCAGCAGGCTTCCGGCCCACCCGACGATGAGGAATCCGATCGCGAACTTGCGGCCGAGACGGTCGGAGAGGGAACCCCACACCACCTGGCCGATCCAGCCGGTCAGCCCCGAGGCGCCGGAGACGAGGATCGCGTCGGAGACCCCCATCCCGAAGCCGCGGAACTGCGTGGTCAAGAACGTGACGACGCCGGCCTCACCCCAGAGGAAGAGGAAGCACAGCACCACCGCCCAGCGGACGTTCTTGTGCCGCAGGGCCTCCTTGACCGGGCCCCAGAAGCTGCCGTCGCTGCGCGTGGAGAGCTCCGGCAGCGGAGGCGTCTGCTCCATCTCCTCCATCTTCCGGTACACCGTGGCCTGATGCTTCTTCCGGCCCAGGAATGCCTGCCCGATGATGATCGGGATGCCGAGCATCGGGATGACCAGGAAGGCGGCGCTCCAATGGGCGGAGCCGAGCACGATGGCGATGAGGGCGCCTGCGAGGAACTGCCCGATCGGGAAGCCGGTGTGGTGCACGCCCACGGCGAAACCCCGGTGCTCCTTGGGCCACCACTCGGCCACGATCGCGACGTTCACCGGCTCGGATCCGCCGCGGCTGATGCCCATCGGGATCCGCAGCAGGAGGAAGGCGATGAAGCTGCCGGCCAGACCGAAGGTGAGCGCGCCGCCGATCACGGCGAGCAGCATCGCCACGTTCCAGGTCCACGAGCGTCGGTAGCCGGTGCCGATGCGGTCGGAGAGGTAGCCGAAGATGACGCCGCCGGCGACCAGGCCGGCGAAGTACACGGAGTTGATGAGCCCGGCCTGCTGCGCGTCGAGCCCGTACTGCTCGGAGATCTGGGGCAGCACGGCGGGCAGGATCTGGTGGTCCACCGAGGTCATGAGGATCGCGACGGTGGTCAGCAGCAGCATCCACCACGAGATCGCCGGGGCGCGGGGGACCAGACGGTGCGTCCCGGGGTTCACCCCGGCCTCAGCGGGCGGCTCCTGCCCTGAGGAGGCCGGCGTGGCAGAGGGATCCGGGCGTGACATGGGAGCTCCTTCGCTTCCTGCGGCGATCGCGACGCACTGATCGTTGAACTCTGACGCGAGTCCTCCAGGGCGTCAACGAGTGATCGCAGGATGATCCGTGCAGTCCCGCCGCACGGCACCTCGTCGCGTCCGGGTTCCTCACGCACTCAGCGTCTGCGGAGAGCGGAGAGCGGAGACAGGAGAGTGATCCTATAGGCCTGCGCACACTCCAACGACTGCTCTTTGACGTTCACGGCGGTGCGCATTGGCCGAGAATGAGGTGTGGTCTGCTCAGTCAGGCCGACGCGCGAATCTCGGGGTGCCGTGGCAGTGTTTGACAGGACCATGTTTACCTATAGGATCTATGGATCGTGTCGTGGACCACAGCGTGACGATGAGCCCGATGAGCCCACAGAAGTCCTCCGCCCGGCCACGGCACCCCACCCTCGACCCCTGCAGTCCGAGAACGGACCGCGCCCGCAGCGCAGCATCGCGCCGCGGCACCCTGTCTACGAAGGAGTATTCAGCCGATGACGTCGACGCCCACGACGCGAGCGCAGCGACCCGCTCGGAAGTACCGTGCAGTGCGCAACCTGCGCTATCTGATCCTGGGATGGCTGCTCCTCGCGGGCCTCCTGAACTACCTCGATCGGAGCTCGATCTCCATCGCGGCGCCGTTCATGATGGAAGAGCTCGGCCTCACCAACACCGACATCGGTCTCATGGGGGCCGTCTTCTCCTGGACCTACGCGTTCTGCCAGCTGCCCGCCGGCTATCTCATCGACAAGGTGGGACCGCGGCGCATGTACTTCGTCGCGATGGGCATGTGGTCGGTCGCCACCGCGCTGATGGCCTTCGGCCACACCATGGCGCACTTCCTGACCTTCCGCGTGCTGCTGGGCATCGGTGAGTCACCGAACTCCCCGAACTCGAGCAAGATCGCCACCCAGTGGTTCCCTCGCGAGGAGCGCGGTCAGGCCGCCGGCATCTGGGACTCCGGATCGAAGTGGGGATCGGCCATCGCACCTCCAGTGCTCACGCTGCTGACCCTCACCTTCGGCTGGCGCTCGATGTTCCTCATCATCGGCGCCGCTGGTGTTCTCCTCGCCGTGGCGTTCTGGGCGTTCTACCGAGCTCCTGAGGACTCCAAGCACCTCTCCGACGACGAATACCGGCACATCCTCGCCGGCCGTGACGACGCCGCCGAGGAGCCCGTGAAGATCCCCTGGCTCACGTTCTTCACGTACCCGCAGACCTGGGGTCTGATGCTCGGTTTCTTCAGCACCATCTGGATCTGGAACATCTTCCTGACCTTCCTGCCTCTGTTCCTGCAGAACACCCTCGGCGTCTCGATCGCCAGCACGGGCTGGGTCGCGGCGGTGCCCTACCTCGCGGCAGCCCTCGGTGCGATCTTCGCCGGCCGCGTCACGGTCGTGCTGGCGCGGAGGTACAAGCTCAGCTCGATGCTCTCCAAGAAGGTGATCCTGGTGGGCGGGTGCGTCGCGCTCGGTGTGCTCCTGTGCATCGTGCCGTTCGTGCACAACCTCGCCCTCGCCCTCCTGGTGCTCAGCCTCGCCCTGGCGATCGTCGCGGCCGCGCAGGCGCAGTCCTGGGCGATCTCCTCGGACATCGTCCCGGACTCCCACGCGGCGCGCTTCGGCGGGATCATGAACTTCGGCGGCTACTTCGGCGGCGCTCTGGCACCGATCGTCACCGGCGTGGTCGTCGATGCGACCGGTTCCTACACCCCGTCGTTCCTGGTGGCCGGCGTGATCGCCGTGCTGGGCGGTGTCTGCTACGGCCTGCTCGTGCGCAAGCCGATCGCGTGAGGAGACGTCCCGTGGGGCGTACCGTATCGGGGTGCTGCTCCCCGCCCTCCCCGCCCTCCCCGCGCCCGTCGGCCTTCCCGAGCTCGTGACGTCCGACCGGGCAGGAGCGTGCCCGCGATGAGCCCGAGGACTGCGATGGGGTGCCTGTCGATCCCGCCGGTGCGAGGGGGCCTCTCCGTCCTGTTCCTCCTGATCCTGGGCTCCGTCCCGTTCGGGGACGGTGACCAGGGTGTCGGATTCCGCATCGCCGTCACCCTCGTGATGCTGATGCTGGGCTCGATCATCTGGGCGAGCACCGTCATCGGGTTCCACCGGGATCTGCGGGAACCCCGCCGGCTCGGCGAGGCGGTCATCGTGGCGAACCGCTCGCGTCGCCTCGCGATCATCGTGTCGTGGATCGCGCTCGGGTCGACGGTGATCGGTCTGATCGCCTTCGGCATCTGCGTGTCCCTGGACGCGCCGGGCGGGGTGCTCGCTGCCGTGATGCTCACCGTGCTGATCGCCCTCCCGACCGCGACGGCGCTGCCGTGGCTGAGCCGTCGCTATGCGGACGGCGCGGGCGTGGTCGCCGTCTCCCCGTCGGGACTGACCATCACCAGAGGCCACGGCGAGATACGGGACCCCCTCCCCTGGGAGGGGATCGCCCCGGTGCGGGAGGCACAGTGTGCCGCCGAGTCCCTCGGGCGCCCGGTCGACGGGCTGGGTGCCCGGGTGCGCTGGCGCCCGGGGGCCCAGCAGGCCGTGGCCCGCTGGGCCGAGGAAGGGTTCGCCCCCACGGCCGCAGAGGTCCACGCCCTGCGATTGGAGGCGAACTGGTCCCCGGATCCGGAGGCGCTCGCCCCCTCCCGGAGCGGCCGTTGGATCGGCATCGCGAGCCGTGTCTGGGCCCTGTCGGCCTGCATCCTGCTGCTGATCGGCATCCTGGCAGTGATCGCGCAGGGCAGCGATTCGTGGTGGATCGGGCTGCTGCTGGTGTGGGCCCCCGTGCTCGGCATCGCGATCCTCGCGCCCCGCCTGATGCGTCTGCTGCGCGCCGACGAGAGCCGCAGTGCGACGATCACCTCGCAGGGCTGGTTCGACATCCTGCACGGCCAGGGCCTGGTGCCCTGGGAGAGCATCGAGCGGATCGAGGTGCTCGAGCGCCACACCGTCGTGATCACCTGGCCGGATGTCGCTCCGTTCCGCGACCAGGACCTCGGCAACCGCCTGAACCGGCGTCTCGAGGCCACGAGGATCGGGAGCGCCGGGGCGGTCCCGAGCGCGGGGCCCCTGGTCCGCGAGGTCGGCCCGCACACTCTTCCCTACGGTCCCGAGACACGGGCGTTCGAGCTGGCAGCGGAGGCCGAGGAGGTCGGCGGGATCGACGTGCGCCGCCCGCCGACGTTCTTCGAGCAGCAGGCTCGGTGGCCCGGAGCCGATCCACGCCCCTGAGAGGCAGCGCCGGCGCAGGCGGCCAGGAGGCTCAGACGGCCGAGGACGCAGAGGGCCGGGGACGCAGAAGGCCGACGGACACCACGAGGGTGAACCGTAGGCCTGTGCTGGAGATCGGGGGTCCTCCTGGTGCGGAGGGGTCCCTCGTCCCGCGGATCAGCCGCAGGTGTCGCACACTCCTGTGTAGGGCATCGCGTAGAAGCAGTCGGGGCAGATCGTGAGCTGCTCCTCGCCCTTGGCGGGCACCTTCGCGCCGGTCTGCACGGTGGAGAGGTCGAAGCCCTGGACCTCGGCGTTCGCGCGGTCCTCGGGGGCCAGGCCCGCCGGGAACGACACATAGCCAGGATGGATGTACATCAGCGACTTGCCGGCCTTGTCCTGCACGGTGAGGCTGCCGTTGGACTGGGTGCGGTAGAAGGTGTGCGCTCCGACCCGGTCGAAGTTCTCCTCCAACAGCGAGACGTCAGCGGGGGACCAGTCGGCGTTCCAGGCGAGCGCCTCGTCACGGGTCATCCGGCGGCGAGTGGAGGAAAGAGTATTCATACCTCCAGTAGAGCATGCATGTCCAGGGGTGGCGACCAGGCGGGTGATGTCCGAGTTGACGGATCGCAGAGCACGTGCGGTGCGGATGCGGCCTGGTCACGTCCCGGAGGCGAGCTGTGCGACCGCCAGGGGCACGAGCATCGCGGTGAGGTTGTTGACCCCGTGCAGGATCACGCTGGGCCACAGCGAACCCGAGCGATGGAACAGGAACCCGGAGGCCAGGCCGACGACGAACGCTGTGGGCAGCACGGGATTGAGGCCGTGGGCAAGGGCGAAGATCGAGGCGCTGAGGAGGATCGCGAGCCAGGGCTTCGTCACCCCGAGCAGCGCATTGGCGAGAACGCCTCGGAAGAAGGCTTCCTCGCCGAGCGGTGTGATCATCGCCCCGGCGACGATCGACAGGATCAGGCCCACAGCGCCGGCTGCGGCACCGGCCTGGTAGCTCGACTGCACGTTCTCGCTGAATCCTGTGAGCAGGATGAAGCCGACCGAGAGGACCGTGCCGACCAGGTAGGAGGCGACTCCGAGGCCTGCCCCGACGAGGAGATGCGACGGCGTCGCTCGGCGGATGCCGAAGGCGGCCAGTCCGCGGATACGTATCAGGGCAGCGATCGCGAAGGCGGCCAGTCCCATCGCCCCGGAGACGAGGAGTCCGACGATGCCGGTGAGCGCCGGATCACCGATGCGGGGGAGCGTGACGACGACGCCGAACGCCGCCAGATAGACGAGGCCGCCGAGGACGACCTCGGGCCAGCCGGGGCGAGTGGGTCGCATCCGTGCGGTGGCATCCATCCGTCCAGTAGACGTCGCTGGCACACCCCGGGGTCAAGAGACGAACGTCGGCAGCTTCTCGCCGCGACGTCCGACCGCTTCATCCCGCGTACTGCTCCAGCACCTCCCCGGCGACCAGCGTCTCCGTGAGCTCCCGCGGCGCCTCGCGGCCGGAGACCGCGCACAGCGCTCCGTAGACCGCACCGATCGAATCGGTGTCGCCCCCAGCGGCGTTGATCGAGTCCATCCCCTCGAGGAACGACGTCGTGGTCTGCAGGGCGTACTGCGCCAGGTACAGCGTGGATTCGCTGAAGCCGGTCGGCGTCATCGCGGGGAGCAGGACGACATCGACGGGCGGCACCGGCTCGATACCGTCGCGGGCGTCGTCGAGGATCGTCAGCATCGAAGCCGCGTCGCGGACCGCCTTGTCGCTGTGATGGGTGGACCGCACCAGGGCTTCGAGATGCTCGGCCCCGTTGCCGCGCGCGAACACGCCGATCGCGACCATGAGGCACGCGTTGCCCGAGGAGGTCGTCGGTGTCGGATCCACGCCCCGCTTCAGCTCGGCGATGGCGCTGCTGGTCTGGATCCCCACGTCGAGCCGGACGCCCGCCGGCGTGAACGCCCCGCGCTCCCAGGCGATGAGGTTCTCCCTGTACGCGGTGACCGGATCCGAGGGGGCGCGGCGCAGGGCATCGAGCACCATCAGCACGATCTGGGTGTCGTCCGTCCAGGTTCCATACGGTGCGTCGCCGCCGAGGATCCGTACCGTGGGCCGCGCGGGTCCCTCCGGACCATCGACCGTGAACGTCCTCGAGGACAGCCCTGGCCCCGGATGCAGGCCCAGCTCGTACGGGGCCCCGAGGGCATCGGCGACGGCGACGGACCTGACGATGTCCAGACGGTTCATGGTGCCCACCTCTGCTCGGGAGTTGACCGGATCGTACGTGGCGCCGTGCTCCCCGTCAGCCCGTCGGCTCCCGCGCGCAGTCCCTCCCGTCGTCCCGGTCTCAGCGTCCCGCGGACGTCATCGCCACCTCACGGGTCTCCTCGGGTTCTCCTTGCGCTGCACAGGTGCTGTTGACGGCGGCAGTGCTTCGTCTGTCGGACGCCGATCGTACTCTCTCCGGTGAAGGCCCAAGCGGTAGATGTTCCCCCTCCGATCTCGGATCGGACGCCGATGCTCGTCGCAGATCTGCTGCGGCTCCAGAGCCCACGCACACCGTCGAGGCCTCTTCTCTCAGCAGTGGCCCTGGCACGCCCGTGCCCAGGGGTTGATGTCTTACCCAGAACGGAGTGCAGCTATGACCAGCAATGCGCCCTCGCCCCAGGGTCCGGGTTCTCCGGATCTCCCGCCCGCCCCGAACTTCGGCGGTGTCCCCGACGGCTTCGCCCAGAACGGCACCCCGCACGGCTTCCCGGTGAACGGCGCGTCCGGCATGCCGCCTGTCCCGCCGGCCCCGAAGAGGAAGAAGAAGGGGCTGATCGCTGCCGGCTGCGGCTGCATCGTGCTCTTCCTGCTCGTCGTGGGCGGCTGCTCCGCGATCGCCTTCTCCAGCGGAGACGATCCGACGTCCGCCGAGACCTCAGCAGCGGAGCCGATCGAGGACGAGGAAGCCGACGCTCCTGCCGAGGACGCGGCGGCCGACGAGGTGGTCGACGAGGAGCCGGCCGTCGAGGACGAGCCCGCTGAGGAAGTGCCTGCTGAGGGAGAGCCGGCTGAGGAAGCGCCTGCTGCGGAGGAGGAGCCCTCCGAGGAGGAAGTC
>NZ_JBQSYW010000004.1:0-235992 GCF_052379725.1 Brachybacterium sp. 107 | reverse complement strand
CGATGTCCAGAAGCGGTTCGAGACGGCTCGCGGAACGGGCTCCGGCCTGGTCATCCCCACCGCCTGATCACCCCTGCTGGTCCGTCACGGACCGTGCGCTGACGAACGGTCGGCCCCCGTCAAGGGGCCGGGCGTTTCGCCGTCCGTCCCCTGCTATCTGCCCCCTCGGCCTCCCACTGCCTGTGCTGCCAGTCCCCGTCCCGGTCCCTGTCACGTGTGTCTGACCTGCGCCGATCCGTGGACGCTGCGGCGTGGGCACCGGGCGCTCCCGTACCGTTCCGTCGTTGTGCCCGTCAGCGGACGGGCGCGCGAGCCGCGGCACCTCGTGCCGCCTACGACGAGTCGACGAGCCGCAGTCGCCGACGCGAGGGAGAACAGCCGTGGACACGGATCTGACACGCAATCTCGGGGTGGCGGGCATCGTGCTCATGGTCGTCGCCGCAGCCGCCCCCATCACCGTGGTGGTCGCGAACTTCCCGATCATCCTGCTCTCGGCGGGCTCGGTCGGCGCCCCGCTGATGATCCTTGCCGCCACCGTGATCCTGCTGCTGTTCTCGGTGGGCTACACCTGGATGACCCCGCACGTGCCCGACGCCGGCGCGTTCTACGCCTATGTCGATCGCGGGCTCGGCCGCCGGGCGGGCCTCGGCACCGCAGCGATCGCTCTGCTCTCCTACGTGCTGCTCACCGTCTCGATGACCTGCTACCTGGGTGTTCAGGCCGGAAACCTGCTCGCTCTGGGAACGGGGATCGAAGTTCCCTGGTGGCTGATCTCCGCTCTCATGATCGCGATCGTCGCCTTCCTCGGCTACCGCAAGATCGACCTCTCCGCGAAGGTCCTCGGCGTGGTGCTGGTGCTCGAGATCCTCGCCGTCTTCGCGATCGACCTCGGGGTGCTGCTGTCCGGTCGGGAGCTGAGCGCCACCCCGTTCAGCCCCGCCGAGGCGCTCTCGGGCGCCCCGGGCCTGGGACTGCTCTTCGCCTTCCTCGGCTTCTTCGGCTTCGAGGCCACCGCCGTGTTCCGCCACGAGGCGAAGGATCCGCTGCGCACCATCCCGCGTGCCACGTATCTCGCGGTGGTGCTCATCGGCGTGCTCTACACGGTCTCGGCATGGTTGGTCATCTCGGGCCTCGGCGCGGCAACGGCGGTTGACGCGGCGACCGCGAACCCCGACAGCATCATCGTGGGCCTGACCGGCGAGGTGATCGCGCCGATCATGGCCGATCTCGTCCAAGTCCTCGTCGTGACCAGCATGTTCGCGTGCATGCTCGGCTTCCACAACATCGTCACCCGGTACCTGTTCACGCTCGGCCGCCGGGGCGTGCTGCCCACGAGCCTCGGCGCGGCACATCCCCTCCACCGGGCGCCGTCGCGCGCCTCCCTGTGGGTGAGCGGCGTGACCGCCCTGATCGTGGTGGTCTCGGCCCTCGCCCAGCTCGACCCGGTGGTGGAGATCTACACCTGGTACTCCGGCCTCGGCGCCGTGGGCGTCATCGTGATGATGGCCCTGACCTCCCTCGCCGTGGTGCGCTTCGGGATCACGCACCGGACGGCGCGGGCGCCGGTGCCGGTTCTCGTCCTGGCCGGGCTCGGCGGACTGGGCCTGCTCGTGGTCCTCGCGATCTCGCTGGCGAACTTCCCGCTGCTGGTGGGCGGCACAGTCGCGGCACTGATCTGCGGCGTGATCCTGGTGGTCGTCTTCGTGGCCGGCTGCCTGGACCCGCGGCGCGCGGCCGCGGCCGATGCCTCCGACCGGGAGTCCGCGTCGGCCCCCTGATCATCGGCCGCACCCCGGACGGCGAGCACCGGCGGCACCCCGTGGGGCGCCGCCGGTGTTGTGGGAGCAGGTGACGGGACGCGTCGTCGCGTCACCAGCGATGGGCGACGTCCACGACGATCCGGGAGCCGTTCCCCGGTCCGTCCAGGACGAACGCGCGCATCGGGAGCCGGGCGCGCACGCCCAGGCCGATCGTGGTGGACCCTTCGAAGCTGCCGGCGAAGGCGACCTGCTCGAAGGTGCGGTAACCGTCGACATCGACGGCGGTGTTCGCGGAGGACGGGTCGTAAGTGGCCCGGCCAGCGCTGTCGTACGCGGGAGCGTTGAGGACGATCTGCAGATCGGCGCCGCCGGCGAGGCGCACGGTGGATCCGGATCCGGGGCGGTGGACCGCGGTCACATAGGCCACCGAGTATCCGGTGACGGAGTGGTCGAGGTCGATGACGAGACGGTCATAGCAGTCATGCCGGCCCGTGCGCAGATCATCGAGGTGGGCCGAGGACGTTCCGGCCCGTGATGCGGGAAGGGACCCCCAGGCGATGCCGCAGTACGGCGCGGCATTGGCTGCGAGCGTTGTGGTCAGTCCCAGACCGACGAAGAGCACAAGACTGGCGAGCACGGAGAGCACGCGTTTCATGGCAACCTCTTTCGTGCCCCGGTCGGTGCCACGGCGGCATCGGCCGTATCGCCAGTGTCCGCCTGTGCGGAGCGCCGATCCAGTTGCCCGACGGTAATGACCACGTGATCGTGATCTGCCTCTGACCAGCATTTTCTGGTCGTGTGGCCAAAGAGGACGAGAGGGGGACGTCGTATCGCCTCAGGGCTGGGGCATCCCGGTCATCGGCCCCTGCTGCGGAGAGTGCCGGTCCAGGAACTCCAGCATCGCGACCCGGTCCACCCCCGTGAAGGTGCCCGAGGGCATCGCCGCGAGCAGGGAGGCGTGCAGGCGCGCCACCGGCCACACGCTGCCCTGCCAACGATCCTCGGCAGCCGGCTCGGGTTCGCGGCAGCACTCCTGGTCGGGGCACGAGGACGCGAACCGGCGGGTGGTCTCGCGGCCCCGGAACCAGCGGGTGTGCTCGAAGCGGGTGCCCACCGAGATGGAGAACTCCCCGCCGGGTCCGGGCTCGATGTGGGAGGTGCACCAGTAGGTGCCGCCGGGCTTGTCGGTGTATTGGCAGTAGGGGCTCATGCGGTCCTCGCTCTGGAAGACCTGGCGGGCGCTCCACCAGCGGCACACCAGCTGCCCCTCCACGGCGCCCAGCGCATCCGTCGGGAAGCGCACCTCGTCGTTCTGGTAGGCCTTGACGATCGCGCCGCTGAAGTGGGTCTTCAGGAAGTGCACGGGCAGATCGAGGTGGCGGGTGACGAGGTTCGTGAAGCGGTGGGCCGCGATCTCGTAGCTCACAGAGAACTCATCGCGCAGGTCCTCCACGGACAGCTCGCGCTGGGCCTTCGCGGAGCGCAGGAAGTCCACGGCCCCCGCCTCCGGCAGCAGCATGGCGCTGGCCAGGTAGTTGACCTCGACGCGCTGTCGCAGCAGCTCGCCATAGTCGGCAGGCTCCTCCTCGCCGAGCACATGGGCGGCGATCGCCTGCAGCACCGTGGTGCGGGGGTCGGTGGCGCTGCGCTCGAGCGGCAGGTAGATGCGCATGTTCTCGGCGTCGGTGATGCTGCGGGTGGAGTGGGGCAGGTCGCCCACCGAGTGCAGGCTGAAGCCGAGCTCCGCGGCCAGCAGTGAGACCTTGCGATGGGAGAGCGGTCCGCCGCGATGGTCTATCCGCGCCAGCAGATCCCGGGCGGTCGCCTCGAGCTCGGGATAGTAGTTGCCCGAGCGGGACTGCTCCTCGCGCAGCTGCCCGTTCACGCGCCGCGCCTCCTCGGGCGTCGCGGCGCGCTCGCGGTGCAGACGCTCGAGCTCGTCGTGGAGGCGCAGGATCGTCTCGATCGCGGCATCGCTGAGCGAACGGCGCACGGGCAGGTCCGGCAGCTCCAGTCCCTGATACAGAGCGCCGGTCTGCGCCTTCTCCAGCGAGATCTCCAGGGCGGCGCGGCGGGACGGGGCCTCCTGCCGCAGCAGGTCCTCCACCTCGACCCCGAGCACGCGGGCGATGCGCCGCAGCTCCCCGAGCCGCAGCTCGCGCCGTCCGTTCTCGATGACGGAGAGCTGGGAGGGGGCCCGCTCGAGCGCCTCGGCGAGCTCGCGCAGGGACAGACCCCGCTCGAGCCGACGGGCGCGGATGCGGCGGCCGATGGTGAGGCGGTCGGAGGAGTCGTCGTGATCCACGTCGTCGTGTGCCATGGCGGAAAGGATGCCACGCCGGAAGTTCTCCGTGCCAGAAATATGGCAGAAGTTCTTCCTCCCAGCCCCTTCGGATCGGGGAATCGACGCTCCAGAGTGTGAGGACCCGACGAAGTTCGCCGGGACCGCTCGACCCCTTCGGTCGGACGTGGAGCAGCAGAGGAGTCCACCATGGAGCAGTTCACCCGCCGCACCGGTGACCAGAGCATCACGGCCGCGGAGCTCGCCGCCGAGTGGGATCTCGATCCCCGGTGGCGCGATGTGCGTCGCGACCACACCGCGGAGGACGTCGTGGCCCTCGCCGGCCCGGTGCGCGAGGAGCACACCCTGGCCCGCCGCGGCGCGGAGTCGCTGTGGGATCTCGTCCAGCAGAACACGGAGGACCCCGGCAGCTGGGTGCGCGCCCTGGGCGCCCTCACCGGGAACCAGGCCGTGCAGCAGGTGAGGGCGGGACTGAAGGCCATCTACCTCTCCGGCTGGCAGGTCGCGGCCGATGCGAACCTCTCCGGCAAGACCTACCCGGACCAGTCCCTCTACCCGGTCAACTCCGTCCCCGCCGTCGTGCGCCGGATCAACAGCGCCCTGCTCCGGGCGGCCCAGATCGAGCACGCGGAGACCGGCGCCACGAGCCGGGACTGGACCGCACCGATCGTCGCGGATGCGGAGGCAGGCTTCGGCGGACCCCTGAACGCCTACGAGCTCATGCTCTCGATGATCGAGGCGGGAGCCGCCGGCGTGCACTGGGAGGACCAGCTGGCCAGCGAGAAGAAATGCGGCCACATGGGCGGCAAGGTCCTGGTCCCCACCTCCCATCACGTGCGCACCCTCGGGGCGGCCCGGCTCGCGGCCGACGTGGCAGGAACACCCACGGTGATCATCGCCCGCACCGACGCCCTCGCGGCGACCCTGCTGACCAGCGACGTCGACGAGCGGGACCGGGAGTTCCTCACCGGGGAGCGCACCGCGGAGGGCTTCTACGAGGTGCGTCCGGGCATCGATGCGGTGATCTCCCGCGGCCTGGCCTACGCGGAGTACGCGGATCTGCTGTGGGTCGAGTCCGCGGAGCCGGATCTCGAGCTGGCCCGCACCTTCGCCGAGCGCATCCACCGCGACTTCCCGAACCAGAAGCTCGCCTACAACTGCTCGCCGAGCTTCAACTGGAAGCGCCACCTCGACGACGCCCAGATCGCGCGCTTCCAGCGCGAGCTGGCCGCCATGGGGTACGCCTTCCAGTTCATCACCCTGGCCGGCTTCCACTCGCTCAACCACGCGATGTTCGAGCTGGCCAGCGGGTACGAGACGAGCCAGATGTCCGCGTTCGTCGAACTGCAGGAGGCGGAGTTCGCCTCTGCGGCCTCCGGTTTCACCGCCCATCGCCACCAGGCCGAGGTGGGCACGGGGTACTTCGACCGGGTCTCCACCGCGCTGAACCCGAGCAGCAGCACCCTCGCCCTCGCCGGCTCCACCGAGACCGCCCAGTTCCACTGATCCGTCGAGCGCACCGAGCGCACCGAGCGCAGCGACCACACCGACTGCACCGGCTGCGCTGACCACCCCGTCCTCTGCGACCGCACCGAGCAAGGAGCATCCGATGACCCTCACCCAGGACACTCGACCCACCCGACCCCACCAGACCGCTCAGACCGACCGATCGGACCCGACCCGACCCGGTCCGTCGGCCGAGCGAGGCACCCTGGAGGTGCTCGGCGCGATGTCCGAGCGCTTCGAGGAGATCCTCACCCCGGCGGCCCTCGACTTCGTCGCCGGCCTGCACGACCTCTTCCACTGCGAGCGTCACCGGCTGCTGCAGGCGAGGACCCTGCGCCGCGAGTCGATCGCCGCCGGGGCCATGTTCGACTTCCTCCCCACCACCGCCGCCGTGCGCGAGGATCCCGAGTGGACCGTCGCCGGTAGCGGCCCCGGCCTCGAGGACCGTCGGGTGGAGATCACCGGCCCCACCGACCGCAGGATGACGGTCAACGCGATGAACTCCGGGGCCCGGGTGTGGCTCGCCGACCACGAGGACGCACTCAGCCCCACCTGGGAGAACATCATCGGCGGGCAGGTGAACCTGCACGACGCGATCCGCCGGCAGATCGACTTCGTCTCCGAGCAGGGCAAGGAGTACCGCTTGGGCGAGGAGACCCCGACCATCGTGCTGCGGCCCCGCGGTTGGCACCTCGATGAGGCACATCTGCGGTACACCGGCGCGCGCGGCCGCAGCGGCCGGGCCATCGCGGCCCTCGTGGACTTCGGGCTCTACGCCTTCCACAACGCCCGCGAGCTCGTCGAGCGCGGCGCGGGCCCCTACTTCTACCTGCCCAAGCTCGAGTCCCATCTCGAGGCGCGGCTGTGGGACGAGGTGTTCACGCACACGGAGCAGCACCTGGACCTCCCGCACGGCACCATCCGCGCCACCGTGCTCATCGAGACGCTGCCGGCGGCGTTCGAGATGGAGGAGATCCTCTACGAGCTGCGCGACCACTGCGCCGGGCTGAACGCCGGCCGCTGGGACTACCTGTTCAGCATCATCAAGATGTTCCGCGACCGGGGACGGCGGCGGGTGCTGCCGGACCGCTCGGAGCTGACGATGACCGTGCCGTTCATGCGGGCGTACACGGAGCTGCTGGTGAGCACCTGCCATCGCCGCGGCGCCCACGCGATCGGCGGGATGAGCGCGTTCATCCCCGACCGCCGGGATCCGGAGGTGACGCGGCAGGCCCTGGAGATGGTCTCCGACGACAAGCGTCGGGAGGCGACCGACGGCTTCGACGGCACCTGGGTGGCCCATCCCGACCTGGTCCCCGCGGCGCAGGCGGAGTTCGACGCGGTGCTCGGAGAGGCTCCCCACCAGCTGCACCAGCTCCGGGAGGACGTCGCCGTGACCGCCGCGGACCTGCTGGACACGCACGTGGAGGGAGGCCGCATCACGGAGGCGGGGGTCCGCCAGAACGTGCGGGTGGCGATGCGCTACCTCGACAGCTGGCTGCGCGGTCAGGGGGCCGCGGCGATCGACCACCTCATGGAGGATGCGGCGACCGCCGAGATCTCCCGCTCCCAGCTGTGGCAGTGGATCAACCAGGGCATGCTCACCGAGCGGGGCATGCCGGTGGTGGCCGAGAAGGTCGAGTACCTCATCGAGCAGTGCGCCGAGGAGATGTCCCGTGAGGAGGGCAGCCGGGCGCAGGACGCCGCGGCGCTGCTGAGCGAGGCCGTGCTCGGAGAGACGTTCCCGGCCTTCCTCACGACCGCCGCGTACGAGCTCCAGCTCCGGTGAGCCGGGGGCGCGGAGGGACCGCCGGGACAGCATGCCCGGCGGTCCCTCGTGTCGTCTCACGCACCGCGGACCCGGTCCAGGAAGCGACGGTGGAACCGGGTCTCCCCGGTGGACTCCGGATGGAACGCCACTCCCAGCAGGTTCCCCTGCTCGGCGGCGACGACCCGGCCGTCGGGGAGGGAGGCGAGCGCCGTCGCGTCGGGCCCGAGCTGCTCGATCACCGGGGCGCGGATGAAGGCGGCCCGCACCGTCGGCGCCCCGAGCTCGGGCACCTCGAGGTCCGCCTCGAAGGACTCCACCTGGCCGCCGAAGGCATTGCGCCGCACCGTCGCGTCGAGCCCGCCGAACGTCTCCTGACCAGCGATCCCGTCGGCCAGACGGTCCGCGAGCAGGATCAGTCCGGCGCAGGTCCCCAGCACGGGGAGGCCGCCCGCGATCGCTGCACGCAGCGGGCTCTGGAGCTCGAACGCCCGGGAGAGCTTGTCGATCACCGTCGACTCCCCGCCGGGCAGGACGAGACCGTCGAGGCCGTCGAGCTCGCCCGGGCGCCGCACGAGCTCGACCTGCGCGCCCAGCTCGGTGAGCACCCGGGCGTGCTCGCGCACGTCGCCCTGCAGCGACAGGATGCCGACGCGGGGCGCGGTGGTCACCAGCCGCGCTCGGCCAGGCGGTGCGGGGCAGGGAGGTCGGCCACGTTGATGCCGACCATCGCCTCGCCGAGCCCGCGGGAGGCCTCGGCGATCACCGAGGGGTCGTCGTGGAAGGTGGTCGCCTTGACGATCGCGGCGGCCCGCTGCTCGGGGTTGCCGGACTTGAAGATCCCGGAGCCGACGAAGACCCCGTCGGCCCCGAGCTGCATCATCATCGCGGCATCTGCGGGGGTGGCGACGCCGCCCGCGGTGAACAGCACGACGGGCAGGGCGCCGGTCTCGGCGACCTCCTTGACCAGGGAGTACGGAGCCTGGAGCTCCTTGGCGGCGAGGTACAGCTCGTCCTCGCTCTTCGCCGCCAGCTCGCGGATCTGGGCGGTGATGGTGCGGATGTGCTTGGTCGCCTCGGAGACGTCGCCGGTGCCGGCCTCGCCCTTGGAGCGGATCATCGCGGCACCCTCGGTGATGCGGCGCAGGGCCTCGCCGAGGTTGGTCGCGCCGCACACGAAGGGCACGGTGAAGCGCTGCTTGTCGATGTGGTGCACGTAGTCGGCGGGGGAGAGCACCTCGGACTCGTCGATGTAGTCCACCCCGAGCTCCTGGAGGATCTGCGCCTCGACGAAGTGGCCGATGCGAGCCTTGGCCATCACCGGGATCGAGACGGTCTCGATGATGCTGTCGATCATGTCGGGGTCGCTCATGCGGGAGACCCCGCCCTGGGCGCGGATGTCTGCCGGGACCCGCTCGAGGGCCATGACGGCGACGGCGCCGGCATCCTCGGCGATCTTCGCCTGCTCGGCGGTGACGACGTCCATGATGACGCCGCCCTTCAGCATGTCCGCGAGCCCGCGCTTGACGGTGCCGGTGCCCGTGGTGGGGGAGCTGGGAGTGGGGGTGCTGTTCATGAGGTGTCCTTGTCGCTCGCGCGGCGCGGGCCGACGGTGTCCGACGCGTCGACCCTCCCTGCACCACATTGACCTAGGCCAAAAAGTAGCACGGCATGGGTCAAGCGTCGACGGGTGTCCGTGGGAGATCGCCGTTCCCGCCTAGACTCGACCGGGTGAGCAACGACGATGACCTGGTGATCAGCGGCGGGACCGCCGTGGAGATCGCCGACAGCGTGCGGGCGCTCGTGGAACGCGGCGAGCTGGACCCGGGGCAGAGCCTGCCCTCCGTGCGCGCGCTCGCCGAGCAGCTGCAGGTCAACCGCAATACCGCCGTGGCCGCCTACCGGAACCTCGCCCGCTCCGGCGTGGTCGTCTCCCAGGGGCGCGCCGGCACGCGGGTCGCGCAGCGGGCCCCCGTGGCCCAGGAGGGCTTCGCCGCCGCCGGGTCCCTCCGGGATGTCGGCACGGGCAACCCCGATCCGCGCCTGATCCCGGATCTCGCGCCGGCGCTGGCCGCCGCCGCGGGCCGCCCGGTGCTCTACGGCGAACCCGTCATCGATCGTGATCTCGAGCAGTGGGCCCGGGACTGGATGACCCCGGACGCCCCGGGGGACCCTGCCGACGTGCGGCTCACCCTGACCAGCGGCGCTGTCGACGCCGTGGAGCGGCTGCTCGCCCAGGCGCTCATGCGGGACGACGCCGTGGCCCTCGAGGACCCGTGCTTCCTGGCCAGCATCCACATCGCCCGCCTCGGCGGATATCGTGCGGTGCCGGTCCCGGTCGACGCCGAGGGGATGACCGTCGAGGGCCTGCGCTCCGCGCTGGAGCAGGGAGTGCGCGCCGTCGTGTGCACCCCGCGCGCCCAGAACCCCACCGGGGCCTCGCTCAGCGAGCAGCGCGCCGCCCAGCTGCGAGAGGTGCTCGACGAGCATCCTTACGTGCTCGTCATCCAGGACGACTACTACTCCTACCTCTCCCAGCGGCCGTTCCACTCGATCATCGGTCCGGGGCATCGGCGCTGGGCGCTGCTGCGATCGGTCTCGAAGTTCGTGGGCCCTGACATGTGCCTGGCCGTGACCGCCACCGACCCCGACACCGCGGGCCGGCTCGCGCAGCGGCTCAGCCCCGGCACCACCTGGGTCAGCCATCTGCTGCAGCGGATCACCCACGCGGTGATGCGCGACCCCGATGCCCTGGCGCTCATCGACCGCGCCGGTGCCCACTACGCCGAGCGGAACGCGAGCTTCGCCGCCCGCCTCGCCGCGCTGGGCCTGCCGGTCGAGGCCGGCGACGGGATGAGCCTGTGGGTGCCCGTCCCGGCCCCGGCCCGTGAGGTCGCCGAGCGGCTCATGCGGCGGGGGTGGCTCGTGCGCACCGGGGACGACTTCCGGCTCGCGCCCGACGCCGACCTCTCGCGCCACCTGCGGCTCACCGTGCACGACCTCTCCGGGGAGGACGCCGAGGCGCTCGCCGCAGACGTCGCCGCCGCGGCCCGCGAAGCGGTTTGAGGGTGGAATCCTCCTCGCGGTGAGCCAGGCCACACGCTAAGGTCCTCGGCATGCTGGATTCGCTGACCCGCACCCGTCTCTCGGCCATGATGTTCCTCGAGTTCTTCGTGTGGGGCGCCTGGTTCGTCACCCTGGGGACCTACCTCGCCAGCGATCTCGAGGCGACGGGCAGCCAGATCGCGCTCGCCTTCCTCACTCAGAGCCTCGGCGCGATCCTCGCCCCCTTCATCGTGGGCCTGATCGCCGATCGCTTCTTCGCCGCCCAGCGCATCCTCGGCGTGCTGCACCTGTTCAGCGCGGTGATGCTGTTCCTCGCCGGGCGCCAGGAGGACTTCGGCGCCTTCTTCGTCTTCGCCCTGCTCGCGATGGTGTCCTTCATGCCCACCCTGGCGCTCGCGAACTCGATCTCCTTCCGCCGCATGGAGAGCCCGGAGCGGCAGTTCCCCAGCGTGCGCGTGTTCGGCACGATCGGCTGGATCATCGCGGGCCTGCTCATCGGCTGGCTCGGCTGGGAGACCGGCGGGGCGCTCTCGAACACCTTCGTCATGGCCGCGATCGGCTCGGCGCTGCTGGGCGTCTACGCCTTCACCCTCCCGCACACCCCGCCGGAGCCGAGCGACGGCCCCGCCACCGTGCGCGACATCCTGGGCCTCGATGCCCTGGCGCTGCTGAAGTCCCGCTCCTACCTGGTCTTCTTCATCGCCTCGATCCTCATCTGCATCCCGTTGGCGTTCTACTACAACTTCACCAACCTCTACCTCAACGAGATCGGAGTGCCGAGGGCCGCGGCGGTGCAGTCCCTCGGGCAGCTCTCGGAGGCCGGGTTCCTGCTGCTCATGCCGCTGATGCTGAGGAAGCTCGGCGTGAAGAAGACCCTGCTCATCGGCATGCTCGCCTGGGCCGCGCGCTATGCGATGTTCGCTGTCGGTGACTCCGGCTCCCTGCTGTGGCTCGTGGTGATCGGACTGCTGCTGCACGGCGTCTGCTATGACTTCTTCTTCGTGGCCGGGCAGATCTACACGGACCGCTTCGCCCCCGCGCGGGTGCGCTCGGCCGCGCAGGGCCTCATCTCCCTGGCCACCTACGGCGTGGGTCTGCTGATCGGCTCGCTGATCTCCGGGCCGATCGTCGACGCCTTCCTCGCCGCCGACGGCACGCATGACTGGATCCCGATCTGGCTGGTGCCGGCCGCGCTCGCGCTGCTGGTCGCGATCTTCTTCGGGAGCATGTTCCGGGAGCAGCAGACGGCCGACGCGATCGGCGGGGGCGACGGGGCCGACGGAGCGGGCCGGGCCGACGTCGCGGCGTAGACGCCGGGCACGCTCTCAGAGCTCGCGGATCACCCGGGCGGGGTTGCCGACGGCGACCACGTTCGCCGGGATGTCCTTCGTGACCACAGCGGATGCTCCGATGACCGAGTTGTCGCCGATGCTCACGCCGGGCAGCACGGTGACCCCGCCGCCCAGCCACACGTTGTCCCCTATCGTGATCGGCTCGGCGCGCTCCAGGCCCTCCCGCCGGGGCCCCGGGTCGGTGGGGTGGATCGGTGTGAGCAGCTGGACGTTCGGGCCGATCTGGCAGTCGTCGCCGATGGTGATCGTCGCGACGTCGGCCGCCGTGAGGTAGTAGTTCACGAAGGTCCGCGCGCCGAGGGTGACGTTGCTGCCGTAGTCCAGGGAGATCGGTGGTCGCACGACGGTTCCCCCGCCCACGTCGCCCAGCAGCTCCTCGAGCAGGTGACGGGCCGCCGGCGCATCGGCCAGCCATGCCCGGTGATAGCGATCCGCGAGCTGCGCCGCCTGCAGCTGGAGCGCCCCCAGCTCCGCATCGGAGATGTACCAGTCGCCCGCGAGCATGCGTTCGCGCTGGGTGCGGGTGTCGGCCGGCTCGGGAGTGCTGCTCATGGCAGCGAGCGTAGCGGGATGCCTCGACGCCGGGAGATGCAGGAGGCGCAGATCGAGAGGTCGGATCAGTCCTGGGTCAGCGTGGCGAAGGTGGTGGTCGAGAGCTGCTCGTTGACGGCGAGGTTCGAGATCCTCGCATCGGTGATGCCGAAGGAGCCCAGGCGCCGGGTGTGCTTGTCGACGTAGCGATCCGCCGAGGCCTCGTCGGCGAACAGGTAGGCGCCGCCCGCGACCGAGGTCGTCGGATCCTCGGTCCAGACCTTCCAGATCAGGCCGTCCTCGGCGGCGATGTCCGCGGCCAGCTCGGCGTAGGCGGAGGCGGCCTGGGCGCCGAAGGGGCCGTCGGACGAGAACTCGATGGAGACGAGTCGGGGCATGGGTTCACTCCTGGGGTCGGGATCGGGATCGGTCGAGCTCCCACCACACCACGCCAGCGGCGATCCCCCGCGGCTCCGGCCAGGAGTTGCCACAGAGCGACGGACGGCAGCGTGCGGCGACGGGCGGCACCTTGCGGCGACGTGCGGACGTCAGACCACGCAGAACTCGTTGCCCTCGGGGTCCGCCATGACGACGTGGTCCGGCCCGTCGGGCCCGTCGTGCCGCTGGAGGACCCTCGCACCCAGGCCGGTGAGGCGCTCGACCTCCGCGGCGACCCGCGGCCACCGCTGATCCCGCGGGACCTGTCGGCCGCCGCCGGCCTGGACGTCCAGGTGGAGGCGGTTCTTGACCGTCTTCTCCTCGGGCACCCGCAGGAAGGAGAGCGAGGGCGCCGCACCCGTCGGATCGTGGAGATAGGCCCCGTCGTCCCATTCGTCCTCGGGCACCTCATAGGCGATCAGCCACGCCTGCCAGCTGTCGTAGCCGGCCGGCACCGGGGCGGGCTCGTAGCCGAGCGCCTCCGACCAGAAGCGTGCCAGCACGGTGGGGGAGGAGCAGTCGATCGTGAGCTTCCAGGGGGAGGCCATGTCGGTCCCTTCGTCGGGTGGCGCGAGCATAGGCGGCCGGGCCGACCTTCCTGCTGCCGCGCCGTTCCGGCGGGCGTCTCGACCGCTGGCGACCCTTGACACCGCCCGGGACTCCGGGAAGGATTACGAAAACCGCTTTCGTAAATAGGGTCCGTCCAGCCCGGAAGGTTGACCATGACCATGTCGTCACCACCCGTCGCGCCAGTGCGCGTCGGTGTCATCGGAACGGGCGGCATCTCGCGCGCCCACACCCCGGGATGGCTGGAGATCGGTGCCGAGCTGCACTGCTTCAGCCTCGACGGGGCGACGGAGTATGCCGAGCAGTTCGGGGCCACCGTCCACGCGACCCTCGAGGAGCTCCTGGCCGCGGTCGACGTCGTGGACGTCTGCACTCCCACCGCCGTGCACGCCGAGATCGTCCACCAGGCGCTCGACGCCGGCAAGGACGTCGTGTGCGAGAAGCCGCTCGCGCTCACCACCGAGGATGCCCGCGCCGTCGTCGAGCATGCCGGCCGTGCAGGCCGTCGCCTGTTCCCCGCGCACGTGGTGCGCTTCTTCCCGCAGTACGCCGCAGCCCGGGCCGCCGTCGAGGCCGGCACCATCGGGCGGATCGCGGTGCTCCGCTTCGAGCGCACCGGATCCTTCCCCACGCAGCCCTGGTTCGCCGACGAATCGCAGTCCGGCGGCATCATCATGGACCAGATGATCCACGACATCGACCAGGCGATCTGGCTGGCCGGGCCCGTCGAGCGGGTCTACGCCCAGCAGTCGATCTCCAGCTCGGCCGAGACTGTGCGCACCGCCCACACCGTGCTCACCCACACCGGTGGCGCCATCAGCCACTGCCGCGGCCTGTGGGGCCCGCCCGGCACCACCTTCCGCTACACCTTCGACCTCGCCGGGGATGCGGGCCGCCTGCAGTACGACTCCGTCGGTGATCCGGGCGTCGTCTTCGACGGGGTCGCCACCGAGCAGCAGGCTGCGGGAGACGGCTTCCTGCCCGACGTGAGCGGCATGCGCAGCCCCTACGCCGAGGAGATCCTCGAGTTCGCGGCCGCCCTCCGCTCCGGAACCCCCACCCGGGTCAGCGCGGCCGACGGCGCCTACGCCGTCGAGGTCTCCCGCGCCGCCCTCGAGTCCCTGCGCACCGGACGGAGTATCACATGCTGACCGCATCGCCCAGCACGGGCACGCTGAAGATCGCCCTCATGAGCTGCGCGCACACCCACGCCGGGGCGTACGCGGCCCGGCTCGAGCCGCGCGCCGACATCGACCTGGTGGTCGCCGATCCCGACGGGTTCGGCGATGTGCAGGGGGTGACGGTGGTCGGCTCCTACGACGAGGCGTGGAACGCCTGGCCCGAGGGTCCCGACGCGATCGTCGTGACCAGTGCGAACGCCCACCACAAGGAGCTCGTGCTCGAGGCGGCCCGCCGCGGTGTGCACGTGCTGTGCGAGAAGCCGCTGGCCACGACCGTCGCCGACGCCGAAGCCATGGTCGCCGCGTGCGCCGAGGCCGGCGTGGTGCTCATGACCGCCTTCCCGGTGCACTTCGCCCCGGCCGTGGAGACCCTGCGCGCCGCCGTGGCCGACGGCGCCCTCGGCGAGGTCATCGGCATCACCGGCACCAACAACGGCAAGCTGCCCGACACCCGCGCCTGGTTCACCGACGTGGAGCTCGCCGGCGGCGGCTCCCTCGTGGACCACACCGTGCACATCGCCGAGATCCTCGACTCGATGGTCGGCCCGCCCACGACGGTGCACGCCACCACCAACCGCATCCTCTGGGCGGACCGGGCCGGCGAGGGCGCCGAGACCGGCGGGCTCGTCACCCTGACCTACGACTCGGGCCTGGTCGCCACCATCGACTGCTCCTGGTCGCAGCCGGCCGACGCCCCCACCTGGGGCGGCCTCCGGATCCAGGCCGTGGGCACCGGCGGTCAGCTCCAGGTCGACGCCTTCGCCGAGCACGTCGGCGGGCCCGGCCAGTGGCTGCCCTACGGCGTGGACTCCGACGCGGCCCTGCTCGAGGCATTCCTCGGGGCCGTGCGAACGGGCCAGGCCGTGGAGCCCTCGGGCGATGTGGGCCTGCGCACGGTGCGCGTGGTCGCCGCCGCGCAGGAGTCGGTGCGCACGGGGCAGCCGGAGGCACTGGATACCGTGTGACCCAGGTGGCGGCGGTATTCGACACGAGAGCGCCGCGCTGCGTCCTGGCGGTTGCCGAGGATGGGGCCGTGCACGGGAGCATGACTGCGAAGACTGACCAGGCATGGCGGTATTCCTAGCAGACGGGTGCTGCACGGACCATCGCCGATTCTCAGTCGCGGATCTTGTTGTCGACCAAGGTGTCGGTGGTCGAGGCACACCGGGTCTGTACGCCACGACGCATGACGACAGGATTTGCTCTTCCGCACGTTCGAATGAGAGCGTGACGCCCATCACCATCTGAGTAATGCACGAATCAAACGGGGTCAGAATCGTGAATCGTCGACAACTCTTCCTGGCGGGGCCCACTCTTCTGGGCGTCGCTCTACTTACCCCGGCCGCCGCGTACGCGACCGCACCAGCCACAGCCGACCCAGCCCAGACCGAAGCGGGCTCGCCGGACCCTGACGGGCAACTGGACGAGATCATCGCGAAGCTTGACACCATCCCCGAGGGCCTCAGGCAAGCAGACCCGTCCTCGTACCCCGGGTATGAGGAAGCCCTGAAAAACGCTCTCGAGGGGGTAGTGACGATCGACCCCCAGGCGGCGGCATCTGTGGGATCGCCCGGAGACGTTCAGGCGCATGCGAGCGCTGGTTCGTGCGCCGTCGAGATCGCAACTGTCGTCATTACATACGGTGTCCCCGCGACAAAAGTGCTTAAGTGGCTCAAGGAGGCTAAGCAGATTTGGGGCGGCGTAAGGGGCATCTACGTCGCCATTAAATCTGGCGCGGCCGCGACGGAACTGGGCGCCGAGGCAGCGGCACTCCTCGGTTCCATTATTGGTGTGACCGCCGTGGCGGAGGCTTGCTTCGGGTGACACATACAGATAAACCACGTGACGATTCCTACGGCTCATCGCGTAAGAGCGAGGAGTCTGTCTGGGAGCCGCTGCCCTTGAGTAACGCACTCATGGGACACCTGATCGTGGGCGCCATTGGGGCGGTCGCCTCTCTGGCCTTGATGGGCATCGCCCAACTGGCAAGCCTCGCGCCTCCGGCCTCCTTCCAGATTCTCTGCGGAGGGGCAGTCGGCAGCTGGTTGTTGATATCCATTGCAGGCACCTTCATCGAGCGTCGATTTGTCCTCGCAAGGAAGCACGATGACCCGGGCAGTGGCTTGAAGGCTCTGTTGCTCTTCTTGCTGGCCATCCCTGCGGGCCTGCTCGCTGGCGCGATAATTGGCGCCGGCGATGGGCAATGGGTTGTGGTCGCTACCTTAGCCGTCCTCGTGGGGCACGGGCTCGAACTGGTATTCCTCGCGCGGCCGTGGCGTGACGGGATGACACGCGGTGAGGTGCGGGAGGCCTGGGACAAAACGAAGACCATGACCGCGGAGGTTTTCGCGGAAGAGATCAACGACGCCAAACAGCACCAGCGAGAGAAGAGGGACTGAGAACGGATAGGCGAAGCTGGTATCCGCGACGGTCTCTCCAGGGGCCACGGCGGACTGATGGACTGTTGCGAGCACAAAGCCGTGTGGTCCGAAACGGAGGAGCAGGCGCCACTGGTCTTCGGGTACTGATGCGGTTCCGCCTCAGACTGGTCGATATTCTGGTTCCCGACCCCGACCAACGTGAACTAGGTATCCTATGGGAAAAAGGATAGCTAGTGCGTGAGGGCATGCAGTCACTGACCAGCCCTTTCGCTGTCGAAGGGACTCACCATGGCCATCAGACGACAGGTGCTGCGCGACGAGGTCGAGGAGCTGATCCTCCAGCGTCTGCTCGAGTCCCGGTGGGCGCCGGGCTCTCGCCTGAGCATCGACGGACTGGCGCGCGACCTCGAGGTCTCACCCACGCCGGTGCGCGAGGCGATGGTGTCCCTGGAGCGTTCCGGTCTGGTCGAGTACGTCGCGCTGCGCGGATACGTCGTCGCCCCGATGCTGGATGGCGAGCAGATCACCGAGCTCCTGGAGGCGCGCAAGACCATCGAGCTCGCCGTGCTGGACCGTGCCTTCGAGCACTGGGACGACCTGCTCGCGGGCCTCGAGGCGGCGCAGGCCCATCACGCCGAGATCATCGAGCGCATCGAGACGGCCGAACGGACCGGCGAGGTCTCCTACGAGCTGGTCCATGAGCACTTCCAGGCCGACTGGGGCTTCCACCAGGTGCTCTACAAGCACGCGGACAACCGCTACCTGGCCCAGATGTTCGAGAGCCTGAGCACCCACACGCACCGCATGCGCCAGACCTGGGAGGGCGGTCCGCTGCAGCTCGATGCCCGTGAGGCGTACGAGGAGCACGGCACGATCCTGGCGAAGGTGCGCCAGCACCATCACGATGCGGCGCTCAAGGCGCTCGCCGACCACCTCGACGCGGTGCTCGTGCGGTCCATCCGGACCAGCGAGGTCGAGGCGCAGGGAGCGACCGACCCCGTCTGACCGGCGTCGTCCTTCTCAGGGTGGCGCCGACTGTGCGCGTCGCCGTCGGCGTCAGCGATCCTCGACAGGGCTCCTGCCCTGCTCGGGCAGGCGGCGCCTCAGGAACTCGGAGTGAACGTCGAGCGAGCGGGTGACCCCGGCGACGATGTCGTGCTCGATCCGATCCAGCTCCTCGCCGAGCGCCGACAGCTGCTGGTCGATGCTCTGCAGGTTCGCCAGGGCCTTCTCCCGTGCCTCGCCGGTGACGGGGGAGAGGAAGCCGACGGTGTCCTCGAGGGCACGCACCAGCTCCGGGACGTAGCGCGCGGCCATGCCCTCCAGCATGAGCACGTCGTCGTCGGACGCACGACGTGACTGCAGGGCGGCGGAGCCCACCAGGGCATTGATCCGCTGCAGCAGCAGCTCCGCCCGGTTCAGCACGGGTCTGACCGCCGGGCCGGGCCTGGCTCGCCTCATCCGGGTGAGGCTCCGTCGCTGGTGCTTCGTGGAGTGCACGATCTTCTCGAGCACGACACGGGTCCCGGCCGGCAGCTCGGCGGCGCCGCCCAGCCGCACCGGCTTCTGCGTGCGGTTGCGCAGCAGGAAGGCCGTGCCGCCGCCGACGACGATGCCGACCCCCAGGCCCGCGAGCAGCGGAGCCACCAGGCCGGCGCCCCCGATGAGGCTGCTCACCCCGAGCACCATGAAGCTGCTGATCCCGAACGTGCCGCCGAGGACGGTGGGCACGACGGTGGTGAGCCACCGCCCGCGCCGACGCGGCACGGCGATCGCCGTCGAGAGCGGGGCATGGACCGTCCCCACGAGCGGATCGCCGGGTGGGCCCCACGAGGGGCGGTGTCCCGCTGTCGCCGACCAGCCCATGTTCCTGCCTCGGGGCATGGGATGGAGGCGGGGTATACGACCCCGCCGATCAGGTTGAGCATTCGTCCGGAACTGCTCGCTCATGGGCACCCCCAGGCCTCTCGTGGGACTGAGCTGACGTCCGCGGCGGGGACGACGGCCTGGGCCCTCGTGCGGAGCCTCTGCGGAGGACCCGTGTACAGGACCCAGATGCTGGACCCATCGACCGGACCCCGGTGCAGGACCCGTGTGCGGGGGCCGGCGTCGTCTCTCGTCACCGACTGCTCTCAGGGTATCGCCGGACCCCGAGCAGGGCCTGGGGGCCATCCCCCGATTCCCCGGGGGGCCACGGCGCTCAGGATCCTGCGTGGGCCTCGGCGATGCGCAGCAGCTCGAGGTAGCCGCCCAGCTCCCACGCGGTGCGGCCGACGAACAGGCCGGTCACGTGGTCGATCCGGAGCAGATCCGCGGCGTTGTCGAGGTTCACGGAGCCGCCGAAGAGGATCCCGGAGACTGTCCCGGTGTACTGCGCGCCGAGCGCGGCGAAGGGCTCGATCAGCTCCTCGACGGTCGCCGGGCGGCCCTTCTCGCCGATCGCCCAGATCGGCTCGTAGGCGATGACCACGCGCGAGAGCTCCTCGGCGCTGAGCCCGCCCAGCGCCCCGGCGGCCTGATCCAGGATGAACTCGGAGGAGCCACCGGCGTCCTTCACCTCGAGGCTCTCGCCGATGCACAGCAGAGGCGTGAGGCCATGGCGCAGGGCCGCGGCGACCTTCAGCCGGGTGGTCTCCACGGTCTCGCCGAAGTGCTCACGACGTTCCGAGTGCCCGATCTCGACGATCTGCGCACCGGCATCCTTCGCCTGCGGCACGGACACCTCGCCGGTCCAGGCGCCGGCGTCCTCCCAGTGGGCGTTCTGCACCCCGAGCAGCACGGGGGAGCCCTCGCCGAGGACCTCGCGCACCGTGGTGGTCGCAGTGAACGACGGGATGACGAACGGCTGCACGCCGGTCGGGGCCGCGGAGTCCAGCCGGTCGCGCAGGCCCTCGGCCCACGCCCGTCCCTCGGCCAGGGTCTTGGTCATCTTCCAGCTGGTGCCGATCCACAAGGTGCTCATGCGGGATCCTTCCGTGTCGTTCGAGGGGTGGTCGGATTGCTGCGGAGGTCACCTCGCGTCCAGCCCGCCGCGCCGTTCCAGACGCCGCGCCGACCAGTCACGCCGACCTGTCACGCCGTGCCGTTCGCGACGCCGCGCCCAGGGGTGACGCCGGTATCGGTCTCCGGTGAGCCGGTGCGCCCCGGTGACTCCCGCCGGGGCGATGCGGCCCGTCGTGCTCCGAAAGGTGCCATCTGGGTGGAACCTTTCGGAGCACGGCTGCGGGCTGGGTCGGCAGGCTCAGGCCTGGTCGAGGGAGCCGTCGTACTCGCAGATGGCGTTGACCTTCGCCGCGGAGGAGGACTCCGGGTCGAACTCGAGGTCGAGCCACACCTTCACGAGCTCCTGGGCGGCCTGGAGGCCGATCACGCGCTGGCCCATGCACAGCACCTGCGCGTTGTTGGAGAGCACGGAGCGCTGCACCGAGTAGAGGTCGTGCGCGGTGACGGCGCGGATGCCGGGGACCTTGTTCGCGGCGATGGCGACGCCGAGGCCGGTTCCGCACACCAGCAGCGCCCGGTCGGCCTCGCCGGCGGCGACCTTCTCCGCGGCCGCGACGGCGACGTTGGGGTAGAAGGTGCCGTCGTCGGCCGAACCGACACCGACGTCGAGAACCGACTCGACGCGGTCGTCGGCCTCGAGCAGGGCCTTGAACTCTTCCTTGTAGCCGTAACCGGCGTTGTCGCCGCCGACGATGATCTTCAGTGCCATGAGGGTCTCCTTCGAGTGATGAGGTGAGGTGGTTCCAGGATGTCAGGCCAGGTGCCGCCCGAGCTCGGTCATGAGGATCGAGAACGAGATCGCACCGGGGTCGGGCGTGCCGAGGGACTTGTCGCCCAGCACGCGAGCGCGGCCGAGGCTCGCGGTGATGTCGGCGGTGGCGTCGGCCGCAGAGCGGGCCACGCCGGCGGCCGAGAGGATCGCCGCGGAGGCGTTGTCGCCGGTGAACGCGTCGGCGAGGGCGGCGCGGAAGGGGATCGCGGCGTCGACCATGGTCTTGTCGCCCTCCGTCGCCCCGCCCAGGCGCAGCACCGCGTCGATGCCCGCGTCGACCGCCTCGACGATCGTGCGGGGCGAGCTGCCGGCGTCGTCGGCGAAGGTGCTCGCGGCGGCGATCAGCGCGCCGCCCCACAGGGCGCCGGAGGTGCCGCCGGCGGATTCGGACCAGGCCTCGCCGGCGCGGACCAGCAGGGTGCGGGCTCCGGCGCCGTCGGCGAGGGCCGACTTCGCGGCGGCCGCGGCGCCCTTGGTGCCGTAGGCCATGCCCTGGCCGTGGTCGCCGTCGCCCGCGATCGCGTCGATCCGGCCCAGCTCGGCCTCCTCGCGGACGCAGACGGCCTCGAACAGGTCCAGCACGCCGGCGATCGCCGTCGCGACCTCGCGGGACTCCTCGGTGGACTCCGGGGTCTCGTCGGCCCCGGCCTCCCAGAAGGTCTCGCGGCGGGGACGCTCCACGGCGGGCATGGCGCCGCGGTGGAAAGCGGGGGTGTCGACGGGGGCCAGCCAGTGCTGCTCCAGCTCCTCGTCGAGGAACACCAGGGTCAGGGACAGCCCGGCCATGTCGAGGCTGGTGATGAACTCGCCGACCTCGGGGCGCACCGGCGTGATGCCCGCGGCCTCGAGCAGCTCGGCGACCTTCGCGTAGACCACGAAGAGCTCCTCGTACTTCACCGTGCCCAGGCCGTTGACGATCACGGCGGCGCGGCCCTGATAGCCGTCGGCGGCGCGCTCGGGCTGTTCGGCGAGGACGCCCTCGACCAGCAGGGCGGCGATCTCGTCGGCCGATCCGATCGGCTCGTCGCGCACACCGGGCTCGCCGTGGATGCCCAGACCCACGCCCATCTGCCCGTCGGCGACATGGAAGAGGGCCTCGGGGGCGCCGGGCAGGGTGCAGCCGTCGAAGGCGACGCCGAAGGAGCGGGTGGCGTCGTTGGCCTTCAAGGCGATGCGCTGCGCCTCGTCGAGGCCCGCTCCGGCCTCGATCGCCGCGCCGGCGATCTTGAAGACGGGCAGGTCACCGGCGATGCCGCGGCGGTCGCGATGGTTCTCCGGGGTGTTGGAGACGATGTCGTCGCTGACCTTGATGATGCGCACGTCGATGCCCTCGGCGCGCAGCTTCTCCGCGGCCGCCCCGAAGTGGAGGACGTCGCCGGCGTAGTTGCCGAAGCCGAGCACCACGCCGCCGCCGTTCTCGGCGTTGCGGGCCACCGAGTACACCTGCGAGGCCGACGGGGAGGCGAAGATGTTGCCGCACGGGGCGCCGTGGCCCATGCCGGGGCCCACCCAGCCGGCGAAGGCGGGATAGTGGCCGGAGCCGCCGCCGATCACCAGGGCGGGCTGCCCCTTCGGGGTCGCGGTCGGACGCACCACGCCGCCGTGCACGACGGCGATGTGGTCGGGGTGGGACAGGGCCAGGCCGCGGACCGCATCGGTCGCGAAGTCGGCGGGGTCATTGAAGAGATACGTCATCGGTGAGATTCCTCCACAGGGCGTCCGAATCGGGGGACCGGCGGCGCGCAGTCGGTGTCGAACGGGTGGGGTCGGTGACCCCGTCGTCCCCACGATCCTATAGGAAAAGTTCAGGGTGGGACAGCGGCGGGATCAAGAGCTGGAGTGCAGGGGCGGCGACGGCCGTCGCCGAGGTGCGGGGGATCGTCGGTCGATGCGGCCGCATCGGGGGAAGCGGGCGGAGCCGTCAGGCGATGAGCCAGACCAGGCTCAGGATCACCATCGCGCTGACACCGAGCACCGTGGTCAGCACGGTCCACGTGCGCAGCCCATCGGCGACCGAGAGCCCCAGGAACTTCGTCGCGATCCAGAATCCCGAGTCGTTGATGTGGGACAGGGTCAGCGAGCCCAGGCCGATCGCCAGGATGATCAGGGCGACCTGGAGCGAGGAGTAGTCGCCGGCGAGCACGGTGCTCTGGACGATCCCCGCAGCGGACAGCGTGGCGACGGTGCCGGAGCCCTGGGCGACCTTGAACACCAGGGCGACCAGGAAGGCCAGCAGCAGGATCGGCACACCCGCGTCGAGCAGGAGCCCGGAGACGGCATCGCCCACACCCGTCTCGGTGAGCACCTTGGCGAACACTCCGCCGGCTCCGGTCACCAGGATGACGATCGCCGCCGGGCCGAGCGCGCCGTCCATGACCTCGCTGATCTGCTGCCTGCCCCAGCCGTGCATGACGCCGAGCAGGTACATGGCGATCAGGGTGGCGACCAGCAGCGCGAAGGCGGGAGCGCCGATGAAGGAGAGCGCGTTCGCCGCCGAGCTGCCGTCGGGGAACACGAGGGTCCCCACCGTGCCGCAGGCGATCATCACGATCGGCAGCAGGATCAGGGCGATCACGAGCGTCGCCGGGGGACGCCGATGAGTCTCGCCATCCGCTCGCACCTCGCCGTCCGTCGGGGCGGTGTCGAGCGCCGAGGGCGCGGAGCCTGGGGTGCGCCCGCCCGCTGCGCCGGATCCTGCTGCGCGGACGCTCGCCGCGCCGGCCAGGGCGTACTTCTGCGCGATCTCGGGATCGAGGGAGAAGGCGCGCGAGCCGATGACCTTCTTGCCGACGACGTGCACCAGGACGCCCATGGGGATCGCGAGGGCGATGCCCAGCAGCGTCACCAGGCCCATGAGGTCCTGGCCGAGGAGCGTCGTGGAGCCGACGATCCCGGGGTGCGGGGGCACGGTGTTGTGGATGAACACCATGAGCACGGCGACCGGCATGCCGATCGCGATCGGGGCACGATGCCCGGCGGCCTTGGCGAAGGCGAAGATGATCGGCACCAGGATGATGAAGGCGACGTCGAAGAAGATCGGGATCGCGACCAGCCCGGAGGCGATCAGCAGCGCCTGGGCGAGGCGCTTCTCGCCCAGCACCTCGGCGGCGCGCTGGGCGATCACCTCGGCACCGCCCGTCTTCTCGATGATGCCGCCCAGCATCGCCCCGAGCCCCACCAGCAATGCCACGCTGCCGAGGGTGCCGCCCATCCCCTCGATCATGAGGGGGACGACGTCCTGGATAGCGACGCCGGCGGCCAGGGCGGTCAGCACGGAGACGACCAGCAGGGAGACATAGGCGGGCCACTTCAGCGCTATGACCGTGAACAGGAGGATCGCGATCGCGGCGACGGCGATCCCGAGCAGGAGGAATGGCGACATCATCGGGCCTTTCTCGGTGGGCCGGGGCGACCTGGGTCAGGGCGCCCCGGCAGAGGGGGTGCTGGTCAGCGCTCGATTGTGTCGAGGTCGAGCATCGTGGCGAGGATCTTGTCGAGCTCGGCGTCGTCCCAGACCTTGGTCCAGTCGGGCTTGATGATCGACTCGCGGCCGTAGTCCATGGCGCGCAGGCAGGCGTCGGAGAACGGGTTCGAGCCGCGCAGCGCATTGGTCAGCGAGATGAAGATGTGCCCGTAGAACAGGGCCTTCACGGCGTCCTCGGGGATGCCGACCTCGTGGATCGCGTGGTCCATGGAGTCCTTGAGGAACTGGCCGATCATGCAGCCGGTGGTCTCCACCAGGGTGGGCTCGAGCTGGGCGAGCTGCTTGATCGTCACCCAGTGCACGTCGATCACGGGGGCGTAGATCGCGCGGATCACGCCGGCGGTGCGCTCGCGGATCGCCTCGTCCCCGCCCTCGTAGGCGGCCACGACCTCCTGCGGCGCGGCGATGCCGCCGAAGGTGTCGGCCCACTCCTCGGGGGTGGTGCGCTCGAGGAAGACCGACGGATGGGCCGGGTGCGCGCAGGCCTGGTGGATGCCCTCGCGCTCGGCGAGCAGCCCGGCATAGGCGGCGGCGGGGTCGAGGGTGAGCAGCACCGAGCCCTCCTTCATGAGGGGTACGACCTGCTCGGAGACCTTCCCGAGGATGACGTCGGGGATCGCGAGGATGACCACGTCGGCGGCCTTCGCGGCGTCCTCGAGCTCGGTGACCTCACGGCCCAGCTCGGCCAGACGCTGCTGGCCGGATTCGGAGGCCTCCACGTAGTACACGGGGGCGTCGGTGAGGTTGAGGTTGTTCGAGACGCGGGTGCCCATCTTGCCGGCCGCGCCGACGACGGCGACCGAGATCGAGGGGTCCAGCTCCACGGACTTGCCGAAGAGGGGGTTGAGTTCCTTGCTGCTGGTCATGGCATGACTCCTTCGTGGGTGGTGCCCCGGGTGGGGCGCTCTGGTCGGCCCGGGCGGGCCGCTGGCGGTGGTGACGTCGGGTGCAGAGGCAGGTGCAGGTGCAGGTGCGGGGCGCGGGACGCGGTGGGGCAGTGGGGCAGGGGGGCGAGGCCTGCGGCTCAGCCGACGCGGGCGTCGCGCCAGGCGCGCAGGGCCGCGAGGGTGCGGTCGGTCCAGGCCCGCTCGGCGGTCAGGGTGCTCTGCAGGTCTCCCTGCCAGGGCAGCCAGTGCTCGACGATCGCGCTCGGGGTGCGGTGCTCCCCGATCGGGCCCTCCCGGTGGGGCGGGGCGGCGCGACGACCGGTGGCCGGTGCGACCTCGCCGTACACGGCGGCGAGCTCGTGCTCGAGGTCGAGGAGCCCGTCCCCGAGCGGTGCGCCGGAGAAGGTGAAGCCGACCCAGCCCTCCTGACGGGCGAAGGCGAAGTCCTTCACGTGCAGGTTCACGGTGCGGCGCGCGCACGACTCGACCACCTGCTTCGGGTGCTCGAGCGCGGAGACGCAGTTCGCGGGGTCCAGGCAGATCCCCACGAGCGGGGAACCGACCGCTTCGATCACCTGCAGCAGGGTCGTGGTGGGCACCTGCTCGTAGGTCTCCAGGGCGAGGGTGATCTCGAGGGCCTCCAGGCGAGGGAGGACAGCTCGCAGCTCCTCCACCGCGGACTCGGCACCCTCGGCGATCTCCTGTGACTGGATCATCGAGCGCAGGGTGCGCGCGCCGAGCGCCTCGGCGATGTCGAGGAAGCGGTATAGGTGCTCGCGGCCGATGGTGCGGGTGCCGAGCTCGAGCTCGACGCCGAGGATCTCGGCGCGCTCCCGCAGCTCCCGCAGCTCGGCGGCGTCGAGCTGCTCGACGCGGGGGTCATCGCAGATCTGGAAGACGTCGCAGCCCAGCTGGGCGGCGCGATCGATCATGCCGGCGATGCTCAACGGCTCGGGGTTGCGGCCCTCGAACTCCCAGAACAGGGCATAGGTGCCGATGCCGATCGGGAAGGGGTGCGTCATGCGCGGTCACTCCATCGTGGGATTCGCGGTGGTCAGGTCGTTCGTCGCGGCTGGGTGGTCAGGCCGGGGCTGCTGTGGCGCCGGTCGGGCCGGTCGCGCCGACGATGACGCCGACCCTAACGCCGCAGACGCGAATTGGTCAACCGGTTGGCCAATTGTCATGAAGGTCCTGAGGTCGACCCGCTGCGCGGAAACGTCTCGGACGTCGGCCCAGAGGGCCGTGCCGGTACTGTGAGGCGCTGTGACCACCCCATCTCTGCACGCCGCCGAGCCGTCGGACGGCGACGGCTCGTCGCCTGCCCGTTTCGGGGCTCGCCGGATCGTTCCCACAGGCCTCAACCGCTCTCCGAGCAGCGCCGTCGCGCACCGTCTGCTCGATCTCCTGCTCGGTGAGTCGATGCGCCCCGGTGATCGCCTGCCGGGCGAGCGGGCGCTCGCCGAGGAGCTCGGCGTGGGCCGCAGCGCGGTGCGCGAGGCGATCTCCGCGCTCGAGGTGCTCGGCGTGGTGGAGACCCGCGCCGGATCGGGCACCTACCTGCGCTCGGGCACCTCGGAGCTGCTCCCCAGCACGCTGAGCTGGTCGCTGCTGATGGACCAGGAGCGCACCTCCGAGCTGAGCGTGGTGCGCGGCGCCCTCGAGCGCAGCGCCGCCCAGCTCGCGGCTCTCACCGCCACCGCCGCGCAGAAGGCGGAGCTGGCGGGGATCGTCGAGGGTCAGCGAGCTGCGGCCGACGATCCCGAGGGGTACGTGGCCGCCGACATCGCCTTCCATCGAGTGCTCGCCCAGATCGGCGGCAACGACCTCGTCGGCGAGCTGCTGGCCACCACGCGCACCCTGCTGCGGGTCTGGTTCGACCGTGCGGTCGACAACCGGGACGACATCGACCGGGCGATCCTCGAGCACGAGCTGATCGCCGAGGCCGTCGCCGCCGGTGATGCCGCCGCGGCCGGCGAGGCGATGGAGCAGCACATGGCCACGGCCGCGGAGCGCCTCCTGCGGGACTCGACATCGGACTCCTGACCCGCGCGTGATCCGCAGGGTTCCCGCGCGGAGCTCCCCCGCTGGTCTTCCCGCAGACCCTCCCGCAGACCTTCCTCCGGGAGCCCTGTCGTCGGTGGGTGTCGGCGGCGTGCGCCCGATCGTCGGCTCGTCGGCCCCCAGCGGCGTCTCGCGACGTTTCTCCCCGAAAGACTTCACACGACGGCGAGCGATCCTATAGGATCGATGGCAACGAGACGTCACGAGGAAAGAGGACAAGGATGTTCACAGCGGAGAACTGGCCCATCGGAGCCAACATGCTGTCGTTCGGCAGCACCACGCCGGACGGCACCCCCACCCTGGAGGCCTCCTCCTCCGTCTGGGCCTCCCAGCTGCGTCAGGTCAAGGCGCTCGGCGTCGACCAGATCGACCCCACCGACGCCTGGCTGCCGCTCGCGAAGCTCTCCGACGAGCGCGTCGAGGAGTTCCGCAGCGTGCTCGACGGGGAAGGTATGACCCTCTCCTCGATCTCCATGACCCGCAACTCGGTCGTGGACGTGAAGAACGGCGAGCAGAACGTGGCCGACGCGCTGCGCTTCATCGACCTCGCCCCCAGCTTCGGCGTGAGCGTGGTCAACACCGGCTTCATGCAGGCCACCACCGAGGCCCAGCAGAAGGCCATCTGGTTCTGGCTGGCCGACGGCCACGTCGACGACCCGGCGCTGCGCGACCTCGCCATCGAGCGGATCCGCACCCTCGGCGACGCCGCCCGCGACCAGGGCATCGAGGTCAGCCTCGAGATGTACGAGGACACCTACGTCGGCACTGCCGATGAGGCCGTCGCCTTCGTCAAGGACGTGGGCCACGAGTCCGTGGGCCTGAACCCGGACATCGGCAACCTCGTGCGCCTGCACCGCGAGGTCGAGCCGTGGGCCGACATGTTCGAGAAGGTGCTGCCGCACTCGAACTTCTGGCACATCAAGAACTACACGCGGGATCTCGATCCGGCCACCGGCGCGTACTCCTCGGCCCCGATGCCGCTGAAGTACGGCTACATCAACTACCGCCAGGTGATCCTCCGTGCCCTCGAGCTCGGCTACTCCGGCCCGTTCTGCTGCGAGCACTACGGCTCCGACTCCCTCGGCGTCATCGCCGAGAACGTGCAGTACATCCGTCAGGTGCTGGCCTCGGCCCTCGCCTGATCACCGCTCCACCGTCACACCGCTTCACTGCAATACCGCTCCACCACCTCACCCCGAGTTCGAAGGAGAACCCGCATGTCCCTCGAGATCACCCGCATCCAGCCCTTCCCCGATGAGCGCACCGCGATCGTCACCGGCGCCGGCGCCGAGCGCGGCATCGGCCGCAAGGTCGCCCGCAAGCTCGTGGCCGATGGCTGGAGCGTCGTCGCCGCCGATATCGATGGTGCAGCCGTCGAGAAGTTCGCCGCGGACCTCGCCGCCGAGAGCGGCGCCACGGTCATCGGCGTCGGCGTCGACATCTCCGACCAGACCGCCGTGGACGCCGCCTTCGCGCGCATCGACGCCGAGATGCCCCCGGTCGCCGCCCTGGTGAACCTTGCCGGCATCCCCAGCCCCCATTCGATCTTCGAGATCACCTCGGACATCTGGGACAAGGTCATGAACGTCAACGGCAAGGGCACCCTGCTGATGATCCAGGCCGCGGCGAAGCGCATGATCGACGGCGGCTTCGGCGGCCGCATCGTGAACACCGCGTCCATCACGGCGCTGGACGGCGGCGGCACCTTCTCCAAGACCGGCTACGCCGCTGCGAAGGCCGCCGTGCAGGGCCTCACGCGCGGCGCGGCCCGCGAGCTGGGCCAGTACGGCATCACCGCCAACGTGATCCTGCCCGGCCCGATCGACACCGACATCATGGGCGGCACGCTCACGGACGACCGCAAGGCCGGCATGAGCGAGAACATCCCGCTGCAGCGCGTGGGCCAGCCCGAGGAGGTCGCCGGCCTGATCGCGTTCCTGGTCAGCGAGGACTCCAGCTTCGTCAGCGGCACGTCGATCAACGTCGACGGCGGCAAGCACATGCACTGAGGGACCCGTCGGCCCCGGGGCGACCACCCCGGGGCCGCACCTCGTGCACCGTCGCACAGCAGGACAGCAGGACAGCAAGACAGCAGGACAGCAGGACAGCAGGACCAGCCATTCCGACTCGAAGGAGAGACCCCTTGGCCGACTCGACACTTTCCGGTGCCCTCGAATTCGCGAAGATGCTCGCCGCGGGCGGCTTCCGCCTGGACCCGATGGAATCCGCCCCCTCCATCGAGGACATCCGGCAGCTCGCGAAGAAGCGCCTCCCCACTATGGCCTTCGACATCGTCGACGGGGCCTCCAACCACGAGATCACCCTCGACGCGAACACCCGCGACCTGCGCGATGTGCGCTTCCGCCCGCGCTGGCTGACCGACATCTCCACGATCGACATCCGCACCTCCGTCGACGGCATGGACCTGCAGCGTCCCTATGTGCTCGGGCCGCTGGGCCTGCAGCGCATGATCGGCGGTGAGGGCGAGCTGGGTGCGGTGCGCGCGGCCGGGAAGGCGAACATCCCCTTCACCATCTCCACCGCCTCGAACTGGGCGATGGAGGAGCTCGCGGACGAGGCCACCGGCCCGCTGTGGTACCAGCTGTACATGTACAAGAGCCCCAAGATCGTCTCGAACCTGATCTCCCGGGCGAAGGCCATCGGCGCCGAGGCGCTCGTGGTCACCGTCGACGTGCCGCTGAACGGCAAGCGCTACCGCGACCACCGCAACGGCATGTCGATCCCCCCGAAGATCACCCCGCGCAACGCCGTGCAGGCGGTGCGCTACCTCAACTGGACCCGCGCGATCATGAAGCCCCCGACGATCGGCTTCCGCAACCTCGCCGGCGAGATCCAGGGCGACAACGCCGTCTCCCACCAGGAGTTCGTGAAGCGCTACCTCACGAACCTCACCCTGACCTGGGCAGACATCGAGGATGTGCGGCGTCAGTGGGACGGCCCGGTGTACATCAAGGGCATCCTCACCCCCGAGGACGCCCAGCGCGCCCGGAACGTCGGCGCGCAGGGCATCTACGTCTCCAACCATGGCGGCCGCCAGCTCGACTCGACGCCCAGCACCATCAGCGTGCTGCCCTCGATCGTGGACGCCGTGGGCGAGGACATGACCGTCGTGTTCGACTCCGGCGTGCGCACCGGTGACGACATCGCCAAGGCCCTCGCCGTGGGCGCGGACCTGGTCTCCATCGGCCGGGCCTGGGGCTACGGCAACGCCGCGGGCGGCGAGAAGGGCGTGCTGCGCGTGCTCGACATCCTCGACGAGGAGCTCGAGCTCGCCATGGGTCAGCTCGGCGCCACCAGCATCGGTGCGCTGGATCGTGGCTTCGTGGACTACCCCGAGGCCTGGCACGGCGCCGGCCTGCACCGCGAGCCGGAATCCGGCACGACGGCCGACGGGAACGCCCGATGAGCGCCCCCTGGAAGCTCGCCGTCACCGCGGACTACTCCGAGGCGGACGGGTCCACCATCTACGGTGACATCGGCCTGGGCACGCTCGCCGAGCAGGGCATCGAATGGTCCCGGGTCGAGGTTCCGATCAGCCCCGGGGCGCTCGAGGGCTTCGACGCCGTGCTGCTGCTCAGCGGCACCCCCTTTGGCGCCGCGCAGCTCGAGGGCGTCACCACGCTCACGCACGTGGCCCGCTTCGGCGCCGGCTTCGACTCCGTGGACCTGGAGGCCTGCGACGCCGCCGGGATCACCGTCACCAACGCCCCCACCGGGCTGCGGGTGCCGATGGCCCACACCGCCTTGACCTTCCTGTTCGCCCTCGCCCACAACCTGCTGCCCAAGGACCGACTGGTCCGCGAGGCCGACTGGGACCGCAAGGCCGAGTACCGGGGCCCCGGCCTGGCCACCGCGACCATCGGCATGATCGGCCTAGGAGGGATCGGCCAGGAGACGGTGCGTCAGCTGCGCGCCCTGGACCTCGAGGTCATCGCCTGGAACCGGTCGCCCCGCCCGGAGTTCTGCGCCGAGATCGGCGTGGAGCAGCTCGAGCTCGACGAGGTGATCGCGCGCAGCGACTACCTCATCGTCACGGTCGCCGCGAACTCCCAGACCCGCCACCTCATCGGCGCCCCGGAGCTGGCCCGGATGAAGGACTCCGCGTTCCTCATCAACATCGCCCGCGGCGCCGTGGTCGACGAGCCGGCCCTGATCACCGCACTGCAGGACGGCACGATCGCGGGGGCCGGGCTCGACGTCTTCGAGGTCGAACCGCTCCCGGCCAGCAGCCCCCTGCTCGCGCTGGAGAACGTGGTGCTCGCCCCGCACTCGCTGTGCTGGACGAAGGACTTCGCCGAGAACACCGGCGCCGAGGTGCTCGGCGAGGTCACCGCCGTCGCAAGCGGCCGGGCCCCGCGCAACGTCGTGAACGCCCCGCAGGCGTCGGCCGACGGGTCGAGCGGGGCAACCGGGACGACCTCTTCGAGCGGGGCCGACGGGGCACCGGCGTCGGCCGCCGGAACGCGCGGATGACCGAGCGCTCCGCGGCCGACGAGGCCCGCATCGTCGGCCTGACCACTGTCGTCACCGGCGCTGCGTCCGCGCGCGGCATCGGACGCGGCGTGGCGCTGACCCTCGCCCGGCAGGGCCGTCCGCTCGCCCTGCTCGACCTCGACGAGGCCGGGCTCGTCAGCGCGGCCGACGAGGCGCGCGCGGCGGGCTCGCCCTACGTCGTCACGGCGAGGGTCGACATCGCCGACCAGGTCTCGGTCGACGCCGCGATCACCGCCGTCGAGCAGGACCCCGGCGCCCCGGCGATCGGCGCGCTCGTGTGCAGCGCGGGCATCGCGAACCCCACCCCGTTCCTCGAGATGACCAGCGAGAACTTCCTGCGCACCCTCTCGATCAACACCCTGGGCACCTTCCACCTCGCCCAGCGCGTGCTGCCCGCGATGCTCGCGCAGGGCCTGGGCAGGATCGTCGCCATGAGCTCGACCGCCGCGCAGGACGGCGGCGGGAACTTCTCGACCTCCGCCTATGCAGCCTCCAAGGCGGGCGTCGAGGGCCTGATCCGGGGCCTCGCGAAGGAGGTCGCCGGCACCGGCGTCACCACCGCCGCGATCGCCCCGGCCAACATCGACACCGACATCATGGGCGGACCCCTCGAGGGGGAGCGCCGCGAGCAGTTCGTGGCCCGCACCCCCGTGGGCCGGCTGGGCACCACCGAGGAGCTCGGCGAGCTGGTCGCCTTCCTCGTGGGCCCGCACGGCGGCTTCACCACAGGAGCGACCTACAACCTCAACGGCGGCCTGCGCGTCGGCTGACCCGGGCCCTGAGCCCTGAGACCCGCGACCTGAGACCTGCGACCTGCGACCTGCGATTTCTGGCTGCCGGCCGGATGCAGGCGGTCGAGACTGCACCACGTGTCGTTGAGAACCCTCTCACCGACACGTGGTGCAGTCTCGACTGTGGAAGTGGCCTTGTCGGACTGGTCCCGCCGACCCCAGCGCCCCGGGTGCTCAGTCGCGCACCAACCCCGTCAGCCGGCCACCAACCCCGTCACCCGGCCACCAGCCCTGGCAGCCAGGTGCTCAGCAGCGGGAAGAAGGTGATGACCAGGAGCACGGCGAGCATCGGGACGAAGAAGGGCAGGACGCCCTTGATCACCCGGGTCACCGGAACCTTCGTCACCGAGGAGAGCACGAACAGGACCAGCCCCACGGGCGGGGTGAGCAGGCCGATCATCAGGTTGAAGATCATCATGACGGCGAAGTGCACCGGGTCGATGCCGTAGACATCGGCGATCGGGGCCAGCACGGGCACCAGGATGAGGATCGCGGCCGTCGGCTCCAGGACTGCGCCGACGATCAGCAGCAGGATGTTGATCAGGAGCAGGAACACCAGCGGACGATCCGTGATCTGCAGGATCATCTCCGTCATCACTTGCGGGGCCTGCTCGCGGGCCAGCACCCAGCCGAACAGCGATGCGCTGGTGACGATGACCAGCACGCTGCCGGTCGTCTCCACCGTGGAGGCGGCGATCCGGCCCAGGGACTTCCCGTTCAGGGTGCGGTAGCACAGGGCGAGGATGGCCACGTAGGCCACGCCCAGGGCGGAGGCCTCGGTGGGCGTGACGATCCCCGACAGGATCCCGCCGAGGATGATCACGGCGGCGCCCGCGACGGGCAGGGCCTTCACGACGTCCTTGACCCGCTTGGCCGCCGGGGGCTTCTCCAGGCGGAGGTCATCGCGCTTGCGGGTCTGGATCCAGACCATGACGCACAGGGCCGCGACCAGCACCAGCGCCGGGACGATCCCGGCCATGAAGAGGGAGCTCACCGAGAGGCCGGCGGTCACGGCGTAGATGATCGCTGGGATCGAGGGCGGGATCATCGGGGCGATCAGCGAGGCGGCGCCGGTGATGCCGAGCGCGAAGCCCTCGGGATAGCCGCGCTTCGTCATCGCCGGCACCTGGATGCGACCCATGGCGGCGGCGTCGGAGATCGCCGCGCCGCTCATCCAGGAGAACCCGAAGGACGTGGCGATGTTGACGTAGCCGAGCGAGCCGCGCACGTGGCCGATCGCGCTGGTCGCGGCGTCGAACAGACGGTCCGTCGCGCCGGAGACGTTGGCCAGGTTGCCCAGCAGGATGAACATCGGCACGGCGAGGATCGCGAAGTCGAAGACGCCTGAGGCGGTCTGCTGCGCGGCCAGGGCCGCCGTGGCGGTGTCGTCGATGATGATGTAGACGATCGACGGGATGAGCAGGGCGATCCACACGGGGACGCGCAGGGCGAGCAGCACGAGCAGGGCTGCGAACATGATCAGCAGAACCATGGGGTCACAGACCTTCCATCGATGCGGCCTTCTCGACCGCGTCCGGGACTTCGGCAGGATGGCGCAGGTACATGACGATGTTCAGGGCGGTGTGCCCGAGGATCATCAGGTAGCCCACGAACACGGCGCCGTACAGCAGGGGCATGGGCAGGGAGGTCGCGGTCATCCGCAGGGGGCCCGTCAGCAGCATGAGGGAGATGGCGGCCCACACCATGTAGGCCGACGCCGCCACGACCGTGAGCATCGAGAAGATCTGCGTGGCGGTCGCGAGCTTCCGGGGCAGGTACACCGCGAGGATGTCCACTGCGATGTGCGCGTTGCGGGAGGCGACGAATCCGGCCCCGACGAAGGTCAGCCACACCACCAGCAGGCGGGCCACCTCCTCGCTCCACGGCAGGGGCATGTTCAGCACGTAGCGCGTGAACACCTGGAAGATGATGATCGCGAAGACGGCGATCAGCAGGGCTCCGGCGACGAACCGCTCGGCGTCCACGAACAGGGCGTAGGGCTTCCACTTCCGTTCGTAGTAGTCACGCTCGATGTAGGTGTCCAGGTCAGGGACCTGGCCGTCGTGCTCGCCCTCGATGGGCCGGGGTGACTGCATGCTCATCGGACGGACTCCTGGATCTCGAGGTAGAGGTCGCCCCACGGCACCTTGGAGGGGAACTCCTCGGCGATGAGGCTCTGGAAGGCCGCGACGTCGACGTCGTCGTTGATCGTGATCGTGCCGTCGTCCTCCCACGTCTGGAGGGTCTCCTGCTCGGCCTCGACGATGCAGTCCCGCGTGGCGATGCGGGCCTTCTCCATCGCGTCCTTGAACCCGGCCTTCTCGTCGGCCGTCAGCGACTCCACGAACTTCTCGGAGGAGACGATGTTGACCGCCTGCACCATGTGCCCGGTGAGGTTGAGGTAGTCCTGGACCTCGTAGAACTTCTGGACGTCGATCGTGGGGATCGGGTTCTCCTGGGCGTCGATCGCGCCCTGCTGGAGCCCGAGGTAGGCCTCAGAGAGCGCCATCGGCGTGGCGCTGCCGTGCATGATCGCGAAGCTCGTGATGTACAGCGGCGCATCGGGGGTGCGGATCTTCAGCCCGGCGAGGTCGTCCGGCTCGGTGATCTCGACGTTGGAGGTGATGTGGCGGGTGCCGTAGTACCAGGTGGAGTTCACGCGCAGACCGGTCTCCGCGGCCATCTCGTCGTACACCTCGGCCATGATCGGACCGTTGGTCGCCTCGTCGAACTGGTCGACGTCGGTGAACAGGAACGGGGCGTCGAGCACTGCTGCGTCGGGATACCAGACCCCCAGGAAGGAGGGGCCGACGACGCCCAGCTCGAGGCCGCCGGTGGCGATCTGCTCGGTGGTCTCGCCCTCTCCGCCGATCTGGCCCGAGGGGTAGGTCTCCACGGTGAAGCCGTCGTCGGCGAGCTCGGTGCGCAGCGTCGCGGCGCCGCAGGACTCGACGGGGTGGGCGGGGTCGTACTGGTGGGCGAAGCGGATGACCCGGGAATCCGGGTCCACGGTGGCCTTCTCGATCTGGCTGGTGTCGACGGGCTCCCACAGCCCGCACCCGGCGAGGGCGAGGGCGGTGAGGGCGGAGGCGAGGATGGCGGCCGGTCGGCGGCCGCGACGGCTCGGGGTCATCGCGGGCTCTTCTCTGCGAGGGGGGACGGGAACGGGAGGTCGTGCTGGTCGGCGAGGTGCCGGAGCTGCTCGAGGGTCGACGGTGCGACCTCGACGGTCTCCGCGTTCTCGACGAGACGGGTGTGCTCGAGATCCCCGGGGGCGAGCACCGGGGAGTCGGGATGGGAGGACCGGACCTCGTCCTGGAGCTCGGCGACCCGTGCCCGGATCGCCTCGGCATCGCCGAAGGCGGTGAGGTCGAGGGCGATCAGGACGTGTCCGGTGTTCATTCGGGAGGACTGGTCCTGCCAGATGTCGACGGTCTGGAAGGCGAAGGATGCGCTGGTGAGAGCAGCGGAGAGGCCTTCGAGCAGCACCGAAATGCCCGACCCCTTGTGGCCCCCGAAGGGGAGCAGAGCGCCCCCGTCCAGCACGGCGGCGGGATCCGTGGTGGGCCGTGCGGCCGCATCGACACCCCAGTCGTCCGGGATGTCGGCGCCCTCGTTGCGGGCGGCGACGATCTTGCCGTACGCGCCGGCGGTGGTCGCGAGATCGGCGACCAGGGGGTGCGGTCCGGCCGACGGAAGAGCGACCGTGAGGGGGTTGGTCCCCAGCACGGGCCGGGACCCGCCGAAGGGGGCGGCGACAGGTCCGGTGGTGGAGGTGAGGATCGCGGCGATGCCCTGCTCGGCGAGCTGGTTCGTCCAGTACTGCCCGGCCCCGTAGTGGCTGGATCCCTGCACGGCGACGGTTGCGATGCCGTGGGTGCGTGCGGACTCCGCCACGAGGTCGACGGCGCGCTGCATGACGACCTGGCCGAAGGCGCAGGCTCCGTCGAGCACCGTGACCCCGCCGAACTGGCGCACGATCCGCGGTTCAGAGATCGGATCTATACCGCCTGCGGCGATGACCTCGAGATAGAGGGGCAGGCGGAGCAGTCCGTGGGAGTGGATCCCTGCGCGATCCGCTGCGAGCAGCGAGTCGGCGACCAGCCGAGCGGTGGACTTCATGGCTCCAGCCTGCTCGAGCAGTGAGGTGGCCAGCGCGCAGAGGGCATCTGCGGCGTAGCGTGGCGACGTCATCGTCACGGTCCTTTCTCTCCGGAGTCTCCGTAAACTATATAATCTACGGCACAAAAACAAGGAGCGCGACCCTCGAGACGTCGGAGGTCTCGGGCGAGCTCCGTGGCCTGCAGTTCAGGGGCCGGTGGCCCGAGGGTCCGCGGCCCGGGGGCGTGCGGTTCGGCGCCGTGTGGTGAGGAGCAGCCCCAGCGCGGCGACGGCCATCAGCACGCCCATCGAGGAGAGGGCGAGGCGGTAGTCGTCGAGGCTCGCGGCGCCGTCGGGCGCCAGCACGTCCAGCAGCACGCCGACCAGCAGCACCGAGAGCAGCGAGAACGAGTAGCCGCCGATGTTCACCATGCCCGTGGCGGTGCCGATCGCCCGGCGGGGGACGCCCGTGCGCGCGAGGTCGAAGCCGACGGAGCAGGTCGCGGAGCCGACGGCCAGGGCGATGATCAGCGGCATCAGCTGCCAGGGAGCGAGCTGGTCCGGAGCCAGCAGGGTGCCCACCCATGCCACGGAGAGGACGGCGCCGGCGATCCAGCCCAGCCGAGCGCGGTGGTGGGGGAAGCGGCCGGTGAACACCCCGATCAGAGGACCGATCCCCACCATGATCACCACGTTCACCGTGAGCAGCGTGCCCACCTCCGCAGGACTCAGTCCATGGCCGATGGTCAGGAAGGGCACGCCCCACAGGAACAGGAAGGCATTGACCGAGGCCAGCGTCAGCGCGTGCAGGAAGAAGCCCGACCATGCCGCGCGGGAGGTGAACACGTCCCGCAGCACCTGGGCCGGTCTGGCCGGCACCGGGGGAGCGGCGCCCGGCTCGCCCGGCGGCTCGTCGCGCACCACGGCGAGCACGAGCAGCACGCTCAGCAGCAGCAGGAAGGCCAGCGAGGACCACGCCGCGGTCCACCCGGCGCCCACCAGCAGTGCCAGGAAGGGGACTGCGGCGACAGCCTGCCCGAACTGACCGATCATCGTCGCGAGCTGCGTGAACAGCGGCACCTGCCCGGTGGGGAACCAGGTGGCGATCAGCCGCACCACGCTGATCAGGGTGGCGGCGTCCCCGATCCCCGTGAGAAGGCGCGCGACGAGCGCCGTGGGCACGTCGGTGGCGACGGCGAGCAGCACCTGCCCGGCAGCCATGGTCACGGCCCCGAGGACCATCATCCGCCGCGGCCCGATCCGATCCAGCAGCAGACCGGCCGGGATCTGGGCGGCCGCATAGGTGCCCAGCTGGACCACGCCGAACAGGCTCAGCACCGCCCCGTCGATCCCGAACCGCGCCGAGGCCTCGACGCTCGACACCCCGAAGGATGCTCGGCCGGAGACGGCGCACAGGTACGCGAACACCCCCACCGCCCAGACGAGATGGGCGCGGGTGAGTCGAGGGGCGGCGGGGGTGGTCACGGCAGCAGGGTCACCTCGATCCCGATCGGGTGGAGTCGACGTCGTCGGAATCGCGGCGGTGGGCCCTGTCGGAGCCCGGCTCGACGGACCTGCCGTCCGGCCCGTCGGCCCGGCGGCGTCCTCCGGCGCTGCGTGCGCTGGCACTGTGTGCGCCGACGTCCCGTACGCCGATGCCGCGCGCCCCGACCGCGAGGGGTTCGCCGCGGTCGTCGAGCCCGTCCTCGTCGGGATCGCTCAGGGTGCCGCTGCGCTTCAGGAACCACGCGGCGATGAGCGGTGCCGTGATCGCGGAGATCAGCACGGCCGTGGCGACCTGCACGGTGGCGACGTCCACGTACTGCTCGAAGCGTGGGTCGGCGGAGGCGATGATCGCCGGGGTGACGATCGAGTTCCCGGCGGTGGTGCCCGCGACGAAGCCGATGCCGGCGCGTTTCCCCCGGCGCAGCAGGAAGCGGTAGGCGAGGTAGGTGGTGCCGCCTGTGAAGGGGGTGACCAGCAGGCCCAGGACGATGCCGGTCATGCCGCCGGTGAGGATCGCGCTGATGTCGATGCCGGTGCCCAGGCCGAAGGCGAAGAAGGGGATCACGATGTTCGGGACCGGGCGCATGATCTCGGTCCAGCGGTGGTCGATGTTGCCCACGATGATGCCCAGGATCAGGGGGATGATCGCGGCGGCGAAGGCGTCCAGCGGGATCGAGCCGAGGCCGGCCGCGCCGATGAACAGCATGGTGAAGAAGGGGCCGTCGTTGACGGCGGAGGCGACATAGGCGCCACGGTCCGTCTTGGTGCCGTACTTGCCGGTGAAGGCGAGCCAGATGCCGCCGTTGGAGTTGTCGAAGGTCGCGAGCATCGCGAGGATCGAGATGCCCAGCAGGCCGTCGAGGCCCACCGTGAAGCCGAGGCCGACGACGAGCAGACCCGGCACGAGGGTCTTGCCCAGGATGATCGCGCCGGTGGTGCCGGCGACGGGGCCGATGCTGCGCGGGGTGATCTGCATGCCGGTCGCGAAGATGACCAGCGCCATCATCGGCATGGGCGTGGCGAACAGGGCGGTCGTGAAGCTGCCGAGCTCGAGGAAGGCCGGCGCGGTGGTGCCGACGATGGCGCCCAGGATCAGCGGGATGACCATCGTCCCGCCCGGGATCCTGTCCATCAGGCCGTAGAGCGGCGAGCGCAGCTGCTTGAGGTCTGCGGGAGGGGCGTCGTTCATGGGAACTCCTTGTCGCGTCGTTACGAGAAGGGGAGTGCCTCGCGGGCGTCCGGAAGGTCGGGTGGTGAGTCGGACGCGCCGGGTTCAGGTACCGGCGACGTGGCGGTCCCGAGGACGCGGCTGGAGAGCCCTCGGGATTGGCCTATAGGATCTATGGTTCGCGATGGTCCGTCAAGCGTGCTCCGCCGGCCGCACGCCGGGGGGCGCCGGCGCGTCGAGGATCGCCTGGTAGACCACGTCGACGCTCGGCGAGGAGACGATCCGTCGGTCCCGGGTGGCCGCGACCTGTCGACCCTCGGCGAGGGAGCCGACTGGGATCACGACCATGCCGCTGGTGTCCGAGATGCTCGCGGCCAGGGCGTTCAGCACGCCGACGCCGAGCCCGGCGCGGGCCAGGCTGACCACCGACTGCGGCTGCTCGGACTGCCAGGCCAGCGGGATCTCCAGGCCCCACGCCTGCAGTGCGCTGCCCGTATCGGGATCCGCCGCCGCCCCGGGCTGGGCCACCGCGATGAGCGGGTGCGCGACCAGGGACTCGGGATCCAGTCCCTCGCGGGGGATCGGGCCGGACGGGAGGATCGGGTGCCCGGGAGGGACGATCGCCACGAAGCGCTCGGTCCACAGGTGCACGCTCTGGAGATCGTCCGAGGGCGGATCCGCCGCGAGGGAATGGATCGCGATGTGGAAGCGTCCGGCGCCGATGCCGGAGACCAGATCCGGGGTGGTGTGCTCGGTCAGCTCGATCCGCAGCAGGGGATGCTCGGCGTGCACGGCCGCCAGCACGCCCGGCAGGAAACCGGCGCTCACGCTGGGGTGACAGCCGATGACGACCCGCCCGCGCAGGGTGCCGGTGTGCTGCTCGACGGCCTCGGCGCCGCGTTCGAGGGCCTCGAGCACGGCACGGGCATGCGGGAGGAAGGCGATCCCCAGCTCCGTGGGGCCGATGGGGCGATGGCTGCGATCCACGAGGGTGCCGCCGAGCGCGCGCTCGAGCGAGGCGACGTGCGTGCTCACCCGGGACTGGGCGCGGTGCAGCGCCCGGGCCGCGGCGGAGAAGCTGCCGTGGTCGATCACGGCCACGAAGGTCTCCAGCCAGTCGGTCTGTTCGACTCGGGGCATGCATCCTCCTGCGCGGGACGGGGTGGGTCGGGACGGGACGGGACGGGACGGACCGAACGAGACGGAACGAGACGGAGAAGGACAGTACGAGGTGCGGCGCGGAGCGGTGGGCCGCTGTCCGGCGTGGTCACGAGCCGGTGTCGGGAGAATCCGGCGATACCGCCATCTCCGCAGGTCACCGAGCTGCTGTGACACACCTTACCAATATCGTATATAGGATTTTCGGATCGCGGATCGCGCCCGGAGGCTTCACGACTCCCGGCGTTGGTAACTTTCGGAGCACCTCGATGTTGAGGACCTGCCGCCACCGGCCACCCCGAGCACACAGCCGTGCAGGCGGCGCTCTCTCCTCGATGTGCACGGCATGTTCCCGCTGTGCCCTGCATCCTCCGACCCTCACGATGAAGTGGAGTCCGCCATGACACGCACCATCCCGTCCCCCAGCACCCCCGCCCGACCCGCTCCGCAGCACCCCGCACGTCGTCCCGCCCGCCGGCTGCTGTCCGGAATCGCGGGCGCCGCGGCCCTCGCCCTCGTCGCCGCCGGCTGCTCCGGCGGGTCCGGCGACTCGGCCGGTGGGGCCGACGACAGCGCGGTCCAGGCCTGCAACGACATCAACGCCGACTACCCCAGCGGCCCGGTCGAGCTGATCGTCCCGTGGGCCGCCGGCGGCGGCACCGACGGCGTCGCCCGCCTCATCGGCGACCAGCTCTCCGGCCAGATGGGCGGCAACATCAACGTCGTCAACCGCACCGGCGGCTCCGGCGTCGTGGGCCACCAGGCCATCGTCGACGCGAAGCCCGACGGGCAGACGATCGGTCTGGTCACCGTCGAGATCGGCATGATGCACCATCAGGGGCTCACCGACATCAGCGGCGAGGACCTCACCGCCATCTCCCAGATGAACGAGGACCCCGCCGGGATCACGGTCGCCGCCGACGCCGAGTGGGAGAGCGCCGAGGAGCTGCTCGCCTACATCAAGGAGCACCCGGGCGAGGTGACCTCCTCCGGCACCGGGCAGGGCGGCATCTGGCACCTCGCGCTGCTGGGCATGCTGATCGACAACGACCTCCCCCTGGATTCCGTGAACTTCGTGCCCTCGGAAGGCGCGGCTCCCGCCCTGCAGGAGATGGTCGCCGGCGGCATCGACATGACCACGAACTCGCTGGGCGAGTCCACCACCATGCTCGACTCCGATCGCGCCAAGGCGCTCGCCGTGATGGGCACGGAGCCCGATCCGAACTTCCCGGACGTCCCGACCCTGCAGGAGCAGACCGGATCGGACTACTCCATGTCGGTGTGGCGCGGCATCGCCGGTCCCAAGGACATGGACGCCACCGTCGTGGAGGAGCTCGAGTGCCACCTCGGCCTGATCGCCGAGTCCGACGAGTTCAACGACTTCATGGCCAAGTCCGGCCTCGGCGTGAAGTACCGCGGCGCCGAGGACTTCCAGACCCTCATGGCGGACGACGACGCCGCGAAGGGCAAGGTCATGGAGGAAGCAGGGCTCGCGAAGTGACCACGGCCGACACCACGAGCACGACGGGGGCGGGCCGCAGCAATCTCGTCATCGGAGTCGCCTCCGTCGTGGTCGGAGCCGTCGTGATCCCCTACGGCGCCTCCATGCCGTACATCCGGGAGGGGATCCCCGGCCCCGGCCTGTTCCCGATGATGATCGGCGGCCTGCTGATCCTCTTCGGCGTGCTGCTGGTCCTCACCAACGTGCTCGCTGCGCGCCGCGAGCGCCGGCATCGCGCCGAGCTCGCGGCGGTCGCCGCCGGCGCCGGTTCCCCCGAGGACGACTCCCCGTCGCTGGCCTCGGCCTCGGTCCCGGAGTCCGATGGGGACGTCCCCGTCTCCGAGCTGGAGACCGTCGCGGTGCTGGACACGGACATCGGCTCCGACGGCGCGCGGCGCTGGATCAACGGCGCCGTGCTCATGGGCGGGATCGTCTTCTACGTGCTGTTCGCCGAGATCCTCGGCTTCCCCCTCACGATGGCCATCCTGGTCAGCGCGATCGTGGCGTCCCTGCGGGCGAAGTGGTGGGTCGCGGTGACGACGGGCGTGCTCGCGTCCCTCGGCCTGTGGGCCATGTTCGAGCTGGCCCTCATGGTCCAGCTTCCCGACGGCATCATCCAGGGGTTCTGACATGATCGAGAATTTCGGAAGCGCCCTCGAGCTGGTCGCCGATCCCACGACGATCCTCGTGATGATCCTGGCCGCGCTGTTCGGCCTGGTCATCGGCTCCCTGCCGGGCATGACGGCGACCCTCGCCGCCGCCCTGCTGGTCCCTTTCACCTTCTTCCTGGATCCGGTGCCGGCGATCGCCGCGATCATCACCATGTCCGCGATGGCGATCTTCGCCGGGGACGTCCCCAGTGCGCTGCTGCGCATCCCCGGCACCCCGTCGTCGGCCGCCTACACGGAGGACGCCTTCGCGCTGACCCGCAACGGCAAGGGCGCGCTGGGCCTCGGCGTCTCCCTGGTCGCCTCGGTGTTCGGCGGCCTGTTCGGCTCCATCATGCTGATCTTCGTCTCCCCGATCCTCGGGGAGTTCGCCCTGCGCTTCACGAGCTACGAGTACTTCTGGGTGGCCGTACTCGGCCTCACCGCAGCGGTCATCGTCTCCAAGGGGGCCCAGCTCAAGGGCGGTATCGCGCTCATGGTGGGGCTGCTGGTCTCGACCGTCGGCCTGGACGTCACCCTCGGGTTCCCGCGCTTCACCTTCGGGGAGGATCAGCTGTACCGGGGCGTCGACTTCATCGCGGCGATGATCGGTCTGTTCGGCCTCTCAGAGGTGCTGCGCGCCGTCACCGCGAAGAAGGGCGAATCGATGCCGATCCCGCGGCTCGAGGGTGCGGGCACGCTCCGGCCGACGTTCCGGGCGATCTGGCGCAACAAGGGCCGCGTCGGCTCGGGCTCCATCATCGGCGGCATCGTCGGCGCCCTTCCGGGCGCGGGGGCCGACATCGCGGCCTGGATCGCCTACGCGTTCACCCGCTCCACCAGCCGCGTCCGACCGGGGAAGAACTCGGCGGACGACCAGCGGATCGAAGCCATCTCGGGCGCCTCCAGCGCGAACAACGCGGGCATCGCCTCGGCGTATGTCCCCACGCTCGCCTTCGGCATTCCCGGTGACACCATCACCGCGATCCTCATCGGCGTGCTGCTGGTCAAGGGCATCACCCCGGGGCCGGACCTGTTCCTCTACCAGACGGACACCCTGTACTCGCTGTACATCATCTTCATCATCGCGAACCTGCTGCTCCTCCCGCTGGGCTTCCTGCTGATCAGGGCCTCCGGCTTCGTGCTGCGGATCCCGCGCTCGGTGCTGATGGGCCTGATCGTGTCGATCTCGATCTGCGGCGCCTTCGCCATCAACAACGGCTACCTCGAGGTGGGCCTGATGGTGATCTTCGGGGTGATCGGCTATCTCTTCGAGAAGGGCGGCATCCCGCTGGCCCCCGTCGTGCTCGGCATCGTGCTGGGACCGATCGTGGAGCGCACCTTCATGCAGTCGGTCATCAAGACGAACTGGGACCTCACCGAGTTCTTCACCCGCCCGATCAGCGCGATCCTCATCGTGCTGGTGATCCTCGCGATCGCGTCAGCGCCGATGATGGGCTGGCTGGGCCGGCGCGCCGAGCGGGCCACGGCCCTCAAGGCCGCGCAGGACCAGGCGGCGGGTGCCGACACCGATGGTCACGGTGGCACCGACGACGACGCCGACGTGACGGCCTGATAGCGCCTTCTGCGCAGCGACTCTGCTGTGCAGCGACAGCCACGGGTCGGGACCTTCCGTCTGACGACTCTTCTGCGGAGCAACTCTTCTGTGGAGCGACTCTTCTGTGGAGCGACAGGCGCAGGTCAGGAGTGACCGATGCGGAGGATCCGGGTTCGAGAGTGCACCACGTGTCGGTGAGAAGCCGCTCACCGACACGTGGTGCACTCTCGACGCTCAGCCGGCCTCGGGACGCGGCGCTCCGCTGAGCTGGTTCCCAGCAGGACAGGGCCCCGATACCGCCTCCCACGGCGGGATCGGGGCCCTCTGTCGATTGGTCCCTGTACCGACTCGTCCTTGTAGCGACTCGTCCCGTATTTACTGCGCGGGGCTCAGGAGCGGGTGCGCAGATTCGTCATGCCGCCGTCGATGGGGAGCAGCACGCCGGTGGTGGAGCGGTTGCGCGGGGAGGCGAGGTAGCAGTGCGCCTCGGCGACCTCCTCGGGCTCCACCAGGCGGCCGTGCGGCTGACGGGCGTTGAGGGCGGCGCGCTCGGCTTCGGGGTCGTCCGCCTTCTCGAGCAGACGCCCGATCCACGGGGTGTTCGCGGTGCCGGGCACCACGGCGTTCACCCGGATGCCCTCGGCGATCCAGTCGGCGGCCATGGCCAGCGTCATCGCCTGCACCGCGCCCTTCGAGGCGGAGTAGAGCACGCGCTCGGGGAGGCCCAGCATCGAGGCGATCGAGGCGGTGTTGACCACCGCGGCGGCCTGGGACCTGCGCAGGTGGGGGAGGGCTGCGGTGGTCACGCGGGCCACGGAGACCACGTTGACGTCGAGCACGCGCGCCCACTCGGCGTCGTCGTTCGCGCCGACCTGGCCTTGCGCGCCGATGCCGGCGTTGTTGATGACGATGTCGATCCCGCCGAGCTCCGCAGCCGCGTGGTCCACCGCGGCCGTGACGGCGGCGGTGTCGGTGACGTCGACCTGGATCTGCAGGGCGCCCTCGGGAGCGCCCGACGGGTCGAGGTCCAGGGCCGCGGTGACCGCGCCGCGGGCCTGCAGTGCACGGATCGTCGCCGCGCCGATGCCGGCGCCGCCGCCGGTCACGATGGCCTTCAGGCCGGCGAATTCTGGTTCGGTCACAGCGGTCATGGTGAGCTCCTCGTCGAGTGGTCGTGCCTACAGGATATGGGGATCGGGGTGGGCTGGAATGGTCCGACCTGGGCTTTCGCGGCCCACGGGTCGCAGCTGCTCGCGATACGGATCGTCGTGGTGCACCTGGGCGGTGTTCGCGCTGGTGGGAGGGGTGTCGCGCAGAGATTGTGGATATCGGATAGAGGGTTCCCGGAACGCGGATCACGAGGACGGGTCCTGCCGTCCGGAGCGCTGATAGCGTCCGAAGGGCGTGATCCGGAGCCTCGGCTCCCGATCCCCACCGGACACTAACATCCGATGTCTGCGTCCGGAATGGGTGCCCGTCGTGCACGAAGTCGTGCTCCGGGCCGCTGTCTCCGGGGTCTCCCCGGGGTCGTCGTCCTGTGTCGCGTCGGCATCGATCCCCGAGCATCGATTCCTGAGCGTCGAACCCCATCGCGGAGGAGCCCCCGTGCGAGCACTCGTCCTGACCGACTTCCATCGCCTCGACCTCGTCGAGACGGCACGCCCCGAGCCCGGCCCCGGCGAGGTGCTGCTGCGCCTGTGCGCCACCGGCATCTGCGGCTCCGACTTCCATGGCTTCACCGGCGACAACGGCCGCCGCGTCCCGGGACAGGTGATGGGCCATGAATCCTCCGGCACGATCGCCGCGCTCGGCGAGGGAGTCGATGCCGCGGCCCTGCCCCTCGGCGCGCCGGCCACCTTCAACCCGGTGGTGGTCCCCCCGGAGCAGGCCGAGCAGTACCGCGGCCGCGAGCAGCACGCTCCGGGCAAGCACGTCATCGGCGTCGCCCGGGACATCCAGGCCTCTTTCGCCGACTACGTGGTGGTGCCCTCCCGCAACGTGCTGCTGCTGGACCCGGCGATGCCTCTCGAGCTCGGCGCCCTCATCGAACCGCTCGCCGTCGCCGTGCACGCCGTGCGGCTAGGCCGGCCCACTCCCGAGGAGAAAGTGCTGGTCATCGGTGGTGGACCGATCGGGCAGAGCGTCGTGATCGCCCTGCAGCGGGCCGGCGTGGAGAACGTCGCGCTGTCGGAGATGGACCCGCGACGCCGCGAGCTCGTCGCCTCGCTCGGTGCGCAGGTGCTGGACCCGTCGGCCGGATCCACCGCGGACCTCGTCGCCGAGGCGCTGGGCGGCCCGGCCGACCTCGCGATCGACGCCGTCGGCCTCAGCGCGACCATGACCGACGCGCTCTCCGCCACCACCCTCGGCGGCCGCGTGGTCCTGGTGGGCATGGGCTCTCCCCGCCTCGAGCTGCCGGCCTTCGCGATCAGCACCGAGGAGCGCACCGTCGTGGGCTCCTTCACCTACTCCGCCCAGGACTTCGCCGACGCCACCGCCTGGATCGGCGAGCACGCCGAGGAGGTCGCGCCGCTGGTCAGCGCCGTGGTGCCGCCCGAGAAGGCCCAGGAGGCCTTCACCGCCCTCGCCGCCGGGAAGGGCCCGGCCGGGAAGATCCTGGTCCGCTTCGACGGACAGGAAATTTCCGATCGTTCAGCCCAGGATTCACCCCTGGATTCGTCGCAGGAGGAGACCACCGCATGAGCGCCCATCAGCGCACCATCGCCCACGTCCGCGCCTACACCGTCACCGGCGGCGGCGCCGACTATCACGACCAGGGCGCGGACCATTGGATCGACGACCACATCTCCACGCCCATGTCGATCTACCCCGAGTACGCCGACTCCCGCCAGTCCTTCGGACTGAACGTGCTGGGCACGCTGATGGTCGAGCTCGAGGCCGACGACGGCACGATCGGCTTCGCGGTCTCCACCGGCGGCGAGCTCGGGGCCTGGATCGTCGAGAAGCACCTCGCGCGCTTCCTCGAGGGCGCGGCGGTCACCGACATCGAGCGGATCTGGGACCAGATGTACCGCTCGACCCTGTTCTACGGGCGCCGCGGCATCGTGCTGAACACGATCAGCGCCGTCGACCTCGCCCTCTACGACCTGCTGGGACGCCTGCGCCAGGAGCCGGTGTACGCCCTGCTCGGCGGGCCGGTGCGGGACGAGCTGTCGATGTATGCCACGGGCGCGCGGCCCGATGTCGCGCAGCAGCTCGGCTTCCTCGGCGGCAAGATGCCGCTGCATCATGGTCCGGCCGACGGCGAGGAGGGGCTGGAGAAGAACATCGCCCTGCTCGCGGAGATGCGGGACAAGGTCGGCGACGATTTCTGGCTCATGTACGACTGCTGGATGTCGCTCGACGTCGACTACGCGACGCGGCTCGCGCACCGGGCGCACGAGCACGGGCTGCGCTGGCTCGAGGAGGCGCTCATCCCCGACGACTACTGGGGCTACCAGCAGCTGCGCAAGAACGTCCCGAAGGGCATGCTCATCACGACCGGCGAGCACGAGGCCACCCGCTGGGGCTTCCGCCAGCTGCTCGAGATGGGCTGCGCGGACATCATCCAGCCCGACGTGGGCTGGTGCGGCGGCATCACCGAGCTGCTGAAGATCTCCGCGCTCGCCGACGCGCACGGCGCGATGGTGGTGCCCCATGGCTCCTCCGTGTACTCGTACCACTTCGTCATCACCCGCATGAACAGCCCGTTCAGTGAGTTCCTCATGATGCACCCGACCGCCGAGGAGATCGTCCCGATGTTCTCCCCGATGCTGCTCGGAGAACCGGTGCCGGAGAACGGGAAGATCCGGGTGCCGGACACCCCCGGCTTCGGCGTCGAGTTCAACCCCGAGATCCCGCGACAGCGCCCCCACACCCACTGACCCGCGCCGCACATCCCCAGACATAGGATGTATCGCCCTGTGGTCCGGTCGCGCGCAGTGATGCGGCGCCTGGCACAGTGGAGGCACGCGATATCCGGGCGACAGCGGCGAAGCCCACGCCCCACCCCTTCGAAGGAGAGATCCATGGAACTGCGACGACTCGGCCCCCTCGGCCAGGAGAAGCCCGCCCTCGTGCACGAGGGAGTGACCTACCGCCTCGACGACGTCACCGCCGACATCACCGGCGACTTCCTCGCGGCCGACGGCATCGCCCGCGTCGCCGCCGCACAGCAGGCCGGCGAGCTGCCGGTGTGGGAGGACGCGGAGTCCGAGCGCGTGGGCGCCCCGATCGCCCGCCCCGAGGCCGTCATCTGCATCGGCCAGAACTACGCGGCCCACGCCGCGGAGTCCGGCGCCGACGCACCGACGACCCCGATCGTCTTCTTCAAGCACCCCAACACCGTGGTGGGCCCGCACGACGGCGTCCCGATCCCGCCCGGCGCCACCAAGGTCGACTGGGAGGTCGAGCTGGGCGTGGTCATCGGGAAGCGCGCCTCCTACCTGAAGGACGAGCAGGAGGCCCTCGACGTCATCGCGGGCTACGTGACCAGCCATGACGTCTCCGAGCGCGACTACCAGATCGCGGAGTCCGGCGGCCAGTGGTCCAAGGGCAAGTGCGCCGAGAACTTCAACCCCGTGGGCCCCGCCCTGGTGCCCGCGGCCGAGGTCGAGCAGCAGGACCTGCGTCTGTGGTCGAGCGTGAACGGGGAGGCCCGCCAGGACTCCACCACCGCCGACATGGTCTTCACCGTGGCGCAGCTGGTGCACCATCTCTCGCAGTACATGGTGCTCTCACCCGGCGACCTCATCAACACCGGCACCCCGCAGGGCGTGGCCCTCTCCGGCCGCTTCCCGTACCTGAGCGACGGCGACGTGGTCGAGCTCGGCATCGAGGGCCTCGGGGACCAGCGCTCGGTGTTCGTCCAGCGCCGCTGACAAGGCGCCCGCGTCGGCGACCCCAATCCGGAGCCGACGCGGGCGTCCGAGCCGGCGCGATCCCGTGCACAGGGCGCCGGCACCTCGAGAACCGCCCCGACGGCCATCAGGCTGTCGGGGCGGTTCTCTGTGTCGCCGTGAGATCCGGCGCTCGTGCCCACGTCCGGGGCGGGAGGGTCAGCGGGCGGAGGAGAGGCCCTCGTCGATCCGGCGCACCGCCTTGGTGTTGCGCCAGGCGAGCAGCAGGGCGGGGATCGCGAAGATCAGCAGCGCCAGGGCGAAGGCCGGGTTCCAGGCCCAGGCCACCGTGGCCAGGCCGCCGACCAGCACCGCGATCAGCAGCATCACGCGACGGTTGCGCTCGTAGGCGTCGCGCATCTGCCCGAGCTCGGACTTGAGCGCCTCCTGCTCCGCCGAGGTGCGCACCTTCGGGCCGCGCGCGGCCTCCACGGCCGCCTTGCGCTCGGTGCGCGAGACGGTGACCAGCCGGACCGAGTAGGCGATCGCACCGATGAGCACGAGTGCGAACCCGATCCAGTTCTCCCGCGAGGCGAACAGCCACGAGAGCACGAGGCACGAGGCGATCGCGATCAGATAGATGGGGGTGCGCATGGTCCCGGATCCTCTCACGGCGGTCGGGGCGGGGCCTGCGGCGGGGGTGCTCAGGGTGCTCATCCCAGGAAGTCCTGGAAGAACTGGACGAGCGCGATGAGGCCGAAGACGAACAGCGCCAGCGAGCTGACGGCCACGAGGATCTGCGCCGCCTTGTGCATCCGGAACTGCGGCGGCAGCACCTTGTGCTCGGTCCACAGCTGGGCGAAGCCCCAGACACCCAGGGACAGCACACCGCCGAGGATGCCCGCGAAGGAGATCACCGTGGTGTAGCTGATGCCGCTGAACAGCAGCACCGTCGCGCCGAGGAAGGTGTACGCGGCCACGCCGATGCGCACCTTCTGCCAGTTCTTCGGATCCCGCAGGGCCTTGAAGCTCGGGGCGAAGCTCTCGCGGAAGGTGTACGGGTAGATCGTCGAGAACAGGGCCTGCAGCGAACCGAAGAACGCCGCCCAGATCGCGAGCTGGTAGAGGTACACCAGCACCGGGGAGATCACCGAGAAGAAGGCTGCCTGATCGGTGAGGATGTCGTCGTCGCCGGGAACCGTCTCCGCGGCCCCCGAGCCCAGCACCACATCGCCGAGGATGATGAAGGTGAGCGCCAGGATCGTCACCGAGACGAAGGAGGCGAGCACGTCGAGCTTCACGGCGCGCAGCCAGGCGCGGCCGTTCGCGACGTTCTCCGGGTCCGTCGACAGGGGGATGCGGGCCTGGTCGGTGTCCAGGCGGCGCAGCTTCTCCTCGAGCTCGGCATGGTTGGGAACGCCCAGCAGGCCCCAGCTCTTCTCGCGCAGGGAGCCGACGTAGCCGATGTAGTCGTAGGTGCCGCCGCCGAGGGCGCCGAGGTAGGCGATGATCTCCAGCGGGATCGGGCGGGAGGCGACATCGGGGAAGCCGTCGCGCACCCAGGCCGGATAGTCGCTGGGCACGCTCGGGATCAGACCCTTGAATGCTTCGGCCCACGGCGGATTCGAGACGAACACGGCCACGAACGCGAAGACGATCATGAGGCCGACCACGACGGTCTGGAAGTTCTCGACGATCTTGAAGCTGCGCAGGAACACCGTGGCGAAGCCGACGACGCCCCAGAACATGCCCCAGAGCATCGGATCGATGTCGGTGTGGAACGTCCAGTTCGACCACTGGCCGAGACCCTTGAAGTAGGCCACCGCCCAGGACGGGAAGCAGACCACGGCGAGCACGCCGAGCAGCAGCGCCAGCCAGTTCTTGGGGCCGGGGATGATCTGCGCCCAGCGCTGGAAGGGGTGCTCACCGGTGAGCACGATGTAGCGGCCGCCGGAGTAGACGATCGCGGCCTTCATGATCGCGCAGAGCACGAAGGTCCAGATGATCACCGTCCCGAACACGGCACCGCCGCGTGAGGCGGAGAAGATCTCGCCGTTGCCGATGGTCACGGAGGCGAGGATCATGCCGGGCCCGGTGAACGCGATGAGGTTCCCGAAGCTCCACTTCTTGAGCCGAGGGTCGGCGTCGGGGAACCGGAGCTCCTCGAGGCCCAGCTGCTCGGGCTGTCCTGTGGTCATGTCTTTGGTGCTCCTTGGGCGAGGCGGGGGAGGGGATGCTCGCGGAGGCGGGCGGGGATGGCGCGGAGGTCTCGAGTCCCGCGGGGCCGTCTCGAGGTCGTTCTCGGACGGAGGGCGGTGCGCCCCTCGCGGTACTCTGGGGGAGCTCACGGTGAGACCTCACTCACGTTGTCGCTGACGGTAGGTCGGTGGCGACCCTCCTGTCAACCAGTTCCTACAGGATCGTCGATTCGAGGTGAACCGACGGTCCGCGCCGCCGACGGTCAGGGCCGCAGTCCACGCGATGCGCAGGAGATTTGCCAGGTGCGGCGGATCGGTGCAGGTGCCGGGCTACTCGGTGGTCATCGGCGGGAGAGCGGTCGGTGTCGGAGCTGGATCGGGTCCGGAGCGGACCCGTGGTCACGCTGGGAGATGCACCCGTGGGTGGGGGCGTCGATCTAGCAGGAATCCAATAGGATCGCTATGCTCGGGGTATCGCGCAGCGCTCGGGCGGCCACCGCTCCCTGCGCGCAGGCATCATGGCGTCGGCCCCCCGATCGGCGCCCCTCGACGAAGGAGTCCTCCGCATGACCATCTCCACCGTGACCATCGTCGGCGCCGGCTACATGGGTGGCGGCATCGCCCAGGTCCTCGCCATGGCCGGCTTCGACGTGACCATCGCCGACGTGAGCGTCGACAACGCCAACGCCTCCCTCGAGCGCCTCCAGAAGGAAGCGCGCGACTTCGAGGAGCAGGGCCTCTACGCCCCCGGCAGCGCCGACCTCGTGGCGAAGAACATCTCCGCGGGCAAGACCATCGAAGAGGCCGTCGCCGACGTCGACTTCATCGAGGAGGCCGTCTTCGAGCGGATCGACGTCAAGCGCGACGTGCTCGGGAAGATCTCGCAGCACGCCCGCCCCGACGCGATCATCGGCACCAACACCTCGACGATCCCGGTCAGCGAGCTCGAGAGCGCTGTGACGAACCCCGAGCGGTTCCTCACCGTCCACTTCTCCAATCCGGCTCCCTTCATCCCGGGCGTCGAGCTGGTCGCCGGCAAGGACACCACCCCCGAGGCGGTCGCCGCCGTCAAGGAGCTGCTGGAGAAGTCCGGCAACCAGGGCGCCCAGGTCGCCGACACCCCCGGCATGGTGCTCAACCGCCTCCAGTACGCGCTGCTGAAGGAGGCCACCGCGGTGGTCGAGGAGGGCGTGGCGACCGCCGAGGACGTCGACACCATCGTGCGCACCACCTTCGGCTTCCGCCTGGGCTTCTTCGGCCCGTTCGCGATCGCCGACCAGGCCGGGCTCGACATCTACGCGAACTGCTTCGTGACCTTCGAGAACGCCTTCGGCGACCGCCTCGCGACCCCGCAGATCCTCACCGACTCCGTCGCGGCGGATCGCAAGGGCGTCAAGAACGGCAAGGGCCTGCTCGGCGACTACGACGAGAGCACCTCCGCCGAGCTGATCGCCTACCGCAACAAGGCCTACGCGAAGATGTCGCAGCTCCTCGCCGAGCTCGGCCCGGCCCCGAAGGCCACGCCGACGGCGGAGTGACCCTCGGGGAGATCCCCGTCGGCCGGGACCTGCCCGCCGACGGAGCGTTCCCCCTCTCGATCTCCTCTTCACCCTCCTTCTCATCCGACGGGCACCGCCCGTCGGCCGGGCACTGTTGCCCGGGACCTGAGCCGAACGCTCGGGGCCCGGCACCGACCGGGCCCCGGGCGTTCCGACGTCGGGGCTCCTGCTCGGAGTGATTCCTCAACGTCTGGAGACCCACCCGTGGAAGAACTCGTCCTCGCGGATCGGCCGGTCTGGCTGCTCCTGACGATCGCCGTCGTCGCGATCGTCATCCTGCTCGTCCTCATCATCAAAGCCCGCCTGCACGCCTTCTTCTCGCTGCTGGTCGTCGCGGTCGCCACCGGCCTCGCCGCCGGCATCGGCGTCGGCGACGTGATCGAGGTGGTGATCGGCGGCTTCAGCACCACCGTCGGCACCGTTGCCCTGCTCGTCGGCTTCGGCGCCGTGCTGGGCAGGCTGATCGAGACCACCGGCGGCGCCCAGGTGCTGGCCGACAAGATGCTCGACACCTTCGGGGAGAAGCGCGCGCCGCTCGCCCTCGCCGTCGCCTCGCTGTTCTACGGGTTCCCGATCTTCCTGGACGCCGGCTTCATCGTGATGCTGCCGGTCATCTACACCGTGGCCCGCCGCCTGGGCGGCTCGTTCATGCTCTACGTGCTGCCCTCGATCGCGTCGTTCATGATGATGCACGCGCTGCTGCCCCCGCACCCCGGCCCCACGGCCGCGGCGACCGTGATGGAAGCCGACATCGGCCTCGTGGTGCTGGTGGGTCTGCTCATCGGCCTGCCCACCTGGTACTTCGGCGGCTACCTGGTGGCCCGCGCGATCTCCAAGCGCTTCCCGAACACGCCCGTCCCGGCCCTGCTCGGCGAGCCCCGTACCGTGCCCGCCGACGAGCGCCCCGCCTTCGGCGCCATCGTGCTGGTGCTGCTGCTGCCGCTGGTCCTGATCTTCTTCAACACGGCCTTCTCCACCCTCGAGGCGCAGGGGACCGTGAGCGCCGACAATCTCGCCTTCGAGGTCTCGCGCCTCATCGGCGCGACGCCGGTCGCGCTCGCCCTCTCGGCGCTGCTGGCGATGCTGCTGCTCTACGTCATCCCGCGTCGTCGTCGCGGGCAGCAGGTGGGCGGGCTCCTCGAGGAGCTCGTGGACGACGCTCTCGCGCCGGTCTGCTCGATCATCCTGATCACCGGCGCGGGCGGCGCGTTCGGCGCCATCCTCACCGAGACCGGCATCGGCAAGGAGGTCGCCGACGGGCTCGACGCCCTGGGCCTGCCGCTCATCGTCGCCGCGTACCTGGTCACCATGGCCATGCGCATCGCCCAGGGCTCGGCCACCGTCGCCGCGACCACCGGCGCCTCGATCATGGCCCCGGCGATCATGGCCGGCGACTTCAACTCCATCGCCGTGGCCGCCATGGTCATCACCATCGGCGCCGCCTCGATCGGCTGGTCGCACGTGAATGACTCCGGCTTCTGGCTGATCGGCAAGTTCTGCGGCTTCGACACCGTGACCACCTTCAAGACCTGGTCCGTCGTGGGCACCACCATCTCCCTGGTCGGCTTCGCCCTGTCGGCGGTGGTGTTCGTCATCGCCGCCTGACCCGCGGGCGGCGGCCGCGCCGGCCGCCGCCCGCCTGGCCTGCTCTCCCGCACCGCCCGCCCCGGAAAGGACCTCCACCATGGCCGACTCCCGTCGCCTGCTCGTCCTCGATGACGACCCCACGGGCTCGCAGTGCGTCGCCGGGATCGACGTCGCCTTCGACCTCGACCCCGCGATCCCCACCGAGGTGCTCGCCGAGCCCGGGTCCACCTGCTTCGTGCTGACCAACACCCGGGCGCTCGATGAGGCCGACGCCGTCTCCCTGACCCGTCGCCTCCTCGCCGGGGTGCTCGCGGATCCCGTCACCCGGGAGGGCCTGCACGTCGTCTCCCGCTCCGACTCGACGCTGCGCGGGCACGTCATCGCCGAACCCGCGGCGATCGCGGACGAGCTCGCCGCCCATGACCTCGCGGTCGACGCGATCCTGCTGGTCCCGGCGATGCTCGAGGCCGGCCGGTACACCGAGGGCGATGTGCACTACGCCGTCGTCGACGGGGAGCCGCGCCGCGTGGAGGACACCGACTTCGCCCGCGACGCCACCTTCGGCTACACCCACTCCGACCTGCGGGAGTTCCTCGAGGAGCGCTCCGGGGGAGCGGTCCGCGCGGCCGACGTGCTCAGCATCGGCCTCGACGACATCCGCACCGGGGGCGTCGATCGCGTCCACGAGATCCTCGCCGCCGCGCGGGACCGCCGCTGGGTCGTCGTCAACGCGACGGAGTACTCCGACATGGAGATCGTCGCCGAGGCCGTCGCACGGCTCGAGGCGGAGGGCCGCACCCTCATCAGCCGCTGCGGACCGTCCTTCGTGCGCCCGCTGGCCGGGCAGAGCGGCGCCGAGGTGGTGGGCGCGGACTCCATCACGATCCCCGAGGGGCGGCTGGACCACGGGCTGGTCGTCGTCGGCTCGCACGTGGGCCTGACCACCACCCAGCTGCGCGCCGTCCAGGAGCGCGGCACCCTGGTCGAGGTCGAGCTCCAGGTGCCGTCCCTGCTCGATGGCCGCCGCGAACAGTACCTCGACGAGGTCGTCGAGAGGCTGCGGGAGGCCCTGCTGGAGGACGACTGCGTGCTCTACACCAGCCGTGACCTGGTGCGTACCGATGATCCCGCCGAGTCGCTCGCGATCGCGCGCAGCGTGTCCGACGCCGTGGTCGAGGTGGTGCGGCGCGTGCGGTCGGTGAAGCCGGCGTGGGTGGTCGCGAAGGGCGGCATCACCTCCCACGAGGTCGCCGCGAACGGGCTCGGGATCCGTCGGGCCCGGGTCGAGGGTCAGTTCTGGCCCGGCCAGGTCTCGCTGTTCTCCGCGCAGGAGGCTCCGGAGGAGGTCATGGGCGCGCCGTACGTGGTGTTCCCCGGCAACGTGGGCGGCGAGCAGGCGCTGGCCGACGTGGTGGACCGCCTCACCGCCGCCGTCGCCGCCCGCTGACGACCGGACGTCGCCACCCGCTGGGACGACGGGCCGCCCCGCCGCCCGCCGCGAGCCGTCCGCCGACACTCGCCGCGGTCCCGCCGCGTGCCGCCCGCCGTCCGTCGCGCGTCGCTTGCCGCCGTGTCGTGAAAGGTGCCATGAAGCTGGAACCTTTCGCGACGTGGCACGGTGGTGAGCGCCCCGCCGCCTCGCGGCTCGCGCCTCGCGGCTCGCCGCCCGTCGCCCGCCGCTTGCCCGGCGGTGTCGTGAAAGGTGCCACGGGGCTGGAACCTTTCGCGACGTGGCACGATGCGGAGCGCCTCGCGGTGGGCGCTCCGCATCGTGCGGCGGCCGCCCTTCGCCGCTCATCGCATGTCGCGCCCGGACCAATCGCACGCCGCATCCGACCAGTTGTGCTCCGATCTGTTCCAGCGCAGGGAACATATCGGGCCGAAACTCGCCAGAAGTCTCTCACTCACCTCAGGAGAAGCCCATGACCTCCCCGTCAGCTCAGCCCTCCCCGTCCGCTCAGCCCACCCCCTCGCGCGATGCCGCCTCACCGGCGGTACCTGCGCACTCCACAGTCTCGGGCGTCGCCTCCGAACTGGACTCGGCGCCGACCTCGGCGACGATCGGGTGGATCGGCCTCGGCGCGATGGGAGCGCCCATGGTCCGCACCGCAGGCGCCGCGGGGTTCACCGTGCGAGCGTTCGACCTGAGCCCCGATGCCCGTGAGGCGGTGGCTGATGCCGCGACTCCCGTGAGCAGCGCGGTCGAGGCCGCGACCGGCGCGGACATCGTCGTGGTCATGGTCGCGACCCCCGCCCAGCTCGAGTCAGTCCTGTTCGGTGAGGGCGACTCGAGCAACACGAGCAACACGAGTGACACCGACGGCACCGGTGGCGCGAGCGGTACGGGCGGCATCGCCCCGGCGCTCACCGCCGACACCACGCTGCTGATCATGTCGACCGTCGGCCCCGCCGCGATCGAGGGCACCGTCGCCGCGCTCGAGGGCATCACCGCGCACGTGGTCGACGCGCCCGTCTCCGGGGGCGTGGCCCGCGCCGGGACCGGCGACCTGCTGATCATGGTCGGCGGCGCGGAAGCCGACGTCGCCGCCGTGCGCCCGCTGCTGGGCGCGCTCGCCGCGAACGCTCCCGTCGTCGGCCCGCGTCCCGGGGACGGCCAGCGCTTCAAGGTCGTCAACCAGCTGCTGTGCGGTGTGCACATCGCCGCGGCGGGGGAGGCGCTCGCGCTCGCCGACTCGATGGGCCTCGACCTCGAGCAGGTCCACGAAGTGCTGAACACCGGGGCGGCCGCATCGTTCATGTTCGGCGACCGGGGCGGGCGGATGGTCGCCGGCGCGGTCGATGATGGCGCGTTCGACGAGGTCCGCTCGGCGCTCAGCATCTTCGTCAAGGACATGGGCCTGGTGAGCGAGGCGGCTCGCGAGGTGGGCCAGGAGGTGCCGCTCGCGGCGTCGGCCGAAGCGATCTACCAGCGCGGCAGCGAGCTGGGCCACGACCGCAAGGACGACTCGATCGTGTTCGAGGTGCTGCGCGGCGGGAAAGGCTGACCGAGTCGCGCGTTGCCACGACGCCCTCGCTCTCTCCCGAGGTCCAGCCGGGTTCCTGCCGTGGTGATAGACGAAGCCTTCCAGGATTGGGACCTTTCGTCGATCAACTCCGGGTCGACTGTGATTCCCTGGGAACCCGACGAGCGAGGAGGAGAGCGATGGCGCAGGACGACATGCAGCGGGCGCGCGAGGGAACCGGGAAGCGCAGGACGCCGATGTGGAGCCGAGGCGGCATCCAGGCCGTGTGGATCATCCTGGGTGGTGTCATCGGTGCCGCCATCGGACAGCTCCTCGGGCAGGCGCTGCCCGGCGACTTCGGGTACGCCATGGCGATCGGGCTCGGCGCGGGCATCGCGTTGGGTGCTGCCTTCGGATCGCGCCGGGCGGATGCGAACGATCGGGAGATCGCACGCCGGGCGGAGGAGAGAGCCGGTTCCGACGATGCCTGAGCAGTGCAGAGGCATCGCCGCCCGCATCGACTGGTACCGCAGCGAATCGGCCCGGGCGGACGCGGGCTTGGAGGCGGAGCCGGTGGCGCGGCGGCGCACCTGGAGGATCTGGCGGCGCTGAGGCCGACGGCCGTGTGAGCCGAGGCGGTGCGCGAATCGGAGCGGCGGAGTTGTCGAATTGTGACGAGGTCGCGGGCTCAGCGCGGCACGGGGGTGCGATACTAACCATCGCTTAACGTTGCACAACCGAAAGCATCCGAGATGACGACCAGTGATGCGCTTCCGGTCGAGGCCGCCGCTTCGACGGACGAGAGACCCTCCCGCGCCCCCGTGTGGCGCTCCTTCCTGCGCCCGGTGCCCGCGACCGCCGCAGTCGTCGTGGTCATCAGCCTGCTGTCCGCGGTCTTCGCGAGCCAGCTGAGCGCCCTGTCCGGGAACGACCCGTTCACCTATCACGCGGACGCCCTGGGGCCGGACACCTCACCGACCGGTTTCTTCGGCGGCGTCAGCGCAGAGCACTGGTTCGGGGTGGAGCCCGGCACCGGGCGCGACCTGTTCTCGCTGGTCATCCACGGTGCGCGGGTGTCGCTGCTGGTGGGCATCGCCTCCACCGTGCTGGCCACGGTCATCGGGGTGGTGCTCGGCATCGTGGCCGGGGCCGTCGGCGGGGTCGTCGAGAAGCTGGTGGGCTTCGCCACCGACGTGACCCTCGGCTTCCCCTTCCTCATCTTCGCCATCGCGCTCAGCGCCCTGTTCCCGCTCGAGGCGCCTCGCGCGCTCCTGCTCACCCTGGTCATCGGCATGTTCGGCTGGCCCGGCATCGCCCGGGTGGTCGCCGCGGAGACCCGCGTGATCGTGCAGCAGCCCTATGTCGTCGCCTCCCGGGTGATGGGTGCCCGCTTCGGCCACCTCTTCCGCCACCAGGTGCTGCCCAACGTCGCCTCGACCGTGATCGTCTACTCGTGCATCTCCCTGCCGGGCCGGATCAGCGCCGAGGCCACGCTGTCGTTCCTGGGCGTCGGCGTGCTGCCGCCCACCCCGTCGTGGGGCCGCTCGATCGGCGACGCGATCAGCTGGCTGCTCGTGGACCCGGCCTTCCTGCTGTTCCCCGCCGCCGCGCTGTTCGTGGTGACGTTCTCCTTCAACATCCTCGGCGACACCCTGCGCGACGCCCTCGACCCCCGGGGAGTGCGCTGATGACCCTCTCCCTGCAGCGCGTCGCGCGCAGCCTCGGCGTGCTCCTCGTCGTCGTCGGCCTGACCTTCGCGATCTTCTACGTCGCCCCCATCGACCCCGCACTACGGATGTGCGGGAAGCCCTGCTCGCCCGAGGACCTCGAGGCGGCCCGCGGCTTCATGGGCTTCGACAAGCCCTGGTGGGTGCAGCTGGGCACCTTCCTGGTCGCGATCGTCACCGGGCGCACCTTCGGCTCGGCCGACGTGATCGTCGAGTGCGCGGCCCCCTGCCTCGGGTACTCCTTCCAGCTCCACCAGCCGGTCACGGCCCTGATCGCGGACCGTTTCCCGGTGTCCCTGTCGATCGCCCTCGGCGCCGTGGCCCTGCAGGCCGTGTTCGGCATCGCCGCCGGGGCGCTCGCCGCACGGCGCCAGGGCGGGATCCTGGACCGGGTGGTGACGGGCGTGTCCGTGATCGCCGCGTCGGCCCCCGCCTTCGTGGTGGGTCTGCTCGCCGTGGTGGTGTTCGCGCTGCGCCTGGACCTGCTGCCCAGCGGCGGCTACGAGCCCTTCACCGAGGGTCCGCTGGAATGGGCGCGGCACCTGGTGCTGCCCTGGGCCACGCTCGCGTTCCTCAACGGCGCCATCTACGCCCGGCTCGTGCGGTCCTCGATGATCGAGCAGCTGGGCCTGGACTACGTGCGCACCGCGCGGGCCAGCGGCCTGTCCGAACGACGGATCGACCGGTACGCCCTGCGCAACCTCGCACTGCCGCTGACGACGCTCATCGCGCTCGACATCGGGGCGCTGCTGGGCGGCACCGTGATCACCGAACGGATCTTCGGCCAGCCCGGCCTCGGCGCCCTGCTGCTGGATGCGACCTCCACCGCGGACCTGCCGGTCATCGTCGGCACCACGCTCGTGGGATCGCTGCTCATCGTGCTCGCGAACCTCAGCGCCGACCTCGCGCGGCCGCTGCTGGACCGTCGGCTCGCCCAGGGCGGCCGTTCGCGCCGCCCCTCCACCGCCACCCCCCTGCCTGACCAGAACCCCCAGGAGACGACCCCATGACCTCGAAGCCCTCGAAGCCCTCGAAGCCCTCGAAGCCCTCGCTGCCCTCGACTCGCTTCTCACGACGCGGCATCCTCGCCGCCACCCCGCTCGTGCTCGGCATGGGAACTCTTGCCGCCTGCTCGAACGGCGACTCCGGCGGCTCCTCCGACGGGGGCGGCGGGAAGACCGGCGGCACGCTCACCATCTTCACCACCGGCGAGGAGATGAGCTTCGACCCCGCGACCAGCCAGAACCTCGCGATCACCACGCTGGGCCTGACCGCGCGCCGCCTCACCGCCTGGAAGACCACGGCCGGTGCCCCCACCGAGCTGATCCCCGACCTCGCGACCGACGTCGGCACCGCCTCCGAGGACGGCCAGACCTGGACGTTCACCCTCCAGGAGGGGCTGCTGTTCGAGGACGGCACCCCGATCACCGCGGCGACCGTGAAGTACGGCCTCGAGCGCTCCTTCGCGGCCGAGCTCACCGGCGGGCTGACCTATCACAAGGTGCTGCTCGAGGGCGGCGAGGACTACGCGGGTCCGTTCTCCGGCAAGCACCTCGACTCGATCGAGACGCCCGACGATCTCACCCTCGTCTTCCACCTCAACCGCCCCTACGGCGACTTCGGCTGGATCGCCTCGACCCCCGCGTTCGCCCCGGTCCCCGAGGACTCCGGCGAGCCCGAGACGTACGCGACGAAGCCCGTCGCCAGCGGTCCCTACCGCCTGAAGTCCTACTCCCCGGGCAGCAATGCCGTGCTGGTGCGCAACGAGAAGTGGGATGTGGACACCGACGCGGCACGCCTCGGCGGCCCCGACTCGATCGAGTTCTCCCTCGCGCAGGATGCGAGCGTCGTCGCCCAGTCGATCATCGCGGACCGCTCGGACTCCCAGGACGCCTTCCTGTCGAGCTTCGTGCCCACTGCGCAGCTGGTCCAGGCCCAGAACGATCCGAAGGTCGGGGACCGCCTGGTCACCTCCGGCCCGGGCGCGCTGGAGTACCTGGCCCTGAACACGGAGTCCGACGGGCTGAAGGACGTGAAGGTCCGCCAGGCCATCCAGTACGCCGTGGACAAGGAGGCCTACCGCACCGCGAAGGGCGGCGAGATCTCCGGCGACTACGCGACCACGCTGATCACCCCGGGCATCGCCGGCCGCGAGGAGTACTCGCTGTACGGCGACGAGCCCACCGGTGACGTCGACAAGGCCACCGCGCTGCTCAAGGAGGCCGGGGCGAGCGACCTGACGCTCCGCCTGGTCATCACCGACGACCAGACCGGCGCCGCCGAGTCCGTGCAGCAGGGTCTCAAGCGCGCCGGGATCACCGTGACGATCCAGCCGCTGGACGAGAACGCCTACTCCTCCGAGGTCACCGCGGGCGACGGCACCGGCTACGACCTGGTGCTCAGCTCCTGGCAGCCCGACGTCCCCTCGCCCAACGCGAACCTCACCCCGCTGTTCGACTCCAGCCAGATCGGCGACGGCAACTACAACCTGGCGCGCTACGCCAACCCGGACGTGGACGCCGCGATCCTCGAGGCCTCCTCCACGATCGATGCCGACGAGGCGCACGCGAAGTGGGCCGCTGTCGACAAGCAGATCCTCGAGGACGCGCCCGTGGTGCCGCTGATCTACTCGAAGAACTCCTTCACCCACGGCTCCGGCGTGGAGAACTTCGTGATCGGCGAGTTCCCTGCCTACCCGAACTACCTCACGGTGACGCTGGGCTGATGAGCACTGCCGACGAGCTCCTCGCCCTCCGCGACCTGCAGGTGCGCATCGCGGGCCGGTCCATCGTGACCGGCCTGGACCTCACCGTGCGCGCGGGGCGGATCACCGCGCTGGTGGGCGAATCCGGGTCCGGGAAGAGCATGACGGCCCTGTCCACGATCGGGCTCCAGCCGCGCAGCGCCGAGGTGCGCGGCAGTGCCCGGCTGGACGGCGCGGAGCTCGTCGGCTGCTCCCCCTCGGAGATGCGGCGGATCCGGTCCGGGCAGATCGGGATGATCTTCCAGGAGCCCGGGCAGTCGCTCTCGCCGGTGATGAAGGTGTCCACGGGCTTCCGGCACGTCCTCGCCGTCCGCGAGGGCATCCGCTCCCGGGCGCGGGCGGTGACGAGGACGAGGGAGCTGCTGGCCTCCGTCGGCCTGCCCGATCCGGACCGCACCGCCGCCTCCTACCCGCACGAGCTCTCCGGCGGGGAGCTGCAGCGCGTGGTCATCGCCCTCGCGCTCAGCGGCGACCCCGCCCTGCTCATCGCCGACGAGCCCACCACCGCGCTCGACGTCACCGTGCAGCGCGGGATCCTCGACCTGCTGGTGAGGATCGTGGCGGAGCGGCAGATCGGGGTCCTGCTCATCACCCACGACATGGGTGTGGTGGGTGAGATCGCCGACGAGGTCGTGGTCCTCAAGGAGGGCGACGTGGTCGAGACGGGGCCGGTGCGCCAGGTGCTCGCCGCGCCCGAGGCCCCGTACACGAAGGCGCTGCTCGCGGCCGTGCCACGCCTCGCCGAGAGCCTCGAGCGGGCCGACGGGGCGCGGGGTGGCGCCGCACGGGGCCGGCGGGCCGCCCGGACGGACGATGGAGAGCGGGCCGACGAGGCCCCTGCCTCTGCCGCTGCTGGACCCACGGAGCACCCCGTCGTCCGCGTCGACGGGCTGACCGTGGAGTACCACCGGCGCGGGGGCTCGTACCTGGCCCTCGACGACGTCGGCATGGAGATCCGACGCGGAGAGATCCACGGCCTGGTCGGGGAGTCCGGGTCCGGGAAGTCCACGTGGGGCAAGGCCCTGGCCGGGCTGGTCCCCGCGCAGGCGCGCACCCTCGAGATCGAGGGCGTCGACCCGCGCACCCTCGGCGCCGCGCAGCGTCGGGCGGCGTATGCGCGGGTGGGGCTCGTGTTCCAGGACCCGGCCTCCTCGCTGAACCCGCGCCGCACCGTGGGCTGGAGCATCGGGGAGCCGTTGCAGCTGGCCGGGGGCACGTCGCGCACCGATATCGCCCGACGGGTGAAGCGGGCGCTGGAGGTCGTGCACCTGCCGGCCTCCTACGTCAGCCGACTCCCGCACGAGCTCTCCGGCGGCCAGCGCCAGCGCGTCTCGATCGCCCGTGCCCTGATCCTCGAACCGGCGCTGCTGATCGCCGACGAGCCCACCAGCGCCCTGGACGTCACCATCCAGGCGCACGTCATCGACGTGCTGCGCGACGCGATCGCTGAGACCCGCTTCGCCTGCGTGTTCATCAGCCACGACCTGGCCGTGGTGGGCTCGCTCGCGGACCACGTGACCGTGCTGCGCGCCGGTCGCGCCGTGGAGCAGGGCACCGCGCGCGACGTGCTCGGGGACCCGCAGCACGAGTACACGCGGGCGCTGCTCGCGAGCGTCCCGGATCCGGAGCGCCGGCTCCGCGAGGGCGACGGCGAGGCGGCGTAGCCTGGTCCACTCTCGACAGCTACCCAGCGGTTATGTGCACGTCCGTTCCATCCATGGAAGCAGTGCGCACATAACTGGGCGGTCATGGGGCGGCGGGCGCTGGGGGAGGGTGCCCGGGGGAGGGTGCGCTGGGGCCTCGCGGTCTCGCTCAACAGCGGGCCACCTCCGCGTCAGCGGGCCACCTCCGCGTCAGCGGGGCAACGAAGGGGGAATCGAAGGTGCAATCCGCCTATTTTGCCCCGCTGGCCGTGACGAGACCGTCGGGGTCAGGGTCGGGGTCAGGGGCGGGGCCGGTGACGGTGCCGTGTGGCCGGGACTGAGGTGTTGTGCTGACTGGGTGGCCGGGGACTTGTCGGGCTCAGACCCGGGGCACGGATTCCCAGGCCCGGGAGGCCGCGGAGCGCACTACGGCCTCGCACACCTCGGCGGCGGCGAGACCGTCGGCCGCGTTCGGGGCCAGGTGCGTGCCGTGGGCGACGTCGGAGAGGAACTCCGCCGCCTCGATCGTCTTGAGGTCGTCGAAACTCATGGGGATGCCCGGGCCCGGCTGGAAACGGGCGTAGTCGCCGTGGCCGGGGCCGGCGAAGACCGTTGTGTAGCCGTGCTCGCCGCCGCCGCCGCCGCTGGTGCCGTCGGTGCCGTTGACCGGGTCGATCATCACCTCGAACTCGTTCATCCGGGTGAAGGACCAGCGGGCCGAGCCCTCGGTGCCGAACAGCTCCAGGGCGTAGTCGCTGCGGTGCCCGCGGGCCACGCGCGAGGATTCGAGCGTCGCGTGGGCGCCGCCGGAGAGCCGGGAGAGGGCCGCGACCCAGTCCTCGTTCTGCACGGGGCCGCGCTCCTCGCCCACCTCGATGCCGCCGTGTCCCACCCCGGCGGAGGTGGGGATCGGACGCTCGGGGATGAAGATGTCCGAGGTCGCGTTGACCTCCTCGATGTGCTGACCGGTCACGTACTCCACGAGGTCCGCGCCGTGCGAGAGGAGATCGCCGATCACGCCGCTGCCTGCCTTATCCCGGTCGTACCGCCAGGTCAGGGCACCGTCGGGGGAGGAGGCGTAGTCGGCGTTGAGCCAGCAGCGCACGTTCGTGATCCGGCCCAGGCGACCGTTCGCGACGAGGGAGCGCAGGTGCTGCACGGCCGGGGCGTGGCGGTAGTTGAAGCCCACCGCGGTGGCCACGCCGGCGGCGGCCGCGGCGTCGTGGATCTCGCGGGACTGCGCGGCGGAGACACCCATCGGCTTCTCGATCCAGAACGGCTTGCCGGCCGCAGCGGCCTTCACGGCGAAGTCGCGGTGCAGGAAGTTCGGGGAGCAGATCGAGACGGCGTCGACCTCAGGATCGGCGAGCACCTCGTCGATGCTCGCCACCGCCTTCTCGAACCCGAACTGCTCGGTGGCGGCGAGCTGGTTCGCCTCGACCGGGTCCGCCGCGACCACCAGGCGGGGCCGCAGCCCGAGCTCGGGGAAGCGGGACGGGATCCGCTGGTACGAGGTGGAATGGAGGCGCCCCATCCAGCCGAGGCTGATCACGCCGATACCGATGTCCTGCATGGTCTACTCCTGAGGTCGTGTGGTGGTGCGGGCACGCGGAGCCCGGTCGGCCCGGTGCATTGGGCGCGCCCCGTCCGCCCGGTGGAGCGGGCGCCCACCGGTCCGTCCGGTGGGGCGGGTACGCGTGGCCCGTCGGCCCGACGGCCCGTCGGCCCGTCGGCCCGTCGGCCCGTTGTCAGTCGCCGTCGAACTCTGCGAGCAGCCGCTCGCGCATCCGCACGTTGATGGCGTCGGCCTCTTCCTCCCAGCCGAACACGCACACGGACATCGGTCCGTCGTACTCGCGCTCGCGCAGGTAGGTGAAGGCCGCGTCCCAGTCGATCTCGCCGTTGCCGATCTCGTTGTGCTGGTGGATACGGGCATCGACGCCGGGCGGGTTCATGATGTAGCGGTTGCCCACGTTGGCGGTGTGGTCGAAGACGTCCGCGATGTGCAGGTGCTTCAGGCGGTCCCCGGCGTACTCCATCATCTCGCGCGGATCCCGGTTCCCGCGGCCCACGTGATAGGCGTGCGGGAAGCAGAACTCGTAGTTCAGCCAGTCGCGGTCCACGCCGCGGATGATCTGCACGGCCTGGTCGTTCTCCTCGATGAAGTCGTAGGGGTGCGCCTCGATCGTGCACTCCAGGCCGTACTTCTCGAAGACGGGGACCAGCTCCTCGATGGACTTGTAGAACTGGTGCTCGCTCTGGAGCGCCCGGTTCGGGTCGCCGGAGAACTCGGTGGCGATCAGCGGTACCTCGAGGGCGTCGGCGATCTCCAGCAGACGCTTCCAGTTGCGCACCTGAGCCTGGCGTTCCTGCTCATCCGGCGAGGCCCAGTCGAAGACGGGGTTGAAGGACCAGATCTTCACGCCGGTGTCCGCCATCGCCCGCTTCACCTCAGCGATCTGATGACGATCCACCTTGGGGTAGTGGTGCCACTGGTGGAAGTCCGCGCGCGGGGACAGCTCGAGGTAGTTGAAGCCCAGCTCACGGGCCTTGTGCAGCTCCTGGGCGACGGAGAGGTGCGGGTGGTACATGGACGGGTCCAGCAGGATCTTCACCATCGGGTCGCTCCCCTTCTCACTTCACGCCGAGGCCGCACTCGGCCAGGAACTCACGCGTCGCGATCGCATTGGGCAGCGGCAGACCCGGCTCGCAGGGGTAGAGATCCTGCTCGCAGATCACGTACAGCTCCTTGTCCATCGTGGCGAGCTTCGCGACCAGGTCCTTCATGTTCGGCAGACCCTTCGGCGGGCACACCGAGGCGCCCTTCGCGACGGCCTCCCCGAAGGGCCAGTCCTTCTCGTGCGCCTCGCGGGTGAGATCCGGATCGAACGCCTTGATGTGCACGTAGCCGATGCGCTCGGGGTACTCGTCGATCATCGCGATCGGGTCGCCGCCGCCGTAGACGATGTGGCCCGTGTCCAGGCAGAACGAGACCAGCTCCGGATCCGTCGCTTCGAAGACCCGCGCGATCTCCTCGGGCGTCTCGATGTGGCTGTCCCCGTGGGGGTGCAGCACCATCGTCAGCCCGTAGTCCTCCTTCATGATCCGGCCCAGCTCGTTGGCGTTGGTGACATACCGCTTCCACGCGTCGCCGGTCAGCTGCCGGTCGTCGGTGAACTCCCAGGTCTTCTCGTCGCGGTACATCGGCGGCAGGTGCACCATGTACTCCGCGCCCACGGCCGCATGGGTCTCGGCGATCGCGCGGAAGGTGCGCTCGGTCTCCGCCCAGGCCTCCTCCTTGTGCAGGATGCCCCAGCCGGTGCCGGCCACCACGCGGAAGCCGTGCTCGTCCATCGCAGACTGCAGCTGCTTCGCGTCCTGTGGGAAGTAGCCCCAGGGGCCGGTCTCCATGACGGAGAACCCGGCCTGAGCCATCTCGCCGAGCGCGGTGCGCCACGGGATCTGCTTCTCGTCCTGCGGGAACCACACGCCCCACTGGTCGGGGCACACGCCGATGGTGAGCTTGTCGAACGGGGGCTCGGGATTGCGGGAACGGTCGATGCGCGGGGCGTCGGGAGAGGTCACGGCGCAGCTCCTTCGGTGGGGTGCGGTGTGTGGTGTGTGTACGGGTACGGGTACGGGTACGGGTGCGGTGCGGTGCGGTGCCGTGTGTGGTGAGCCGGGGCCGGGGCCGGGGCCGGGGCTGGTGGGCAGACTGGGTCGAGCAGTGGCGGGGGCCGGCCCTGAGCAAGGGACTTATTCGTGGAGCCGACTCCATATACGGGGTCGTCCCACGAATAAGTCCCGTACTCGCGAGGGTGGCCGGTTGAGCGAGCAGGACTGCCGGCCCCGTCCAGCACGTCCGGCCCGTCCATCCCTGCCAGTCCTTCCAGCCCGGCCCGGCTGGTCAGTCGTGGGTCGGGAAGCTCATCGAGGCCTCGACGGTCTCGTTCTGCGAGGGCCAGCGGGTGGTGACGGCCTTCTGCTTCGTGTAGAAGCTGAGGCCCTCGGGGCCGTGGGCGTGGTGCTCGCCGAACAGGGAGTCCTTCCAGCCGCCGAAGGAGTAGTAGCCCACGGGGGTCGGGATCGGCACGTTGATGCCGATCATGCCCACCTCGACCTCCTCCTGGTAGCGGCGCGCATAGTGGCCGGAGTCGGTGAAGATCGCGGTGCCGTTGCCGAACGGCGAGGAGTTCACCAGCTCGAGGGCCTCGTCGAAGTTGTCCACGTGCATGACCACGAGCAGCGGCCCGAACACCTCGTCGGTGTAGGTGGCGTGGCTGCGGTCCAGATCGGTGATGATCGTCGGCCCCACGAAGTTGCCGTTCTCGAAGCCCTCGACCACGAGGCCGCGGCCGTCGACGACGATCGTGCCGCCGGCCTGCTCGGCCTCGTCGGTCATGCGGATCACCCGGTCGCGGGCGTCCGGCGTGATGACGGGCGGCATGTCGGTGGTCTCGGCGTCGCCGGGGCCCACGACGAGCTTCTCCGCCTCGGCCTTGATGGCCGCGACGAACTCGTCGTGGATGTCGCCGACGGTGACGGCGACCGGCACGGCCATGCAGCGCTCGCCGGCGGAGCCGAAGGCACCGGAGGCGACCTGCGAGGCGGCGAACTCGATGTTCGCGTCGGGCATCACCACAGCGTGGTTGTTCGCGCCGCCGAGGGCCTGGACGCGCTTGCCGGCCGCGGAGGCGGTGGCGTGGACATGCTTGGCGATCGGGGTGGAGCCCACGAAGGAGACGGCGGAGATGCCGTCGTGCGTGCACAGCGCGTCGACGGTCTCCTTGCCGCCGTGGACCACCTGGAAGACGCCGTCGGGCAGGCCGGCCTCCTGGTAGAGGCGGGCCACGATGTTCGAGGCCGACGGGTCCCGCTCGGAGGGCTTGAGGATGAAGGCGTTGCCGGTGGCCAGGGCGACCGGGTGCATCCAGAAGGGCACCATGGCCGGGAAGTTGAACGGGGTGATGCCGGCGACGACGCCGAGCGGCTGGCGCATGGTGTGCGCGTCGACGCCGGTGGAGACGTTCTCCGAGAAGCCGCCCTTGAGATCCTGGGTGATCGAGGTGGCGAACTCGAGGGTCTCCAGGCCGCGGGCGATCTCGCCCTTCGCGTCGCCGACGGTCTTGCCGTGCTCCTGGGAGATGACGACGGCGATCTCGTCGGTCGCGGCGATGAGCAGCTCGCGCATCCGGTAGAAGATCTGGGTGCGCTTGGCCAGCGACACCTTCGCCCACTCGCGCTGCGCGGCGGCGGCGACCTCGACGGCCCGGTCGACGGTGGCGGCGTCGCCGAGGTGGAGGGTGCGGATCTGCTCACCGGTGGCGGGGTTCAGGATCGGCTGGGTGGAGCCGGTGCCGGCTTCTTCGCGGCCGTTGATCCAGTGCTGGACGTTCTGTCCCATGGTGTTCTCCTTGCGGGTCGGGCGGTGAGGGGTGGTCTGTGGTGGGGCTGGGGCGTATACCGGGGTCGGCGTCGGGGCTGCGGCCGGGGATGGGGCTGCGGCCGGGGTCAGAGCCGGGGATGGTGGACTGCGAGGGGCGAGCTGTCGTATCCAGTGGCGCAGGGTGTGCAGCAAGCGCCTATATGACGCTGCCTGCACACCATCCGCCAGTCGATGCGATGTGGCCGAGCGTGGCCGGGCTGTGGCTGGCTGGCTGGCTGGCTGGATGTGGCCGGGCCGGACCGGGCGCGACCGGGGCGGAGGGGTCAGAGGTAGTGGCGCTGCGGGGCCTTCTCGGCCTCGTAGGCGGTCGAGGCCTGCTGGGTGGACTCCAGGCGCGAGACCTGCGAGACGGGCACGTCCCACCAGCTGTTGCCGGGTGGGTTCGGTCCGTACAGGTTGGTGTTCACCACGATCGCGGTGGCTTCGGCGGAGGCCTCGGCGCGGCGGTAGGCGTCGCGGAACGCCGCGGTGTCGGAGACCTCCTGCACCTCGAGGCCGTAGGAGCGGATGTTCGCCGGGATGTCGAAGGGCAGCTTCTCGCCGTCCAGCATCCCGGTGGCCTCGTTGCGCATGCGGTACTTGGTGCCGAAGCGCTGGGAGCCGTGCGACTCCGACAGGGAGCCGATCGAGGACCAGCCGTGGTTCTGCAGGATCACCAGGATGACCTTCACCCGCTCGGCGACGATCGTGGCGATCTCCTGCGGGGCCATCTGGAAGGTTCCGTCGCCGATGATCGCGACGACCTCGCTGGTGGGGCTCGCCATCTTCGCGCCGAGCGAGGCCGGCAGCTCGTAGCCCATGCAGGAGTAGCCGTACTCCAGGTGGTACTGGATGGGGGAGCGGGCCTTCCACAGCGCCTGCAGGTCGCCGGGCATGGAGCCGGCGGCGTTGATGACGATGTCCTCATCGCCCATCATGTCGTTCAGGGCGCCGAAGATCTCCGTCTGCGCGGGGAGGTCCTGGTCATGGGGCTGGAAACAGGGCTCGATGAGCTCCTCCCACTGCGCCCACAACTGCCGGGCGTGCTCGCCGTGCTCGGCCGGGGCGGTGAAGCCCTGAAGCGCCTCGCGCAGGGCGTCGAGCCCGGCCCGGGCGTCGGCCACGACCATGGTCGCGGAGTGCTTCGCGGCATCGAAGGCCTTCACGTTGAGGTTCACGAACTGTGCCTCGGGGTTGCGGAAGGCGGTGTGCGAGGCGGTGGTGAAGTCGGTGTAGCGGGTGCCCACGCCGATGATCACGTCGGCCTCCGCGGCGAGCTCGTTGGCGGCGTTGTTGCCGGTCGAGCCCACGCCGCCGATCGCCAGGGGGTGGTCCGCGCTGAGCGCGCCCTTGCCCGCCTGGGTGTCGAGCACCGGGATCCCGGTGGCGTCGGCGAAGGCCGCGAGCGCCTCGCTCGCCTCGGAGTAGATGGCGCCGCCGCCGGCGATGAGCACGGGCCGACGGGCCGCGCGGATCACGTCGACCGCGCGCTTCAGGGCGGCGGGCTCGGGCACCGGCCGGGCCACGTGCCAGGTGCGCTCGCGGAAGAACTCCGGCGGCCAGTCGAAGGCCTCGGCCTGCACGTCCTGCGGCAGGGAGAGGGTTACGGCGCCGGTCTCGGCGGGATCGGTGAGCACGCGCATGGCCTGCAGCGCTGCGGGGATCAGCTGCTCGGGCCGCGAGATGCGGTCGAAGTAGCGCGAGACGGGCCGGAAGGCATCGTTGACGGAGACGTCCCCGGCGGTCTCGTCCTCGAGCTGCTGGAGCACGGGGTCGACGGTGCGGGTGGCGAAGATGTCGCTGGGCAGCAGCAGCACCGGGATGCGGTCCACGGTGGCCAGGGCCGCGCCGGTGATCATGTTCGTGGAGCCGGGGCCGATGGAGGCGGCGCAGGCGAAGGCCTGGAGGCGGTTCGTGGTGCGGGCGTAGGCGACGGCGGTGTGCACCATGTTCTGCTCGTTGCGTGCCTGGTAGTACGGCATCGGGTTCTCCCCGTCGGCCGGATCCGTGGCGTTCTGGAGCAGGGCCTGGCCCACGCCGGCCACGTTGCCGTGGCCGAAGATCCCGAAGGTGCCGGGGATCAGCCGGTCGCGCACGCCGTCGCGCTCGGCGAACTGGGCGGCGAGGAACCGGACGAGGGCTTGGGCGACGGTGAGCCGGACGGTGCCGGCGGGGGTCGACGAGGGGACGCTCATGCTGCCTCCGTGATGCGGACTCCGTCGCAAGGGCGGGCCCTGGGTGACACCATCTGTCGCTGGGACTCGACGGTGAGTTCAGATGTGACCAGCATGCCGAGCCGCCCCCGCACTTGTCAAGAGTTTGTCAGGACAAGATGTCCAGCGCATCATGCCTGCTGGGCGGCCCGCCAGCGAACCCTGCAGAGGCCCTGGGGTTCCGGCGCCGGTGACCGCTGTGCTAGCTTGCCTCCAAGTCAGTGACGAATACTCACTTCGACCGGACATGAGATGCCTCGAGGGCGGCTCCCGTATGACATGGACGTCCTTGCGAGAGTGCTCGTGCCCGGCTCCCCGACTCCCTGCCGGTCCCTGACCGGCCCCCGGTGAGACCCGTGGATCCCTGCGATCCCCGACGTCCCGCACCGGACTCAGGTTCCAAGGAGGGAACATGAGCCAGTCGCACCATGCGGAACGGACTCGCATCGCCGAGCTCGTCCGCACCACTCCCGCCGCTGGGCCCAAACGGTCCATCGGCCTCCTGGCGGTCGTCGCCTGCCTCGGCGCCTTCCTCTTCGGCTACGACACCGGGGTCATCTCCGGCGCCCTGCCCTATATGTACATGCCCAAGGAGGCCGGCGGCCTCGCCCTGACCTCCCTCGAGGAAGGGCTCGTCGGCGGCTTCCTGCTCGGCGGCTGCGCCGTGGGTGCGATCATCGGCGGTCGGCTCTCGGACCGCTACGGGCGCCGGCACAACATCATGCTTCTCGCCATCGTGTTCTTCGTCGGCGCGGTGGCCTGCGCGCTCTCGCCGAGCCTCTGGATCCTCTACCCGGCGCGGTTCGTGCTCGGCCTCGCCGTGGGCGGCGCCTCGACCACCGTGCCCGTCTACCTCTCGGAGACGGCACCCAAGGAGCAGCGCGGCATGCTGGTCGCCGTCGACCAGCTGATGATCGTCACCGGTCAGCTGGTGGCCTTCGCGATGAACGCCATGATCGCCGCGCTCCAGGGCGGCCCCGAGGCCGTCGTGGCGGACGATCCCTCGGGCACCTTCGCGGCCGGAGAGTCCGCCTCGTGGAGCCTGCTCGCCGGGATCGGTGGGCTCACCGTCTCGGACGGCAACGGCCACGCGTGGCGCTGGATGCTCATACTCTGCTCGATCCCCGCGATCGCCCTGTGGCTGGGCATCCGCATGATGCCCGAATCGGCCCGCTGGCACGTGGGTCGCGGCGAGCTCGCCGCGGCGATCGCGAACCTCAAGCGGGTGCGCGTCGAGGGCACGGACGACGTGGCCGTCGAGGTCGCCGAGATGGAGGCCAACCGCCGGGCCGAGGAGAAGCGCGAGAAGCTCACGCTGCGAGACGGTCTGCGGGTGCCCTGGCTGCGTTCGATCATCATCTTCGGCGGTACCTTCGCCATCCTCCAGCAGCTCACCGGCGTGAACACGATGATGTATTACGCACCGAAGGTGCTGATGGCGGCCGGGTTCGACGCTCAGGCCTCGATCATCCTCAACGTCTTCACGGGGGTCGCCTCGGTGATCGGCGCGGCCGCCGGACTGCTCGCGCTGCGGCGTTTCGGCCGGCGCCAGGTGCTGCTCGTGGGGCAGACGATCCTGACCCTCTCGCTGATCGCGATGACCGCGATCTTCCTGCTCGGCATCAATCCGTACCTCACGACCGACGGGGCGGTCTCGCCGGACATCCCGCCGTTCGTGCCCTATCTCGTGGTGGTCGTGATCGTGCTGTTCATGCTCGGCATGCAGTCCGGCCCCGGCCCGGTGATGTGGGTGATGCTCTCGGAGATCTTCCCGAGCGCGATCCGTGGCGCGGCCAACGGCTTCGCAGTGATGATCCTGTGGATCGCGAACCTCGCGGTCACCGTGACCTTCCCCGTGATGATGGACGGCATCGGCCCCGTCGCCACCTACGGGATCTTCGCCGCGATCAACATCTTCGCGGTGATCTGGTACTTCCTGCGCATCCCCGAGACCAAGAAGTTCTCCCTCGAGCGCATCGAATGGGAGTTCCGCGAGGCCGGCGGCGTGATCCGCCTGCGCTGAGTGCGGCCAGCCCGCCGCCGTCCGCGAGGAGCGGGCCCGCGAGGGGCGGGTCCATCCGGAAGGTCGCCTCGCCGTTCATCACTCATGGGCTCCGGCCCGGACAAGGAACCGATCATGCCTCTCGTACGCATCACCCAGCAGGACGTCCGCACCCCCGAGCAGTCGCGCCGGATGGCGGACATCGTCCAGAAGGTCATGCTCGAGCTGTTCTCCGCGCCGGCCCGGGACCGCTACCAGATCGTGGAGACCCTGCCCGTCGGCTCGATCATCGCCGAGGACACCGGCCTGGGCATCGAGCGCAGCGACGGGGTGGTCATCATCCATGTCACCCAGCAGGGGCGCAGCACCGAGCAGAAGCAGGCGGTCTACGCCGCGCTCGCCGAGCGGCTCTCGACGGAAGGGCTCGTGCGCCCGGAGGACCTCCTCGTCTCGGTGGTGCACAACAACCGCGAGGACTGGTCCTTCGGGCACGGCAGGGCGCAGTTCCTCACCGGCGAGCTCTGAGGGCACGGGCCGACGGGGCGGGCTTCGGCCGCCGGAGCGGGCGGCCTGGAGAGGTGTCCTGGCGTGGGCGTCCGGGCAGGGGCGGCCGGGCGAGTTCTGCGCTCCAGAGGACCGATCCCGTCGGCCGCATCGGTCGCGGCGTCGCAGAAATCGTCGGCGCCGGGATGCGCAAGGGCGCGGGGAGGCACGCCCCGACAATCCACCCGAACATGTCCGGCCTCATGTCTGGACATGAGCCTGCAGGCATGGCACGATAGATCCATCGAGCGGTACGGCCGGGCAGATAGCCCCTGGTCACCGCCCAGATTTCAACGCAGAGAGGCTCTGAGATCATGGCAGCACCCGACCTTGACATCATCACCTTCGGTCGCAGCGGTGTCGACATCTACCCCCTGGAGATCGCCACGGGACTCGAGGACATCAACAGCTTCGGCAAGTTCCTCGGCGGCAGCCCCACGAACGTCGCCGTCGCGGCGGCCCGGCTCGGGCACACCCCGGCCGTGATCACCGGCGTCGGCGACGACCCCTTCGGCCGCTACGTGGTCAAGGAGATGGAGCGCCTGGGCGTCTCCGGCCGCTTCGTCGTGAAGAACGACGAGCTGAACACCCCCATCACCCTGTGCGAGATCTTCCCTCCGGACGACTTCCCGCTGTACTTCTACCGCCAGCCCAGCGCCCCGGACCTGCAGGTCGCGCCCGAACACCTCGACCTCGACGCCATCCGCGAGGTCCCGCTGTTCTGGTTCTCCGGCACCGGGCTGTCCGAGGAGCCCAGCCGCTCCGCGCACTTCGCGGCGCTCGAGGCCCGCGGCCGCACCCGGCACACCGTCTTCGACCTCGACTACCGGCCGATGTTCTGGTCCTCCCCGGGGGAGGCCCGCGAGCTCTACCGCGAGGCGCTGAAGCACACCACGGTCGCAGTGGGCAACAAGGAGGAGTGCGAGGTCGCCGTCGGCGAGACCGAGCCCGAGCGCGCGGCCGACGCCCTGCTCGAGGCGGGCGTGGAGATCGCGATCGTCAAGCAGGGCCCCAAGGGTGTGCTCGGCAAGACTCGCGGCGATCGCGTGGAGGTCGCCCCGAACCTCATCGAGGTCATCAACGGCCTCGGCGCCGGGGACAGCTTCGGCGGCTCCCTCGCCCACGGCCTGCTGGCCGGCCAGGACCTCGAGACCATCCTGACCCGCTGCAATGCGGCCGGCGCGATCGTCACCAGCCGACTGGAGTGCTCCACCGCGATGCCCACCGGCGAGGAGATCGACCTGCTGATCGCCGGCGGCGACCCGAACCACGGGCAGACTGTCGAGCAGATGCTCGGCGCGCTGCGCAACCGCGGCGTCGACGCCCCGGCCACGGAGAAGACTACTGGCACGGAGGCGACCGCATGAGCAGCGCCGCCACCCAGACATCCACCCCGGCCAGCACGCCGGCCGGCACCCAGTTCGTGAGCACCTACGACGAGGTCACGCGAGTTCGCCTGGAGGATCCGTCCCGCATCGCGCGCCTCGCGGCCACCCGTCGTCGGCGCACCGTCGCGGACACCGACGGCACCATGATGGTGATCGCCGCGGACCATCCCGCGCGCGGCGCCCTCGGCGTGGGCGGCCGCCCGCACGCGATGGCCAGCCGCCGCGAGCTGCTGGACCGGATGCGCGAGGCGCTCGCCGTGCCCGGCGTGGACGGCGTGCTGGGCACCGCGGACATCCTCGAGGACCTGCTGCTGCTCGGCGCGCTCGAGGACAAGATCGTCTTCGCCTCGATGAACCGCGGCGGCCTGCAGGGCAGCTCCTGGGAGATCGAGGACCGCTTCACCGCCTACGACGCCGCCTCCATCAAGGCGTCCGGCTTCGACGGCGGCAAGATGCTCACCCGTATCGATCTGGACGACGACCGCACCTCGTTCATCCTCGAGGCCAGCGCGCACGCCGTCACCGATCTGGCGCGGCACGAGCTGATCGCCATGGTCGAGCCGTTCATGTCCAGCCGTCCCGGCGGCGGGAAGATCGTCAACGACCTCAGCCCCGAGGCCGTCATCCAGTCCATCCACATCGCCCAGGGCCTCGGCGCCACCAGCGCCTACACCTGGCTGAAGCTGCCCGCGGTGGACGACATGGAACGGGTCATGGACGCGACCACGCTGCCCACCCTGATCCTCGGCGGCGATCCCGCGAACGACGACCCGGACACGCTGCGCGCCACGTGGAAGCGGGCGCTGGACCGCCCCAACGTGCGCGGCCTCGTGGTGGGTCGCACCCTGCTCTACCCTGCCGACGACGACGTCACCGCCGCGGTGACCGCCTCCGTCGACATGCTCCGCTGAGACATTCTCCGCTGACTGGCCCCTTCGAAGGGAGACCACCGATGTCCTCGACCACCAGTACCCCCGGTGCACCCGGCACCTCCGATATGCACCTGCCCGCAGGCTCCACCGGCCGCGGCAACTACGAGACGATCATCGACCCCGGCGCCCGCGACGGCTGGGTCCACACCGGGCTGCGCGTGCTCGCGCTCGGCCCGGGGGAGAGCGAGATCTTCACCGCGAACAGCGTCGAGGCGATGGTCGTGCCGCTGAGCGGCGGCTGCGAGGTCTCCGTCGGCGGCGAGCAGTACACCCTGCGCGGCCGCACCGACGTCTTCGCCTCGGCGACCGACGTGCTCTACGTGCCCGTCGGCTCCCAGCCCACGATCTCCTCGGCCGACGGGGGCCGCTTCGCGGTGGCCACGGCGGTCGCGACCGGTGTCCACCCGGTCGCGCTGATCCGCGCGGAGGACGTCTCCGTGGAGATCCGTGGCGGCGGGAACATGACCCGCACGGTGCGCAACTTCGGCACCGTCGGCGCCTTCGACGCGATGGACAGCCTCATCGCCTGCGAGGTCATCACCCCGGGCGGCAACTGGTCCAGCTATCCCGCGCACAAGCACGACGAGAGCGTCGATGACGGGGAGCACCGCGAATCCGAGCTCGAGGAGATCTACTACTACGAGATCCAGGACGCCCCCGACGGCGGCCCCGGCTTCGGCTTCCACCAGACCACCTCGAGCGGTGAGTCGACGCCGATCGACGTGCTGTCCGAGGTGCGCAGCGGCGACACCGTGCTCGTCCCGCACGGCTGGCATGGCCCCTGTGCCGCCGCTCCCGGGCACGACATGTACTACCTCAACGTCATGGCGGGACCGGACCCGGTGCGCGCCTGGAACATCACCGATCATCCCGAGCAGACCTGGGTGCGCGGCACCTGGGCCGACGCCGGTATCGACCCCCGACTCGAAGGAGAGACCCGATGAGCGAGACCCCGACGACCTCCACCGCGCCCGCTGCGACCGAGCAGATCGCCCTTCCCCAGGACGTGCGCGTCGGCATCATCGGCGTGGGCCGCATGGGCGCCGACCACGTCGAGCGCATCCGCGGCCGCATCAAGGGCGCCCGCGTGAGCGTGATCAGCGACTACGTGCGCGAGACCGCCGAGAAGGTCGCCGCCGCGACGCCCGGCTCCCGCGTGGTCGACACCCCCGAGGAGGTCATCGCCGCGGACGACGTCGACGCGATCCTCATCGCGAGCCCCGGCGCCTTCCACCGCGACCAGACCCTCGCCGCGATCGCCGCCGGCAAGCCCGTGCTGTGTGAGAAGCCGCTGGCCATGAACCCGCAGGACGCCTACGACGTGGTCCGCGCCGAGGCGGCGTCGGGCGGGAAGTACGTCTCGCTGGGCTTCATGCGCCGCTTCGACGCCGAGTACGCCGAGCTCAAGGACGCCCTGGACGCCGGCGAGCTGGGCACCCCGCTGCTGCTGAACTGCAAGCACCGCAACGCCACCGTGCTGCCCGGCTTCGACGACACGATGATGGTGTTCGACTCGGCCGTCCACGAGATCGACGCGATCTCCTACTTCCTCGAGGAGCCCGTGGTCTCGGTGCAGACCGTGGTGCCGCGCAGCACCGAGCTCGCCCCCGAGGGCCTGCACGATCCGCTGCTGTTCGTGTTCCGCACCGAATCCGGTGTGGTCGTCACCGATGAGCTGTGGGTGAGCACGAACGCCGGCTACGAGGTGCGCACCGAGCTGGTCGGCTCGAAGGGCGCCTCGACCATCGGCCAGGGGTTCGGCCGCGTCACCACCCAGCTCGAGGGCGGACGCTGGGGCGGGGACGTGCCGCTGGACTTCCGGCCCCGCTTCATCGCCGCCTATGACGCCGAGGTCCAGGCCTGGATCCACGCCGTGGCCGACGGCAGCAATGTCGCCCCGCGCTCCGCGACCGCCTGGGACGGCTATGTGGGCGCCGCGGTCTGTGAGGCCACCGAGCGCTCGCTCACGGCCGACGGGGAGGTCACGGTCAGCCTCGAGTCCCGCCCGAGCTGAGCAGTCCCGCCCGAGCTGAGCCGACCCGCCCGAGCTGAGCCGACCCGCCCGAGCAACCACTGCCCGCGCCGTATCCTGGCGCGGACGCAGGCGTCAACCGAGGAGAGTGCAGTGGAAGGATCCGAGCCGAACCGGGCTATGACGGTCGATTTGGTCGTGGACCGCGAGCTCTCGATGCCGCTTTACTTGCAGCTCGCCACCCAGATCGAGAAGGCCATCCAGGCCGGTGAGCTCCCTCCGGGCAGCCGCCTGGAGAACGAGCTCGATCTCGCGAGCCGCCTCGGTCTGTCGCGGCCGACGGTGCGCCAGGGCATCCAGGAGCTCGTGGACAAGGGCATGCTGGTGCGCAAGCGCGGTGTGGGCACCCAGGTGGTGCAGGCGCCCGTGAACCGGCAGGTCGCGCTGACCTCGCTGTACGACGACCTGCGCAGCGCCGGCAAGGCCCCGCGCACCGAGGTCGTCGAGTACCGCATCGGTCGGCCGTCGCCGGAGGCCGTGGACCGGCTGCAGCTGCGCGCCGGCGAGCAGGTGCTCGAGCTGCTGCGCGTGCGCTACGCCGACGACGAGCCGCTCGCCGTCATGCGCAACACCCTGCCCGAGCGCATCGCCCCCAGCCGCGAGAGCCTCGCGAGCAACGGCCTGTACGCGTCCCTGCGCGAGGAGGGCGTGGTCTCCGTGCTCGCCCACGAGCGCATCGGCGCCACCGTGGCGGACGAGGAGCACGCTGAGCTGCTCGACGAGGAGGTCGGCGCGGCCCTGCTCACCATGGAGCGCAAGTCCTTCGCGAACGACGGCCGCGTCGTCGAGTTCGGGTACCACGTGTACCGCGCCTCGAGGTACTCCTTCGAGGTCACCCTCGTCGACTCCTGACCCTCGCCCCCTCCCGGCACCCGGGCTCCGCACCCCGGATCCGCTGCCGTTCCACGCGTCACGGGTCCACCGCAGAGTGGCTACTACGGAGTTATGTACGGCTGGCTTCCGCTAATGGAAGCCAGCCGCACATAACTGCCTGGTAGGCGCGCGGGGTCAGCGGTCCTCGATCTCCAGGAGGTCGGCGGCGCTCTCGAGGTCGGTGTGCTCGGCGGGGTCCTGGTTCATGCGCTCGAGGTAGGGCTGGGCCCGGCCCACCTGCTGCTCGAGAGCGTTCACCGTGGTCAGGAAGTTCTGGTTGGCCTGGGTGCGGAAGGCGTCGATCCCGTCCATCGTGGTGAACAGGTTGTCGAACGCCTTCTTCAGGGTCTCGGGGGAGACGCCCGAGGTCGCGGCCTGCTCCTGGATCTTCTGGGAGTTGTCCGCGAGCATCTGCGAGGTGCGGTCGATGAGCGAGTCGGTGGTGCGGTTGACCGCGTCGATCTGGTCGAGCACCAGCTTCTGGTTCTCGAGCGCCTGGGCGGTGATCACCGCGGTGCGGAGGGCCGTGACGGTGGTGGTGCGAGCGCGCTCGACGCCCTGGGAGAGCTGGGTGTTGTTGTCCTCGATGAGGCCCATCGCGAGGTAGGCCTGCACGGTGACCGCGATCTGGGTGGCCATGTCCTGGCGGCGCTGGCGCACGGCGAACAGCACGTCGCGCTCGAGGGCGTCGGCCTCCGCGGTCTTCCCCTCGGCGCGGATCTGCGCGGCGCGGCGCACGGTGCGGTCATCGAGCAGGCTCAGCAGGGTCGACGCCTTCTGGAGGGCCTCGAGGTCCTCCCAGAGGGAACGGCGCTCCACGGAGAGCTCGGCGTTGTCGCGCTGCAGCATCTCCTGCCCGCGGCTCAGGGCAGCGAGCACCTCGTCGAGCTGCTTCTGGTTGGACTCGAAGCCGCGGAAGTACCGCTTGGCGGAGTTCTTGCCGGGCAGGAACGACAGCGCCTTCGACGCGAAGGTCTCGTCCTTCGGCGCGAGGTCCTCCATCGTGGTGCGCAGTGAGGCCAGGGACTTCGAGACGTTCTCCTGGGAGCCGCCGCTGTCCTTGGCGTCGCGCAGGGACTGCTCCATGAACCGCGAGGAGGTTCCGCTGGTGCGCTCGAAGGTGCGCCGGGCAACCGCACTGAGGGCGTCGACCTGCGCGGTGAACTCCTGGGAGTGGGGGTTGAGCGCGGAGATCTGGTCGACCCACTGGTCGGCGCGGTTCTCGAGGTCCTGCTTCTGCTCGGCGGGGAGATCGGCCAGCATCGAGACGGCCTTGTCCTCGCTGAGCTCCTCGACGGGCTCGGCGGGGGTGATCTCCGGGCTGGGTGTGGGCGGTTGCAGCTTGTCGTCCATCGGGGCCTCCTCGGGCAGGTGGTGCGGGTCGGGTGGTCGGTGAGGGTCTGGTCGGACGGTGAGTGGTCCGGCCCGGTCGGTCGTCGTCGGCTCGGGGGCCGACGGGGCCTCAGCGGGTCAGACGTCGATGATCGGGTTCACGTGCTGGTCGGCGAAGCGGGTGCGGAGGAACTCGGCGTGCACCTCGAGGGAGCGGGACACCCCGGCGACGAGGTCGCTCTCGATCCGTTCGACGCCCTCGGAGAGCACGGTGAGCTGCTGGTCGACGTCATCCAGGTTCGCGAGCGCCTCGCGGCGCGCGGAGCCGGCGAAGGTGGCGAGGAACCCGGTGATGTCCTCGACGGTGTCGAGCAGCTCGGGGATGTAGCGCGTCGCGATCCCCTCCAGGAGCGTCACCTCGCCCTCGTAGGGCCGCTGCGCACGGAGGGTCTCTGAGGCGGCGAGGGCGTCGATCCGGTGGGTGAGGGCGTCGACGTGCTCGAGCACGAGCCCCACCTGCGGATCCGACGAGGCGCGGCGCAGCTCGGTGGTCCGCGAGCGCATCACTTCGGTGCTGCGCTGGATCCCGGAGAGCATCCGCACGGTCTCCTCGGATTCGCCTGAGGAAGCTGTGACCTGCAGGATCTGCGCCGGGCGGAGCGCTCGAACGGCTGCTCCGCTGCCCCCGGCGGCGAGCACCCCGGCGCCGACGGCGATCCCGAGCGCGGCGAGCGGGCCGACGATCGCGGTGCCCAGGCCCAGCACCAGGCAGGCGACGGCGACGAGACCGCCGGTGAGGAGGGGGACGCCGACGGGGAGGAACCCGGAGCGGGGGCGGCCGACGCCGCTGGACGCCGGGCTCTGCACGGTGCCCTCGAGCGGCTTCTCGACGGGTCCCCAGAGGCTGCGGCGCTCGGCGGTGGCCTTCCACGGCAGGTCCACGTCGCCGGGGTTCTTCGGGCGATCGGGCGCGACGGGGCCGGGGGACGTGTCGTCCCCGGTGGTCGGCCGCTGGGCCGACGGATCGTTCCCGTCGTTCACAAGTACCCGCTGTCTCTCCGGAAGGCGGAGACGAGGGCAGGCGGGCGTCGGTCCCGGAGGGCCTGCGCCGTGCGAGCGTCTCGTTCCTGGGCGTGCTCGAAGGTTATCGCGGGCGGCTGGACGGCTCCAGGGGAAATGGGCGCCCGGCCGGTCCGTGCTGGGTCTCGGGTCAGCGGGTGGTGCCGCCTCCCGTGCGCACGTCGGACGGGCTGGGCGCGGGGATCTCGGCGTCGAAGGGGATCATCGGCCGCGGGATCCGCGAGTGGCCCAGGCGCACCAGGTCCTGGTCCACACCACCCGGAGTGAGGGCGAGCAGCCAGTCCGCGGCGGCCTCGTACTGGTCCGGCTCGAGATAGCCCATCTTCACGGTGACCACGTCGAAGCCGGTCATCGACAGTCCCAGCCGCTCGAACATCTCGTGGCGCGCCCACTGCGAGCGACGCGCGGTGGCCACGACGGTCAGGCCCGTCGGCACGGCGTCCTCGAGGCCCGATGCCGCGCGTGATGCTCCGTCCGATCCACCGCTTGCAGCTCCGTTCGATGCCCCGCCGTCGAGCACCCGCAGCGCTGCGGAGCGGCCCGTCGGCCCCGACTCGTCCAGCGCCGCCACCTCGACCGCGAGCGGCACGGGCCCCGGGTCGCGGGCGTCGATCCGGCCGCCCACCTGCACGTCGAGCCGCCCGCCGACGCCCGCCTCCCAGGCGGCGTCGGTCGAGACCGGGTCGACCAGGGAGACCATCAGGGCGCTCACCGCGCCCGAACGGATCTCCTCGCGGGCGGCGAGCCGGGAGAGGCAGTACGTGGTGTCGTCGGCGCCGCCGGCCCCGGGGTTGTCGCCGGAGTCGGAGATCCAGAAGGGGCGGGCCGGCGAGGCGATCGCCTGGTCCAGACACTCCTCGAAGGTGCCGGTGGGGGCGACGAACTCGAAATCGTGGCGGGCCTGCCACACGGTCCCGGCGAGCTCGAGGGCGGCTGCCCGGACGGCGGCCTCGTCGTCCCCGAAGGCGACGATCGCGGCCTGGCAGCGGGGCTGGTCGGCCCAGGCGAAGCCGATCCAGTAGGAGATGTCGGTGATGCCCTCGCGCTGTGTGATCGCGGGGATGCCGCCGTAGATCGTCCGGGCCGGTTCGATGCGCGTGGAGGTCTTCTCGCCGGGCAGCAGGATCGGCACGTGCACGAGCGCCTTGTGGGGGAGCGTGCCGCCGTCCCGTACCCGGGCGGCGGTCTCCACGAGGTCGCGCAGCCCCCGCTCGCGGGTCTCCCACGCGTCGATGTGAGGAGCGTGGCGGTAGCAGGTCAGCAGGTCACAGCCCTCGAAGAGGGTGTGGGAGACGTTCCCGTGCAGGTCCATCGCGGTGCCGACCACGACGTCCGGGCCGATCGCGCCGCGGATCGCGGTGAGGAGGTCGCCCTCGGCGTCCTCGAGGCCCTCCACGCTCATCGCTCCGTGGATGTCGAAGAAGAAGCCGTCGAGCGGGGCCTCGGCGTGGGCGGCGGCGAGGCCCTCGACGATCTCCTGCTTCCAGCCCTCGTAGACGTCGCGGGCGAGCTGGCCGCCCGGCAGGGCGCGGGCGTGCAGCACGCCCGCGTACTCGGCGGCCTCGCGCAGCGCCCGCCCGGAGGCCGAAGGGCCACCGCCGATGCCGCTGGATGCGGCGGGCCCCGGCGCCGAGCCACGGTCCTCGGCGCCGCTGAAGAAGGGATAGCGGTCCAGGATCGCCGCGGTGCCTCGGCGCACCTCGAAGTCGTCGGCGCCGGAGCGGTACGGGGTGAAGGTCGAGGACTCGATCGCGATCCCGGCGATGCCGATGCGCGGCCGGGGCGGGGTCCCGTCCGACGGGTGGGCGGCCTCGGCGGGGTGCGTGGACTGCGACGTCGCAGACATGGGATGCTCCAGGGGCTTGAGCGGTTGATGCGGGGTGCGGACATCCTTCCACCCCGACCGCCCACCCCGCCATGAGCGCGCCGAGGCGCTCGAAGGAGCAGTGCGTTGATCAGCTTCGATGATCGCCACGGACCCGCGGATGCGGCGCCGCCCGCCGCCTACCCGGACCTCTCCGTGCCCGACTGGTACCGCGACGCGAAGCTCGGGGTGTTCGTGCATTGGGGCCTGTTCTCGGTGCCCGCCTGGGCGGACGTCCTGGACCGCAGCGACGTCACCGCGCAGAACGCCTACGCCCGCCACCAGTACGCCGAGTGGTACGCCAACACCGTGCGCATCGAGGGCAGCCCCACCCGCGAGCGGCACGAGCGCCTCTTCGGCGTGGGCCACTCCTACGAGGACTTCGCCGACGACTGGCACCCGGCCCCGGACGCCGCCGCCGGGATCGTGGATCTCGCCCGCCGCGCCGGCGCCCGCTACGTGGTGCCGACGACGAAGCACCACGACGGGTTCTGCCTGTGGGACTCCGCGACCACGCCCTTCACCGCCGCGCGGCGCGGCCCCGGCCGTGACCTCATCGCCGAGATCGCCGACGCGGTGCGCGAGGCCGGGCTGCGACTGGGCCTGTACTACTCGGGCGCCCACGACTGGCATGCGAGCGAGTTCCAGGCGCTGACCTCGACCGACGAGCTGTTCGCCCTGCGCCGCAACGACCCGGAGTTCGCGGCCTTCGCCGCCGCGCAGCTGCGCGAGCTCATCGAGCGCTTCGCCCCGGACGTGCTGTGGAACGACATCGACTGGCCCGACGCCGGCAAGTACGACGGCCCGGACTCCCTCCAGGAGCTGTTCCGCGCCCACCTCGCCGCGACACCGGACGGCCTTGTCGACGACCGCTGGGGCGTACCCGTGCACGGCGTGCTCACCCGCGAGTACCAGGACATCGCCGAGGTGCAGGAGGAGGTCTTCGAATCCACCCGTGGCCTGGGGCTCTCCTTCGGCTACAACGCCGACGAATCCGCCGAGCACGCCCTGGACGGGACCGCGCTGATCCGTCTGCTGGCCGACGTCGTCTCCAAGAACGGGAACCTGCTGATCAACGTGGGCCCCCGCGCCGACGGCAGCATCCCCGACCTGCAGGCCAGTGCGCTCGAGGAGCTGGGGGAGTGGCTGGGCCGGCACGGCGCGGCGATCTACGGGACGCGGCCGTGGTTCCACGAGGCGGTGCGCACCCCGCCGGAGGGGGTGCGCTTCACGCTCGGATCCGACGCCGACGGGCGCGCCGTGTTGCACGCCCTGCTGCTCGACCCGGCAGCGGGGCCCGTGACTCTCGACGAGGAGGTCTCCGCCGCGATCCGGGAGATTGCGCGCACGCCGGAAGATGGTGGACAGGTCAGGTTGACCCCGGGCCCCGGTGAGCGAGCCGTCGCGGTCGTGACCTTCTCGCTGCGGTGATGAGCTATCCGGATACCGCCGCTGTCACCAGGTTGAGCGCGAGCACGGTGCCACAGCCGTGACGTCGGCGAGCGGTGATCGACCGAACGGCAGGGGTGGTGGTGCGTGTGCTGCCAGGTGCCGGGCAGGCTCGTCCAGGAGGTCCTGGAGCCTGCCGGGTCAGAACCGTACCGTTGTCGGTACGGTTCTGACATGCCCCTGTAAGCGGGCCGTGCTCACCCCTCGCCGAGCAGCTCCGCGATCTGCGGGTGACCGGCAATGTAGCCCTCCAGCAGCTTCGCTCCCAGTTCCGGCGAGCTGACCAGCGGGTGCGTGGAGAAGCCCTGCCACGCCGCCTCCCGCGATCCGGTCGTGGCGGCCTCGAGGATCTTCCGCTCAGCCGACCGCAGGGTGCTCATCATACCGAGCCGTCCCAGCTCCAGCGGGGCGATGGGCAGCGGGTGCACCCCGTTCCCGTCGACCTCGCACAGCACCTCGAGCACGGCGTCCGCCGGGAGCTCGGGCACGATGCGCTCGGCGGCCGGGGCGTCCTGCCTATTGGCGCTGATATTGCCCACGTCGAGGATCATCCGCTCGCGGCGACCGGTGGCCAGCGCCGTCATCAGGCGCAGCGCCACCTCCTGGTAGCCGCCGCCGGCGACGTCCTCCTCGCGGCGCTCCTCATCGCGCGACTCGGCCATGTACGTGGCCTCGCGCTCGTGCAGGGTCGAACGCCAGAGGTCCACCGGCGAGGAGCAGCAGGACTCGCTCGACGGGTCGGCGTCGTCGTGCTGGGCGGAGTCGGCCGTCGGCGCACTGGGCGCGGTGGTGCCTGTGGCGACGTCCGCGGCGACGTCCGCGGTGGCGTCCGCGGCGGCGAGGTAGAAGTCGCCCTGCTGCTTCGCGAGGAACTCCCCACGCGTGGTCGCCGAACCCGTGATCCTCTCGATCGCGGAGGCGGTGTGCAGGTAGTAGTACAGGTATTCGTTGGGCAGCGCCCCGTCGGCCCGCACCCAGTCCTTGCCGATCAGACGGGCCTCCTCGATCTCCTCGAGGGCGTCGTCGTCGGCCAGCAGTCCCGGCAGGCGGTCCACCCCGTCGACCGTGACAGTGCGCAGCCAGCCCAGGTGGTTCAGTCCCACGTAGTCGACCTCGGCGCCGCGCTCGCCGGCCACCAGGTCCACATCCAGCAGGCGGCCCACGCGGCGCACCAGGCCGATCGGGGTGTCGCAGATGCCCACCACGCGGTCCCCGAGGAGCGAGCGCATGGCCTCGGTGACGATGCCGGCGGGGTTGGTGAAGTTGATGACCCAGGCGGCGGGGGCGAGCTCGGCGACGGTGCGCGCGATCTCGAGGGCCACGGGGATGGTGCGCAGCGCATAGGCGAGGCCGCCGGGGCCGATGGTCTCCTGGCCGAGCAGCCCCAGGCCCAGCGCTACCCGCTCGTCGACCGTGCGGGCCTCCGCGCCGCCCACGCGCACGGCGCTGAACACGAAGTCCGCCCCGGTGACCGCCTCGCGCAGATCGGTGGTGGCGGTGACGCGCGGCGGATGCGCGGCGCGCCCGTCGGCCTCGAGCTGGGCGCGCACGCCGTCGATGACCTCGGTGATCGTGCGCAGCCGGGCGGCGTCCACGTCCTGCAGGGCGATCTCGTCGACCTGCAGTCCGGTGGCGCCGGTGGCCATGGCCTCGTACACGAGGGGGACGCGGAAGCCGCCCCCGCCCAGGATCGTCAGCTTCATGGCAGCAGGACCTCCAGGTCCTCCCCCTCGGGGAGGGTGAGTGAGTCGGGGGAGCGGTCGGTGACCAGGGCGGTGAACTGCCCCAGGGTGGAGACCTCGAGGAACCCCGAGCCGGGGAACTTCTCGTGGTCGGCGAGCAGGAAGGCGGAGGTCGAGACCTCGAGCAGGCCGCGTTTGATCGGCACCTCGCTGGGGGTCGAGTCCAGGACGGTGCCGTCCGGCCGGATCCCGGAGGTGCCGAGGAAGGCGATGTCGACGCGCACCTGGCGCAGGGCGGATTCGGTGAGGGTGCCCACGAGCGACTGGTAGTTGGGTCGCAGCAGGCCCCCGAGCACCACGATGTCGATGCTCGGCGCGTCGGCGAGGGCGGTGACCACGGCGAGGGAGGCGGTGACGACGGTCAGGGACCGGTTCTGGAGCAGGGGGCACATCGCCGCGACGGTGGTGCCGATGTCCAGGGCGATCACGTCGCCGTCGGCGATGCAGGCCACGGCCCGTTCGGCGATGCTGCGCTTGGCGGCGGACGCGGAGGTGGCGACATCGGCGAAGGCGCGCGGGTCGGCCTCGGGGCGCACCGATCCGCGCACGTCGCACGCCCCGCCGCGCACCCGGCGCACGACGCCGGAGGTGGACAGCATCTCCAGGTCGCGGCGGATCGTGGCCTCGGAGACGGCGAAGTCCGAGCTCAGGGTGCCGACGGTCGCCGAGCCGTGACGGCGCACGAAGGCGGCGATGGCCTCGTGGCGTTCCTCGCTGAGCATGGGCACACCGTAGCACCGACCGATCATCTTCGAACACCATCGAGCAGAAGCCTGCACATCCGCACACGATGTGTCATCATGGTGCCCTGCGCCACAGCATCGCGGCTGTTGCCGCCTCGCATCCTCAGGAGGACCCCATGCGTCGACGTACCTTCCTCGGCTCGACCGCCGTCGCCGGAGGCCTCGGGCTCCTCGCCGCCTGCGCTCCCGGCTCCGATTCCGGCTCCGGAGGCAGTGATGGTGGGGGTTCCGGCCCCGCCGCAGGAGATGTCGAGACGGATCCCTCGGCGATGGGTGACGTCACCCTGAAAGTCTGGGACCAGGAGGTCCGCGGCGCGCAGAACGACGCGATCGAGGCCCTGATCAAGGCCTTCGAGAAGGACAACCCCAACATCACGGTGAAGCGGGTCAAGCAGTCCTTCGACGACCTCCAGCAGCAGACGGGCCTCGCCCTGTCCGGCAACGACGTGCCTGACGTGCTGCAGGTCAACAATGCGCGCGGCGACATGGGCGAGTTCGTCAAGGCCGGCCAGCTCACCGACCTCTCCGGGTACGCCGAGGCCTACGGCTGGGCGGATCGGTTCTCCGACTCCGTGCTCTCCAAGGCCCGCTATTCGGCCGACGGCGTCACCTTCGGCGAGGGCTCCCTGTGGGGCCTCCCGCAGACCGGCGAGGTGTGCGGCATCTACTACAGCGCGGCAAAGCTCGAGAAGCTCGGTGCCGAGCCCCCGACCAGCTGGGACGAGCTGTTCGCCCTGGTCGAGAAGGCGCAGAAGGCGGGCGAGCAGCCCCTCGTGCTCGGCAACCTCGAGCAGTGGCCCGCGCTGCACGTGTTCGGCCCGCTCCAGGCGAACTTCGTGCCCACCGACGAGATCACCACGCTCGCCATGGGCAACGCCGGTGCCGAGTGGACCGATGACCCGAACATCCAGGCCCTCACCCAGCTCGCGGAGTGGGGCAGCAGCGGCGCCTTCGGCGACTCGCCCAACGGCCTCGCCTACGACACCGCCTGGGCCGACTACACCAAGGGCACCGGGGTGCTGCTGATCGGCGGCTCCTGGCTGGGCCCCGACATGGAAGCCGTCATGGGCGACGACCTGCGGTTCATGGCCCCGCCCGCCGGCGCCGACGGGAAGGTCGCCACCACCGGCGGCACCGGGCTGCCCTTCGGGATCCCTGCCAAGGCCGCCAACCCGGACGCCGCCGCGGCGTACATCGACTACATCACCAGCGACAAGGCGATGGAGCTCATCGCCGACAACGGCGGCATGCCGGTGCTGCGCACCGCCGAGCTGGCGCCGAAGTCCGGGGTCAACAAGGACATCTACGAAGCCTTCGACGCGGTCTCGAACGACGGGGTGCTGCTGCCCTACCTCGACTACGCGACCCCATCCTTCGCCGACACCGCCGGCGCCGCCCTGCAGGAGGTCATCGGAGGGCAGGCCGAGCCCGCGGCCGCCGCCGAGACCCTGCAGAAGGACTACGGCGACTTCACCAAGAAGGCCTGAGCGGCGCATGGCTCGACAGCGACCCTCGGCCGTCGTGCGCTCCCGCGCGACGCCGTACCTGTTCATCCTCCCGGCGTTCCTGGTCTACGCCGCCTTCTCGCTGTACCCGCTGGTGCGGGCCGCGCAGTTCTCGCTCTTCGAGTGGCCCGGCTTCGGTCCGTCCACCTTCGTGGGACTGCAGAACTACATCGACCTGGCCACGGACCCGGCCTTCCGGGCGGCGATCGGGAACGCCCTGGTGCTGATCCTGTTCTACGCGGCGCTGCCGCTCGTGATCGGGCTGGTGCTCGCGGCGATCTTCCGGCGCGGCCAGGTGCGGGGGATGGGCTTCTTCCGCTCCGTGATCTTCCTGCCCCAGGTGATCGCCCTGGTCGTCGTCGCGGTCGCGTGGCGGAACATCTACGCACCGAACGGACCGCTGAACCAGGCGCTGCGGGCCGTGGGGCTCGACGAGCTGGCCCGCGGCTGGCTCGGGGACCCCGGGGCGGCGCTGCCCGCCGTCGGCTTCATCGGGACCTGGCTCGAGATGGGCCTGGTGATGCTCCTCCTGCTCGCGGGGATGAGCCGGATCCCCGACGACCTCTTCGAAGCCGCCCGTCTCGACGGGGCCGGCCCTGTGCAGGAGTTCTTCGCGATCACCCTGCCCTCGGTGCGCGGGGAGATCGTCGTCGCTCTCGTGCTGACGATCATCGCTGCGCTGAAGACCTTCGACCTGGTCTACCTGACCACCTCCGGCGGCCCCGGCAACGCCACCACCGTACCGAGCTACGAGGTGTACTACCGGGCGTTCCAGCTGCGTGAGGTCGGCTCGGCGAGCGCGGTCGCCATCGTGCTGACTCTGCTCGTGTTCGCGATCAACGTGGTCGTCACCCGCATCGGGGAGCGTGCCTCATGAGGATCTCCACCGCCGAGCGGACGATGAACTACGTGGTGCTGGGCGTCTTCGCCCTGTTCGCGATGATCCCGATCCTCACCATCCTCGCCACCGCCGTCTCCCCGCAGAACGGGCAGGCCCCGGGCCTGCACCTGGCGAACTTCGTCGAGGCCTGGCAGGTGGGAGGCTTCGGGCACTCGCTGGGCAACTCCCTGGTCGTCGCGGTGATCGTGGTGACCAGCGCCGTCGCGCTGTCCGTGCTCGCGGGCTACGCCTTCGGCACGATGCGGTTCCCGGGCTCGACGCTCCTGTTCTACGTGTTCCTGCTGGGGCTCATGATCCCCACCGAGGCGACCGTCATCCCCCTGTTCTTCGACCTGCGCACGGTGGGGCTGACCGACACCTATGCCGCGATCGCCCTGCCGCAGATCGCCCAGTCCGTCGCCTTCGGCACCTTCTGGCTGCGCGCCCAGTTCCGCTCGATGCCGGTGAGCCTGCTCGAGGCCGCCGCGATCGACGGCGCCGGGCCGATGCGCACCCTGCTGCGGATCGTGGCCCCCGCCTCCGTGCCCGCCCTGACCACCCTGGTGGTGCTCGTGTTCATGTGGACCTGGAACGAGTTCCTCATCGCCCTGGTCATGGCGCCGGGCGGCACGCTGCGCACCGCCCCGCTGGGCCTGGCGAACTTCCAGGGCCAGTACACCGCCGAGCTCTCCCTGCTCTCGGCCGGCGCCGTGATCGTCGCCCTGCCGATGGTGATCATGTTCCTGTTCCTGCAGCGCCACTTCATCCGCGGAATGCTCGAAGGAGCCGTCAAATGATGACCCCCGACCACCCCGACCCGACGGACGCCCACGTCCCGCACGCCCCGCCCCTCACCCCCGAGGCGGCCGCTGCGCTCGATGCGGCCGACGACTGGGACCCCCTGGCCGCACAGCGCAGCCCGGAGGACCCTCCGCTGGACGTGCTGCTGTCCGGCACGGTCTTCTTCGACATCGTCTTCACGGGGCTGGACAGGCTTCCGCAGCCCGGCGAGGAGATGTGGAGCAAGGGGATGGGCTCCAGCCCCGGCGGCATTGCGAACCTCGCGGTCGCCGCCGCCCGCCTGGGCCTGCGCACCGGCCTCGTCGCCGGGTTCGGGGACGACGCCTATGCCGACTGGATGTGGCACACCATGGCGCACGAGGAGGGGATCGACCTCACCGCGTCGCGCCGCTTCCCGGACTTCCACTCCTCCCTGACGGTCTCCGTCGCCACCCAGGGGGATCGGGCGATGACGACCCACGGGCACGAGCTGCCCGAGCCGCTGTCGAAGCTGATCGCCGACGCCCCCGCGGCGCGGGCGGCCGTGGTCGACCTGGCAGGGGAGACCTCCTGGTGGGCGGATCTGGCCCGCCGCGGCTCGAAGATCTTCGCCGACATCGGCTTCGACGAGACCGGCCGCTGGGATCTCTCCGACCTCGCCCCGCTCGCGCACTGCCACGCCTTCACCCCCAACGCGATGGAGGCGATGAGCTACACCCGCACCGACAGTCCCGACCGCGCCGTGCGGGCGCTCGCCGAGATGGTGCCGCTTGCCGTGGTGACGGATGGCGCCGCCGGCTCCTACGCCATCGATGGATCCACCGGCGAGGAGGCTTTCTGCCCGGCGGTCCCCGTCACGGCGACGGACACCACCGGCGCCGGCGACGTGTTCGCCGCCGCGATGGTCCTGGGCACCCTCGCGGACTGGCCCCTGGCCGAACGCCTCAAGTTCGGGTCGCTGTGTTCGGCGCTCGCCGTCCAGCAGTTCGGCGGCTCCCTCGCCGCGCCCGGCTGGGGCGACATCACCGACTGGTGGCGCCACCTCAGCGACGCGGCCGACAGCGGCGACCTGCGCGCCGCCTACACCCGTGACGGGTACTGCTTCCTCGATGACGTCGTCCCGGACCATCGGGTCCAGGGCCGGCGCCGCGCCCAGGGAACCTTCGCCCTGCGCTCCGACGCCGGCAAGCACTGACCTAGCCCGCACCTCCCCGCCCTTCGCCTCACAGCCCGTTCGCTCACCGATGACGACGTGCAGCCGCACCGCAGCGGCATGCATCTGGAGAGAAGAGAAACCATGGTCGACCTCGCCCGCCCGATGCCCCAGCCCGCCCCGCAGACCCAGTCCGCTTCCGACCCGGTGACGTCGCCGGGGAGCGTCAGCCGACGTCGACTCCTGCAGGGCTCCGCCGTGCTCGGGCTCGCCGCGGGCGCGACCGCGCTGGACCTCAACGCCCTGTCGCCCATGGAGCGGGCCCTCGCCGACGGAGCCGTGGATCTCGACATCCTGTACATCGGCGCCCACCCCGACGACGAGGCATGGACCCTGGCCGCCTTCGGCCAGTGGAACGAGTTCGAGGACCAGCGGGCCGGGGTCATCACCCTGACCCGTGGGGAGGGCGGCGGCAACGCCGTGGGCCTCGAGGAGGGGCCCGCGCTGGGCCTCATCCGCGAGACCGAGGAGCGCACCGCCGTCGGCTACGCCGGCATCGAGCACGTCTTCAACCTCGACGCCGTCGACTTCTTCTACACCCTGTCCGCGCCGCTCACCTACGACGTGTGGGGCGGCGCCGAGGCGCTCAGCCGCGTGATCCGCGTGGTGCGGGCGACCAGGCCAGACGTCATCGTCACCATGAATCCCTCCGCCGTCGAGGGCAACCACGGCAACCACCAGCAGGCCGCGATGTTCGCCGTCGAGGCGTACCTGCTCGCCGGCCGGGACGACGTCTTCCCCGAGCACTTCGACGAGGGCCTGACGCCTTTCTCCCCGCGGCGCATCCTGCGCTCCGGCTCCAACGGCAGCTCCGGCACCGGGCCCGACGCCGTCGCCGCAGGCTACGAGCCCGACATCGCCAGCGACGTCGTCTTCGGCACCTGGAACGGCACCGAGTCGCAGCGCCACGGCAAGCGCTGGAGCGCCGTGCGCGACGACTCCGTGCACAGCTACCGCACCCAGGGCTGGGCCGTGAACCCGCCCTCGCCCACCGAGCCGGCGAAGATCCCGGCCACCTGGTTCACCCTCATCGACTCCCGCACCCCCTTCGCCGACCCCACCAGCGGCGACACCGCGGCGCTTGCCGGCGCCACCCTCCCGATCGACGGCGGGCTGCCGCTGGGCACCACGCTCGAGGTCACCTCGGACCGCTTCGTCGCCCTGCCCGGTGAGGGCATCGAGGTGACCGTCGCCGTCGGCTCGCCCGGGAAGGCCCTGCCGCAGGCCACCGTGGAGCTCGAGGCGCCCGAGGGCTGGAGCGTCGAGGGCAGCGGGAAGCTCGGCACCGTCCCCGCGAAGCAGCAGCGCAGCGCCACCTTCACGGTCACCGCCCCGGCGGGCACGACCCCCGGCGAGAACGTGCTGCTGCGCGCCACGGCCGCCTCCCGCGGAGGCAGCGGTCAGAACGTGCTGCCGCTGCGCACCGCGGGCCCCGTGGAGGCGGGGATCGCCGACCGCCCCGAGATCGCCGCCTTCCTGGACTGGACCGCGGAGCTCGGCATGCAGCGTCTCGACGCCCTGGTCCCGACGCGGCGCACCCTGGGCTCCGGCCGGGCAGAGACCTTCGAGGTCGTGGCGCGCAACCACTCCACGTCCGCGCAGGACGCGGAGATCACCCTCGAGCTCCCGGACGGCTTCACGGCAGACCCACCGGAGCTGCTGGCCGAAGCGGTCCCCGCCCAGGGGGAGACGCGCCTTACGGTGCGCGTGGAGAACACCGACGCCTCCCTGCCCACCGCGAACCGGGCCCCGGACGGCGGCGTCTACCCGGTGACCGTCACCGCCACGGCCGACGGGGTCGCCGCCCCGACCGCGCAGGGGCTCTGCCTGGTCCCGCGGCTGGTCGCCTCGCGCACCGAGGGCGTCGAGGTCGATGCCGCGCGCGGGGCCGACGAATACCCGGGGGACAACATCGACATCGGCACCCTGTGGGAGGGTCAGGCGGTCGAGGCGGCCGACGCCTCCGGCACCACCTGGGTCACCTACGACGACGAGAACCTGTACGTGTTCGTGCAGGTCACCGATGATGTGCTCGGCACTCTGCTGCCCCCGGAGGACAACAAGCAGCGCTTCCGCACCGACTCGATCGAGATCATGATCGACCCGCGCGGCACCTCCGACAACACCGCCTCGACGTTCATCCTCGGGGCCCTGCCGGGCACCGCCGTCGACGGCAGCATCGGCGGCCCCGTGGCGGGGCGCGATCACGACAACCGCCAGGGCCCCATCGCGGACACCGCCCCCGGGGTGCGGATCGCCGCCGCGATCTCCGACCCCTACGACGGCTACCTGTTCGAGACCAGGATCCCGTTCGCCGAGCTGCCCGACGGCATCGACCCGACGGGCATGGGCTTCAACGTCGTCGTCTACGACTCCGACACCCAGGACAACACCGGGCAGTCCCGGATCGGCTGGTCGACCTACCCGGGCATCCAGGCGGACCCGTCCCGGTGGGGAGTGCTCGAGCTGCCGGATCTCCCCGCCGGAGCGTCCGCCCCGGTGGAGCCGAAGATCCCGGACACCGCGGCCCGCTCCGTCGAATCTCCCGCCTCGATCCTGCAGGCCGCCGGCGACGGCACCGGCCTCGGCGGGGTGCCCGCCCTGCGGTCCCGGACCCTGCGCTTGGAGAAGGTCACGCGCACGAAGAGCGGCGCCACCGCACGGGTGCGCACCGGAGAAGCGGGAACACTGCGCCTGTACCTGTGGGACGGCTCGACGATCCTCGGAACGGTCGATCCCCAGGAGGTCGGCAAGGGCATGACGACCACGGACGTGCCGCTGACCGGCGAGCCCGCGGACGGGGCGCCCCTGCACCTGGTGGCCTCGTTCGAGAACGACGCGGGCACCGTGGCTGCGGCGACCACCCTCAAGTGACGTCGGGGGTGGCGCGGTCAGCGCACCTCGCGCACGATGAGGCGCGCAGCGTCCTGGAGCTCAGGGGCGTCGATGCTCAGGGGATCGGTGCGGCTGCACGTGATGCCGTCCGATCCCCACATCGCGACCAGGGTGATCGTGGGGTGGTAAGAGGACCACCACGAGATTCCGTCGAAGGAGCCCTCGTCGAAGATCGTCGCCGCGAGCCGTTGTGTTCGACGTTTGTGACGCTCGATCACGTCGGTGACCCGGCGGACACCCAGTGCGCGAAGCGTTTCTGGATCCGCGAGGTCAGCGAGGCGCGCGGAGTCGGGGATCTCGTAGCAGCTCAGCGCGCGGACGGCCTCGTCGTTGCTCGGCACGAGCAGCATCTCCGACGACCAGGCCGACAGATGCCCGAAGGTCTCTGCTATCGCGCCGTCAGGAGTCGTCGAGAAATAGCGCATGGTGTAGAGGTCGGGGTTGTCCCACCGGCCGGCACCCTGTCCCGGCGGAACGAAGAGCGGGCCATACGGTGCAGCGGGGTCGACGGCGTCGACCCAGGGGTGCACGCGGTACAGCAGCATCAGGCGTAGACACCCGTCTCGTCGCCGGTGATGGCGTCGAGGACCTCGGAGGTGCGTCCCTGGCGGACCATCTCCAGTGGGGTGGCGCCGTCGAGGAAGGCGTTGTGGCCGCTCAGCCAGTCGGGGATCACGGCGTCGTCCCAGACCATGCGGGCACGGGAGACGATGAACTCGAGGTCGGTGACGGCGCGGGCGGCGTCAGAGGACGGCTGGGTCTCTCCGTCCACCCATCGAGTGGTCTGGGAGCGGCTCACGCCGGCCCATGCCGCGAGCTTCGCCTGGCTGCCGAGGGCCCGGGAGGTGGAGCGGACCTTGAGCGTGAACAGCTCGCGGTCGGGCTGTACGGGATGGTCGATGGTGCTCATGGCACCACTATCCTCCCGCAACAAAAATGTTGCAAGAGGTGTCGGGATGATGGGGAGTTCTCCCCGGGGATCTGTGACCGGGGCAGTCCGCCCCATCGCGCTCCCGCCGAGGTCCCCCTAGATTTCAGGGACTGGGTGCGGGTCCCGCAAGGGATACGAGGCCTGGGCACGGGATCGACTTGCCGCGTGAGTCGGCCGACGGTGGGGGCCGTCGGGTCGGCGCAGAGCGCAGCATCACCGGTCTCGTGCCCGCCCTCCATCAGGGGAAGGGGAGGGCAGGCGACCGGCCGTGAGGGGCGGCGGTCGCCGGGCCCTGCACCCGGCGAAGGCGGGATCCGGCGTGAGGAGCCGTGATCCCGCCTTCTGGCCGTCATCTCGCGCTCTGGCCGCCATTCCGCGTTCTGGCCGTCCTTCTCAGCCCTCCTGGGCGAGATGCGCGAGCACCGCAGTGGCGGCGGCCTCGGTCCCCGTGCGCAGGGTGGGCTGCAGGTCGGGGGACCACAGGGGGCTGTGGTTCGGGTACGTCTCCCGGCCCTCGGCGTAGGCGCCGCAGCCCCAGTAGCAGTACGGGGAGCCGAAGGCGTCGGGCACGATCGAGAAGTCCTCCGAGGCGGTGGCCGGCGCCATCTCCTCCACCCGCTCCTCCCCGAACTGCTCCAGGAACCCGCGGCGCACCACCTCGGCGGCGTCGGCGTCGTTGTCCGTCAGGGGGTAGCGGTCGTACAGCTCGATCTCCGGCTCCTTCGGGGAGCGGGCCGCCTCGCACTCGGCGCGCACGATGCGTTCGACGCCGTCGATCAGCTGATCCAGGATCTCCTCGCTGTATGCGCGGAAGTTCAGCAGCATCGTCGCGGTGTCCGGGATGATGTTCGCGCTCGAGCCGGCCTGCAGGGAGCCGACGGTGACCACACCGAAGTTCGACGGGGAGAGCTCGCGCGAGACCAGGGTCTGCAGGCGGGTGACGATCGCCGAGGCCAGCACCACGGGATCCACCCCGAGGTGCGGCATCGAGCCGTGCGACCCCGCGCCGTGGACCACGATCCTCGCCGACGCGGCCGTGCTGAGCACCGGCCCGGAGGCCACCGCGACCTTCCCGGCCACCGGGGTGGTCAGCACATGCTGACCCAGGCACACGTCCGGCGTGGGCACCTTGTCGACCAGCCCGTCGGCCACCATCGACCGGGCACCGGCGGCCTTCTCCTCGCCGGGCTGGAACAGGGCCACGTACGTTCCCGACCAGCCGTCACGATGCTCGGCGAGGAGCTTCGCAGCGCCGAGGCCGGCGGTGATGTGGAAGTCGTGGCCGCAGGCGTGCATCGTCGGCTGCTCCGCGCCGTCGGCATCGGTCTGCGTGGCGGTCGAGGCGTAGTCCAGGCCCGAGGCCTCCGTGACCGGGAGCCCGTCCATGTCGGCCCGGAACAGCACGGTGCGACCGTCGCCGTTCTTCAGCACGCCCACCACGCCGCCCCCGATCTCCTGCACCTCGTAGCCGTACTCGGTGAGCTGCTCGGCGACGATCGTCCGGGTGCGCTCCTCGAGCATTGACAGCTCGGGGTGGCGGTGGAAGTCGGTGAACAGCTCCTCGGACTGGGAGGTGCTCTCCTCCAGCGAGGTGATCATCTGTGTGCTCAGGACGGACATGGGGATCCTTTCGACGCGTGGTTCTCAGGTCAGGATGAGGTGTCGCCCAGAGAGGCGTCGTCACCACGGCGAAGCGGCCGCCGTGAGCTCAACAGGTTGCCCCTGCAGCTGGTGGCGCGACGTCAGCTCTCGTCGTCTCGGCGACGTGCAGGTCCCCAGAAAGCGAGCTTCACCACGGCAGCACCCACGGCAACCAGGGCGAGGGCACCGATCCCCGTACCGGCCATCATGATCGCCTCGAAGAGGCCGAGTCCCAGAGATGATCCCATCGTGGCACCGCTTCCTTTCTGGCATTCGCGCAGGCGTTGGACGCTGACGGCGGGATCGGGCGATCCTGCCTGCAGGGCGAACGCGTTCCTGCAGATCAACTTACCCCCGTCGGCGTCGGCTGTGACCTGAACGGGCGCGGAGATGATCTGACCCGGGGCGCCGATGATCCGCGCAGAAGCAGCGACGAGACGCCGAACCGTCGGCCCCGACGGGACTCTTGCCGGGCATGCTCTCAGTTTCTGGACAACCGTGTGATGTCGCTGACTTCCGACGGGAACTCGGGCCGAACGACGTGATTGAAAGATAATCTACGAGGGAACCCTTGAGGGTCGAGAGACCCGTGGCCAGTGCCGACGCCGCGGTCCATGAAGTTCGTGCATGTCGGCGATCTCCCCTGAAGGATGCTCATGCCTACCGATCACCCTGCCCCGAAGCCGCCGTCCGGCAACCAGGGCTGGCCCTCCGCGCCGAGCTTCGGGCAGCCCCAGGAGCCCGGATTCCCGCAGAGCCACCCCGGCGCGCACAGCGCCCCCGGCCCCCACGGGTTCCGTGAGCCGCAGCGCCCCCGTCCCGAGCCCGGGAAGAACTACGCGGTCGCGTGGGCCCTGTCCCTGTTCCTCGGGGTGTGGGGCGTGGACCGCTTCTACCTCGGGCGCTGGAAGACGGGGCTGCTGAAGTTCCTCACGATGGGCGGCCTGTTCCTCTGGTACCTCATCGACCTCGTGCTCCTGCTGACCGGCACGGTGAAGGACGCCAAGGGGCGCCCCCTCCAGCAGTACGACACGGTCAAGTGGCCCTCCCGGGTCATCTCCGGCGTGGTCGCGGTGGGATTCGTGGCCATGATGGCCATCGCCGGCTCGATCGACACCCCGACCACGCCACCACAGCCGGAGGCCGTGGTCGCCGAGGCGGCCGCGGACGAGGACCAACAGGCGCCGACGGATACCGCGGCCCAGACGCCGGCGGCGACTGAACCCTCCGAGGAGCCGACCACCGAGGCCGTCCCGACGACGACCCCCGCCCCCGAGCCCACCACGCCGGAGCCGTCCCCGACGCCCGAGACCGTCGAGGCGGCTGACGGCACCGCGCTGGCGATGCTCGCCGGCCTCGACGAGAAGGGCCGTGCCCCGAAGACCGACTACGACCGCGACTCTTTCGGCTGGCGCGACGACGTGGACCGCAACGGCTGCGACACCCGCAACGACATCCTGCGGCGCGACCTGCACGAGATCAGCCTTAAGGGCGGCACGAACGGCTGCATCGTGCAGCTGGGCTCCCTGAAGTCCCCGTACAGCGGCGACACCGTGGACTTCGACCGCGCGAACAGCACGATCGACATCGACCACGTCGTGGCCCTCTCCGACGCCTGGCAGACGGGCGCCGCCCAGTGGGACGAGGACACCCGCGTCGCGTTCGCCAACGACCCGTTGAACCTGCTGGCCGTCGAGTCGGGCCTGAACCGTCAGAAGGGCGACGGAGACGCCGCCACCTGGCTCCCGCCGAAGAAGGACTACCGCTGCGAGTACGTCGCCCGCCAGATCGCGGTGAAGGACAAGTACGAGCTGTGGGTCAAGCCCGCCGAGGCCGACGCCATGCGCGACGTGCTGGCGAACTGCGACGGCTTCGCCGCGATCGAGGACGACGGATCCGTGCCGGCTGCCGGGGAGGGTGACGTGGTGGGCACCTGGGAGGAGCCCGCACCGAAGCCTGCGCCGAAACCGGCCCCGGCTCCCACGACGGCACCTGCTCCTGCTCCGAAGCCGGCCTCCACAGAGGACAGCGGCTCCAACGAAGGAAGCGTCTACTACAAGAACTGCGACGCGGCACGCGCGGCCGGTGCAGCGCCCGTACACAAGGGGGAGCCTGGCTATGCCAAGCATCTGGACCGCGATGGTGACGGGGTGGGCTGCGACAACGGCTAGCCAGCTCTACCGTCTCCACCCGGTCGCGAGCGGCTATGGCCGGCAACGGCTCAAGCAAGTCCTGCTGGTGGATTCATGAAGGGCTGTGCCCGAGAATCTTGGTTCGTCTGACGCTCCAGGCATCGTTTCCGATGGCCGAAGGTCACGATCCCAAATCCTTGTGCATGGCGCGCTGGAACGTCGTTTAATCTTCGGAGGGAACGTTCTTCTCTTCGACGTTTCGACCGTTCAGATCTGGTGACTACGGGTCCTGGTGTTGGAAGTCGCCTGGTCACGCAAGGAGGGGCAGTGGCTGGAGGGGTGTTGGACGCTGTTCCTGGGCTGGTCGACGTCAATGGGCTCATCCTGTCGATTCTTCCTGCAGCACATCGGCGTCGACCGCTCGGAGCAGCGTCATGCATCGCAGCGCTCGCGCTGCCACTATTCGTAGCGTGGCTCGGATTCCGGGGCGACGTCCAAGAAGTGCAGGAGCTGACCGCGGTGACAGAGGGGTGGACGTGGTGAACAAAGCATCGGGACCAGATGCGTGGAGCAAGAATCGTCATGCGGTCACGCCGCCGGCCGCGAAGAACGCTGGTCCAGGTGGCTACACGGCCTGTGATGCGCGCCAGGCGCGGACAGGCTCCTGGGGTACGAAGGATGTTCTAACCAGCTCGCCACGTTCCTGGTCTGCAGGGGGCGGGAATGGTGGAAGTCGAAAGCTCGTCGGCCCGCCCTACGGGTATCTGTGGGTTTCGTTCGCAGCAGCGGCGCTGGCAGTTGTGCTGGCAGTGTTCACGAGCGGGCTCGTCCTGTTCGGTATCGCTTGGGCGCTCGCGGGGTTCGTCGGTTTCGGTGCCGCGGTGGTCTTCGTGCAGCGGGATGCACTACGCCAGACAGAGGTGTTCTACCTGCGAGATCCTCGTTCCCCGTGGATTTACCGTGCGGCGATCGTGGTCAGTCTGATCGCAGTCATCGTCACCGCGATCCAGGTCGCGCTCGTGGTGGGGAGGATGGGATGAGGGGAACGGTGCAGCGAGGAACGCTCAGTGGTCGCTGGAGTGTGCTCGCGGTGCTCGCGGCTCTGATCCTCGGCACGCTGACGGTGCTCATCCCGCGAGCTGAAGCGGACCCGGCAGTCTCAGAGGAGGGCCCAGCGCTGCTCTCCGATTTCGGCGCGTGCCTGGCCGGGGGCTCGACGGGCAGCATTGTTCTGCTCATGGACCAGTCAGGGTCACTCAGGACGACCGACCCGGAGCTGGCGCGCGTCGAGGCGGCGAAGTTCTTGGTGGAGCGCTTGGCCGGATTCTCGGAGACGTCCGGGTACGAGATGGAAGTTCGAGTCGCGGGCTTTGCAGCAACGTATGAGACCCCCGGGGAGTGGACTCCGCTGACTGCAGATGGAGTGAGTGTCCTCGACGGCCAGATTGAGGATGTCGGTCATGATCTTCGCAGCCACGACACCGACTACTGGATGGCACTCGAGTCCGCCCGGCAGGATCTGGCCTATCGGGAGAGCAGCTGCTCGGCCGTCTTCTGGTTCAGCGACGGTGAATACGACATTGATCCCCGAGAGTCACGCAGCAGCCGATCGGAGCTGGGGGAGACGAAGCCATACGCCCCGGATATCAGCCTCACCGATCAGGCAGGTGCCGATGCCGCGGTCGCCGCGGGACAGGACGACATCTGCCGGCCAGCTGGTGTGGCCGATCAGCTGCGCAGTTCCGGTATCACGCTCATCGGAGTGGGTCTCTCCTCAGAGGACACAGACTTCACCTTCCTACGCAGCGTGACGGAGGGCGGCGGGCCCGAGGCGGCGGAAAGTCACGGGGTGACGCAGTGCGGTGAGGTAGCAAGCCCGCAGGGTGGGTTCTTCGAGGTGCAGGATCTGGATTCCCTGCTGCTCGCCTTCGACGCACTGTCATCCCCCGGGGACTCTTTGGATTTGTCCTCGTTGGACGTCTGCCAGGGTCGAGAGTGCGCGGCGGGCGAGGTGTCGTTCGTGCTCGATAGGGCGCTGAGCTCGGTGCGGATCCTCGCGGGCGCGGACGTCGACGGCCTCGAGGCCTACATCATCCCGCCAGGGGCGGCAGAAGCACTGCGCTTCCCGTCCGGTGCCGTGGGGGAGACCGTCGAGAAGAACGGCATGCGCGTGACGTGGCTGACCTCGCGCACCGTCGAGATAGAGATGGCTGCTGAGTCCGTCACGGAGTGGGCCGGCACGTGGCGTGTGGGATTCGTCGACCCTGCCTCGCAGTCTGCGGGCGAGAAGATCGCCGTGAACCTGCACCTCTCCTCTCCGCTGATACTCGTCTGGCAGAAGTTGGATACGACTGAGATCCGGCAAGGCACTGACTCCGATCAGGTGACGCTCGCTCTCGTGGATCGCACCGATGACTCGGTCGTGGACCCTTCCGATCTCGGTGGAGACATCAGCGCAGCGGTGTCCCTCACCGATGCCGAAGGTGCTGCCCACCAGCTGTACGCGACGCAGGACAAATCCGCGCTCAACACGCCTGTGACGGTCACGGTTCCTGCTGAAGCGGCGCTCGGTGAAGGACGCCTGGTCACCTCATTGCAGATCACGACTGCCCGGCCAGTTGTGCACGGTGAGCAGGCCGGCGAGGGGACTGCTCTACAGCCCGCGCTCCTCGACTCGACCGTCACTGTGCTGGCACCGCAGAACTTCCCGACGGTAGGACCACGGATCGAGTTCGGCCTCCTCGAGGAGGAGACCACTGCCACGGCTTCCCTTGCTGTTACGGGACCTGGCTGCGTCTGGCTCGACTCTGGGTCGCCGAACATCATCGGGGCTCCCGCAGAGGCGGGTGCAGTCGAAGTCACCTCCCCTTCTGCTTCCGAAGAGGACTGTGTCCGAGTGGGAGAGGACGCACAGGATGCTCTCTCGCTGGAGCTGAGCACTGATGAACATGCGAATGGAGCCGTCCAGGGGACCGTGACCGTGATGATCATGCCGGAGGATGACCCCGCCGCCGCTCAGCCCGTGACCGTCCCCTTCGACGCTGATCTGCGCCGTCCGCTCGACGCCACCACCGCCTGGACGGCCTTCGCCCTCGCACTGAGCCTCGGAATCGGTATCCCGTTGGCAGCGCTCTACCTGCTGACCTGGACCACTGCACGCATCCCCCGCGGCACGCTCGTGAGTGGAAGCACTCGCGTGCGACTGCCCGAAGGGGGCGGACGCACCGAGATCGATCTGGCCCGCAATGCATTGACCATGACGTCGTTGCCGACGGCACGCCGTTCAGTTGCGGTCGCTGGACGGATGCTGCGCTCGCGAATCTCCCTGATGCCCACCGAGGCGCCCTGGGTGGAGCTGGACAACCCTTCACCATCCGTCTCCGGGGCGACTCCAGGTGCCCGCCGCGGGCGCGCACGACTTCCGCTCGGCGTGCGCGGGAACTGGATAGCGATCCCTGATGCGCAAGATCCATTCCAGGCGACCCTGATCGTCCTGCTCGGCGCCGAGGACCAGGCATCACTGGACGCGGTCCTCGAAGATGCCAGGCTCCGACTGAGCGACAAGGTCCGCTCGCTCCGAGGTTCTGCACCGACGAGCCGGCCTCGTGGCGGGCGTCCATCACGGACAAAGGCATCCGAGGTGCCGCCTACTCCAGTCACTTCGCCCCCAGGGTGGGGATCCGCAGGCGGGGGCGCCCCGGACCGAGGCTCGTCGAGCGGTACGGGAACGGGCTGGGGGTCCTCCGGGCGCGGTACGTCGGGCGCCCCTGGGGGACTGGAGCCCCCAGGCGCTGTACCGCCTGATGAGCCCGGACCGCCCCCCGGCGGCGCTCCCGGATGGGGCTCGTCGGGGCCTCGCAACGGCGGCCCAGATTCCCCCTGGGGACGACGATGAACGATGTTGTTCTCCCTCTTGACCACAATGAGCGGCCGACGGCCGACGGAAGGAATACCTGATGCGCAAGGTTCTCGTCATCGGCTGCGGAGGCTCCGGTGCCAAGACTCTGTCCTACATGATGGATCAGCTTCGAGCTGACCTCGCCGTCCACGGAGTCGACGAGATCCCAGGGTGTTGGCAGTTCGTCAATGTGGACACCCCGATCCAGGAGGAACATGGAGCGCACCTGCCCTCAGTCGGTCAGCTAGGCGGCACCTACGTCTCGTGCGGCGACACCGGCAGCTATGCCCCTGTAGACGCTGCGGTCACTCAGAAGCTGCAGGCGCACGGCACCGAGGGACTGCGCGCCACCGCGAGCTGGATGCCTCGTGATTCCTCCGACGTCACCTTCCCCATCTCAGTCGGCGCAGGGCAGTCCCGCGCTATCGGCCGCATGCTCACATTGTCGAAGGCGACACAGATCGGGCCCGGGATCCGCCGGGCGATCGACGCGATGAACAGCGAGCGCTCCCGTGAGCAGGCCCGCCGCACTGCTGCTGCCGTCCCGGGGATGGGGGATGTCCCCGATCCGTCCGCCGGCGCGGTGACGATCGTCGTCTCTTCGATGGCAGGCGGTTCCGGTGCTTCGATGACGTTGGACGTGTGCCGGATCGTCAGCGGGATGCCTGAGGTGGACCGCGATCTCACCAGCCTGTTCCTCTACACGGCCGACGTCTTCGGAGAGCTGCCGCACCAGGACAGGGCCGGCATGACAGGCAACACGCTCGCGATGCTGGGCGAGATCTTCGCGGCGCAGGCCACCGCCGACGGTGGCGTTGCGGGTCGTGAGGATGCCGAGATCTACGACCGGCTCGGCATCGCGGGAACCGCAGCGCGTCCCTTCCGGAGGGTCTTCCCTATCGGACGTCGCACCGGGGTGGACAACATGGTGTTCGGCGATGGCTCGCCCGACGGCGTCTATCGGGGAATGGGACGCGGGATCGGCCGCCTCCTGCTGTCACCGCGCTTCGACGAGATCATCAGCTACCTCGTCGCGAATGTCGGCGGTGGTGGATTGGATACCGAGAAGGTCGCCTGGGGTGCCAAGGCAGATGACGCCATCTGGTCCTCCTTCGGGTACGCCTCGCTCTCGATGGGACGCGACCGCTATCTGGAGTATGCGGCAGAGCGCATCGCTCGATCGGCGGTGGATCATGTCCTGAACGGATTCCGCCAGGACGGCAGCTCGCACGGAGACCAGCAACAGCTCGCCGAGCTGTGGCAGTACCGACGCCCGAAGGACCTTGCGAGCGTCGGGCTCCCCGGTTCCAGTGGCACCTCCACCATGGTGGGGGCCGGCGCGGTGGACAGCGTCACACAGGACTGGTTCCTCTCCCCGGCCGGGCTTTCCCAGGAAGCAATAGGCCGTGATGCCGGAGATGCCGTCAACGAGGCGATGGCGCGACGGCCTTCGATCGACCCCAATATGCCGCTTGAGCAGTGGGCAACCAGCATCGAGCCGTGGTCCCGGACCGAGGAGGGCGCCGTGCAGGCGGCTCTCGAGGGGTCGGCGAACCGTCTCGCCGGTGAGTTCGCACGGTCGCTGCACGAGCGTCTGCTCGCCACTCTCCGAGCGGCCATCGCCGACCACGGCATCGTGTATGCGAGCTATCTGCTGGACCAGCTGACCGGTCCTGGTGGTGTCGTCGCGCAGCTCATTCCCCGGCTGCATGAACTGGCAGCTCTGCGTCAGGCTAGAGCTCTGCAGGTCGAGGAGCATTTCCTGTCCCCGTATCTGGGCCAGCGCAAAGCCATGGTGGGCCAGTCCGCGGCAGGGCAGCTCGAGGACGATCTGTTCCATGCGCTCCGCGATTCAGCGTTCGGCTGGCTCGCCTCGACTGCGGCACAGAAGGTCGCAGCGCTCCTCAAGGATCTGGGTCCCTCCGTGGCCCAGCCTCTGCAGAGAGCATTCGACGATGCGCGAAGGGGGCTCGTGGCGGAGTCTGAGCAGACTCCCAGCGCCAAGGGCGTGGCCCATCTCGCGAGTCCCTATGTGAAGGCGTGGCCCACCGAGCCCGATCCAGGTCAGCCGGAGGTCGCATCGGTGCCGGACCGCTTCGCCAACGCGCACAATGAAGTGGTCCTCATGGGGATCGACGAGTATGTGCCGCGTTTCGGCGTCGACATCCTTGACGCCGTTGCGGTCGAGCGTGCCGACGATCCGCAGCAGAATGCAGGAGATATCCATCAGGCGCACGCGTGGGCCCGCCGGAACGTCATCCTCGGCCAATGGAATCGCGGGGCGGGTGATGCGGCACCGGACGATCTCTTGGAGACCGCCCGTACCTGGGTGCCGAAGGGGATCCCCGGGGCGTCAGCTCCCACGAGCGGCAAGTACACCGTGCGCACACGAAGCTCGGACCTGCTGCGTCGCGGGCGTGCCTTTGTGCAGCGGCGGGGTGAGTCCTTCGGGAACTTCGCCGCGGAATCCCTGCGCTCGTACCTCACCGACCCGCAGATCGGGGAGCACGAGCGCGACCTGCGCCAGCAGCAGCTTCTGGCTGCACTGAACCGCACCCTGACCATGGCTCAGCCGCTGACCACGATCAACGGATCGATACAGCGTGAGCTGGGCACCGGTCCGCTGCAGCTGGGGTACCAGTTCTCCGCGCTGCCCTTCGCGAGCCTCGACGGTCTCGTGGATGCCTTCAAGGACACGGTGGACCGCAATTCGCAGATCAGCAGCGACACGGTGCTGCCGGCGATCGACAAGGCCCTCGGCTCGCTGCCGGTGGCGAAGGTCGACGTATTCGGCTACTACCCGATGACGTTCCCCGTCGCCTATGGCCTGCTGCGGGACGTGGCAGAAGACTGGAAGGGACGTACCGACGCCGGCCGTCGCGACTTCTGGCACTGGCGGCGCGCTCGCGCCCTGCCGGGTGGTCTCCCGTTCGGGGACGCCGAGCGCCGAGCTCTGGTGCGGGGATGGTGGGTCGCCCAGCTCGCCGGTGGTCTCGACATCCCTGCTGATGGGAACGATCGCACTCCCGTGCGGATCTGGGATCGTGAGGAGGAGTCCTGGGTTTCATTCCCGGCGCCGATGCTCACTCCGCCGTCGCGGATGATCGTCAGCACGGCCTGGCTGCCGGCTGTGCTGGAATCCGCCCTGCTGGCCTATGTCGAGGCCGACGAGAAGGGCTTGGCGGCTTTCCGTCCTTGGACGGTGCTGCGCCGTTGGGCAGATATCGGACAGCTGGGCCCGGTGGTCTCGCTGGACGGAGGGGGAGAGGACTCCCGAGTCATCGCTTCTCTGCTGGGCACGGGGATGGTCGCCCCGGATCTGCGCCCCGTCGTGGATCTCAGCGCCTCGTCAGATCCGGAGGGGCGCCGGACAGCGCTGCTGGAGTATTGCGCGAAGGTGGCCGATGTGCTCGACCAGCGGTTCCTGCCCGGCGCAGGCAAGCGTGACGATCCTCGGGTCTTCACGAACTTCCGGCATCGGGAGCAGGTCGCCACCACGCCGCTCACCATCGACCTTGCTGCGGAGATGCGCAGCGAGCTGCTAGCGCTGCGGTCGATCCTCGAGACGGTCACGCCGTCCAGCGGTAAGACTCCGCTGGATATCGACGACTCGTTCGTCTTCTGAGGAGCAGACCATGAAGCAGAGATCGATTCTTGTTGCTCCTATCAGCCAGCGGCCCTTGCTCGACGCGCTCGTCGACCTCTCCGCTGCCGGGGCGTTGGATGATTTCACGTGGATCGAAGCCCCTTCGGCCCCGGCTCTGGCTGCTGACCGGGAAGATCCCCGAGCGCTCCGTGTCGAGGCGGGGGTCATCCACCCCACGACCTTCTCGACTGCGGTCAACGTGCGGGGCCTGCGTCGGCTGCGCATGGCGGTGATCGTGCCCGTCGGGCATCCGGCGCAGGACGCGCTCGACACAGCCGCGGAGAATTTCTACCAGAATCTCGATGTGCCAGGAGGGGCGTCGCGCTACCACGTCCGTGTGCTCGTTCCGTGGAGTGCTGAGCCGCTGCCGGCTCAGTTGGGGCGTGCTGGCTGGTACGACGTCATGCTGTCCCCGGAGAGCACCGCCGAGCCGGAGTTCTCTGCTGTTCCTTGGTGGAACCATCCCGAGTCGATCCCAGGGTCAGCTGCGGCAGGGATCGCGGTGCAGGCAGGGCTTCTGAAGGGCTTGGTCAGCGCCCCGTTCGATGAACATGGCGCCGATGTCTCTGCGGATGTGTCCATGGTGCGGACCTTCATCCGCCGGATCGACGCGGAGCAGATCGAGGCGTCGCTGCGAGCGCGAGTGCTGGAGATGGATGAGCTGGTCCCTGCCCCGACCCGGGCAGGTGGTTCTTCGGTCCCTCCCTATCCGTCGCCGGAGAACCAGGTCAGAGACACGGCGAGGGCCTGGGCGCAGCGGCACGATTCCGCCGTGCGACGGTCGGGTCCCGAGGTTCCGCAGGCCAGCGCCGACACGATGGGGATCCTCGACGCCCTTCGACTGTTCGTCAGCTTTCTCGGCCGCGCGCTGCTCGGGGCCCCCGAGGCTTGGCTGCGTCGGACGGTGCACACTGCACAGTCCGGCCTCGCTGCCGGCACGACCACGATCCTCTTCGGCACGAATTCTCCAGTCTCGGTCATCGTGGGCGGTGTCGGCGCGGACGGCAGCACTGCGTCGTGGCGCAGCATCCGTGACGCGGCACGCGCCGTGGACCTGGGTGCAGAGGGAGACGGTCTACGGCTGGGACAGCCTGTGAGGCGGGACTTCTCGGCACTGTGGTCGGACCTGCTGCAGGGCGCCCGATCGCTTCTCGACGGCTCCGCATCACCTGGTCTACTCATCGATGGTGGGGCCGGTTACGTTCCGCAGCGCTCTCTGGTCGCTCCCGGCCTCGACGGTGGAGGAACGTTCTCCATCGCCGAGCCTGTGGGTGGGCTCTCCTCATCGCTGCAGCTCCATGCATGGGACTGCCTCGAGGTCGATAAGGTGCGCAGCGTCCTCGAGCAGGCGGCGAGCGAGAACGATCCGCGCGCTGCCGTTGCTCAGCGTCAACTCGTCGAACTCGATCGCTGGCGTGCCGGGAACGAGCACAGATTCCTCCCTGCGGTGGGGCGCACCGTCGCCGGGTGGTTCGACGCCACCCGGCGCGAGATCGCCGGCCTCCGTGCGGAGCTGGACACTCTGCTGAATCCCATGGTGAATGACGAGCTGACCCGTACTCAGCAGCGTCTGGCATGGATCCTGCGTGGTCTGCTCGGCGCACTGATCGTGGTTCTCGTGGCCCTCGGCATCATGGGGGCTCAGGCCGTCATCGAGCTCAGCGTGATGGGCATCGGGATGGGCGTGGGCCTGGTTGTCTGGCTCATCTCGTCCTTCGTGACGTTCACCCTGCTCCAGCGTGAAGTGTTCAGATTGCTCCATCTTCGGCGCCAGCGCGATCTGCAGGTTCCGGCGTTGATGGAGCGGCTCAGGATGGCCATCGAGGATCTTGATTCCCTCGGCGATGCATATGCGCAGTTCGACCGCTGGGCCCTGCTGCTGACCTGTTTCCTGTCAGAACCGTTGGGCCGGGAGCGGGACCGGGATGAGGAACGACGCCCGGAGGCGGTACTTCCCCTCGCACTGCAGATGCCTATGGTGCGAGTCGAACCCGAACTGCTCGACGATGCGGCTGCCCAGCTGCGGGCGCGCGCCTTCTCGGTGGGCTGGCTGGGGCAGGCGTTCGAAGACTTCGAGAAGTCGTCCATTCAGGACCTGACCCCGGAGCAGCGGGTCCGCCTCCGGGAATCGGGGACCTCGCCTCTGACCCAGCTCTTGAGCACTCGGGGAGATGAGGGCAGCGAGCTCACCAGATGGGCTGAAGCAACCGCCGAGCACGGCGTGCGCACTGACCGAGGACAGGCACTGTGGTCGAGATGCACGGAGCTCCTCACCGACGAGCCGATGCTGGACCTCACCGTGGTGCGAGGCGAGGACGATGAGGAGCCGGTATCGGTGGCGGCGCTGCGCAGCGAGCTGTGGGACGCGCGCTCCGCGTCGATCGTCGAAGAGGTGCTGCAGCTGTCCTCGCGCACGATTGGGATTCGCATGGCGGATCCAGCCTATTCCTGGCGCGAGCTCGAGACGGATGGCATGAGTTCGGACATCGTCCTCGTCCAGAGCACCAAGCCGATCCCCGCAGAAGCTTTCGTCTATCCCGAGGTCGGTCCAGCGGTTCGGAACGACTTCTCCGACCCGTCTGACGACCTGGTCTTCTGACTCAGAACCCTGCCCGCCAGTTCATCCGGCGATCAAGAGAGGACGCATATGCTCTTCGCCGATTTCATCAAGCGACTGATGCCGATCGCACAGTCTGCCCCAGAGTTCCGTGAGCACTTCCCGCCAGCCACCTGGAAGCGCCTGTTCGACCTGGCCGAGCACCACGGCGAGGAAAACCTGGTCTTCACGGCGGACCAGGTGCTCGCTGCTGGGCTCGGCACCGGCCGACTCGAGGACGTGGTCGTGCCGTTCGTCCGTGCGCTGAACGCTGAGTTCATCGGTTCCTTGCCCGAGGAGCCGCAGGAGCCGGAGCTGGATGACGGCGGAACCGAACGAGAAGACCCGTGGTCGGCCTCTGGCGGCACGCGTGGAGGGGTCGGAGAGAGCGGTGCCCCGAGTCTGCCGGCCGCAGCACCGGAGCCCATCGCGCTCGAGCCGCTTCCCTCGCCGGCCTCTCCCCCTTCCTCCGAGGAGGACCAAGGGGGAGCTCCTGAATCTCGATTCTCCTTCCCGGAGTACGACTTCTCTCGAGAAGATATCGAGCCTGTCCCGCGGGTCGAGACGAGTTCGGTCGATAGCGGAGCCGCGCTGCGATACCACTGGACTGATCCGGGTGAAGGCGAGCTGTTCCGCGTCGTCACGAGTGATCATGAACTGCCCTTCAGCCCCGAAGACGCCGACGACGCACTTCTGAGCTGGGAACCCATTGCACGCGACGAGCGGCCGCAGAGCACCTCGATCCGGTTCATCACCGTCTGGGGATACGAGGTGCTCGACCGCGAAGCAGGCGTTGTGGGTCAGGCGCGCAAGGTGGCGGAGGGCATCTACGTCCAACCCGTTCAGGACTGGACCGTGGAGCATGACGGCCGCGCACGGATGGTGTTCTCGAGCTGGCGTCGGCCGATCCTTCCGGGGCACATCACGGGCAGAGTGCGGGTGGCGAAGCTTCCGTTGGGGGAGCCCATCGGGAAGCACCTGCGCGGACAGAACTGGTTGCGCAGCGACCTCGAGATACAGAACAACGGGCAGGGTTTCCAGGACGGAGACCTCCGACCGGGTGAACGGCATACCTATGCCGCGGGGTTGGAGGTGCAGATCGATGGCCGGACGCTGGTGTCCGCTCCGAAACATCTGCAGGTCACCCCGGAGTCGGAACCAGATCGTATCGGGGACCTCGAGGTCGAGTCGATCACGCGCGAGCACCAGGAACTGCTGAGGCTCACCTGGACGCAGCGCCCAGGGACCCAGGTGAGATTCTGTCGTTCGGTGACCCCGACGAGACCGGAAGCAGTTTCCCGAGGACGAATAGCTGTCGGCCAGCTCGCTGAGGCAGGGCTTCCCGAGGACAGCTTCATCCGCAATATCGCGAGTCCGACCGGGGAGGTCGCCGAAGACGGTCGGGAGCGCTGGGTGCTCGAGGGGTTGGACTGGCCGCGCGGCTCGGCGTGGGACACGCTGCATCTGACTCCCGTCACCGCCATAGACGATGACGAGGTGCTGATCGGGGAGCCCGCTCAGCTCCGGCGGGCCGGGCGTATCGAAGAGGTACGCCTGGTCCAGAGGATGGACTGGCAACTGGTGACATTCACCTGGCCCGGCGAGGCGCTTTCGGTGGAGCTGCGGGTCGGATTCCCGGACAGTGAGCCTGACCTGAGCACTCCAGCGCATGCGGTGGTCGAGAAGACGGTGTACGAGCGTTCGGGAGGATTCCTCCTCGAGCGGGGCCTGCCTCCGCAGGGATGCCGCCTCTTCCTCAACGCCGTCACGCATTTCCAAGGCCGCCGGATCGCTTCGGAGCCGACGATCGCCGCCGTCGAGGCGCTATGGGGCTACCGGTACACGGTGCAGTGGGGGATGGGACGGACTAGCGGCAGCACGGGTTTCTTCCAACGAGCCGCCGCACTGCTGCGCAAGAACATTGCCGAGATCTCGGTAGATGCTGTGGTCGGGAGCGCGCCAGAGCACGAGGCACCCTCACTGATCCTGCTGCACCGCACGGATCGCCTCCCTCTCCACTCCCAGGACGGCACCGGAGTCACTCTCTATGCCGAGCAGCCAGGCGGGCAGAGCTCTCCACAGGGGCTGGGTCAGGTGCAAGCCCCACTCATCGGCCGGCACCGGGTGTGGTTCGACGAGGATGAACACGGTCCCGGCTGGTACCGCCTGATGGTGGATGCACGCCCCTCGGCAACCGTTCGAGTCGATGAACGGCGAACCGCGCTGGAACGCTATGCCCTCGCGGATCCTGCGCTCTCCGAGTTGGACCGACGCGGATGAGCCCAGGATTCGAGCAGCTGCTGTTCGGCTCCGTCGATCTTGTCATCGACGGGCAGGAGAGCAGCGGTTGGCAGGTCATCCAGCAGACCGACGGCCTGGATGAGACGACGAAGGATGCGATCGTTCGGCTCATCGAGCCCGAGCTGGCGCCTATCTGCCCTCTGCCCGGCTTCCCCACGCCGGAGGAGGTGAGGGCAGCCGACCGCCGTCTCGTGCACCGAACCATCGAAGGTGTCCCGGTCCTGCTCCACACCGCGCCCGCCGGGCAGGACACGACCGGGCGACCGAACACCATGACCCACGTGGTCGTGGATCACTCCGAGACGACGGTTCGTCCGCTTCTCGGTGCGGACGCCTGGAGGGCCGAGTGGTGGTGCACACCCTTCGGTCCTGATCAGATGAGGCAGGCCCGCCTCCCCTTCCCGACGGCGCTCAGGTCCGGAACCTCGGTGACTGCGGACGCTGCCCTCGAACAGGTGCTGCGTCCTGGCGCCGCCGCGGTCCTCGGGGCCCTCGCGGACGTTGTCGCGAGCAATGCCGAGAACGCTGCTCGACGCCACATGGCGGTGCTGCTCGTCGAGACCGTCGATGACGCCGCCCAGTGGATCGGAACGCTGCTCCGCGCCACGGCGGCGGAGGCCGCACGTTCGGCGAACTGGTCCACCCTCGAGCGCGTGCGTGGAGAGCGTGACCTGGAGAAACTCATGAGCAGCGGACTGGATATCGCAGCCGTGCCTCTCTCCGATCTTGCTGCCGAGGGCCAGACCCCGCAAGGATGCGTGATCGTCGATCCACGCAATCCGCCCCCGGGCCAGCCCGTCACGCCTTTCGGGCGATTCGTCGCGGCAATGGCTTCGGATCCGGGTCTCTGGCTTGCCGCGCACGAAAGTATCCACAATCAGGTCCTGGGCCAGCTTGTCGATCAGACGGGGATCACCTTCGCCTGGCCGGCGGCGATGGCACAGGCGCTGAGCTGGGTCCATGGCGATACCGGCGCGACGTCGCTGTTCGGTGCGTCCTCTGACGTCGCCCTGAGGGACGACGTGGAGACCGTACTGCTGCAGGCTGCGATCCCCGCGCTCGCGAGTCCGCTCGAGGGAGTGGCTGACACACTGCGACACGCAAGGGAGAACCTGGTCGATGAGGTGAACCAGCGAGGCCCGGAGGGTTGGAGAGGACTGTGCCACCGTATCGGGGACCGCGCGCCCGAGGACCGTGCAGCGATGCTCGGGCGGCACTATCTCGGAACCGCCGTCCGCGACCCTGCGTGGCTTCTCGGCGGGCGCGCCGCAGCGTCGTCCTTGCCGGAGAACGTCAGAGCGGCGCTGCGGCGCTGGAGCGAGACGGAGTCAGGTGCTGCAGAGGTCCTGAAACTCGTGGGAACTGCTGTTTCGACGATCGACTCCCGCTCAGCAGGAGCACACGAGTCGCCCACTGTGCCCGCGCGCAGCATCGCGTGGGGGCAGCTGGCATCAGGGTTCCTCGATGACGGCCTCGTTCTCGATGCGGAGTGCCTTGCTGCTCTGCTCGCGCCGCTCGCCACGGCCCTTCTAGCTCCTCGGGCACACGACTCCGCCCCGTCCGTCACTCCTCGGGAGCTGGCAGCTCTTGTCGCCGCGCTCCCCGAGCCCGGACGCGAGGAGCTTGCGCATCAGGTGGAACGCGGCCTTGCCGAGATCGCGAGGCAAACCGCGGACCCGCGAGCGCAGCCGGTGCTTGCGGCGCCGGTGGCCATAGCGCTCGGCCCATCTCTCGCGACCCCGCAGCGGCCATGGACCAGGCTCCAGATCGCACTGTCAGGTGTGGTCTCGGGCAAGGAGTCGGCATCGGGAGCGGTCGCCGCGCTCTCCGCACTGGCCGGGCCTCCGCGGCGATCGTCGGCAGCGCTGCTGCTCGAGCGGGAATCCGCCTCGGCACTCGAGAACAGTCTCCTTCCGGAGGACCTCCCTGCTCTCGAGGAGCTGGCAGCAGCCGGAGTCTCGGAGGCCAGGCGATGGATGCTCATCGTCGCGCTGCGCCACCTCGAACATCGGGAGAGTGCGCGTTATTTGAGCGCACGGCGCCGCAACTCCCCGACGATCGCTGAGGTGAAGCGCGGAACCGTCGCGCCGAGGTCGTGGGAGGAAGGTGCTGCTCTCCTGGGAGATGGCCTGTCCCAGCCTTTCCTCAGCGGCACGATGACTCCTGAATCAGCGTGGACCTGGGCAGAGAACGTTCAGGCCGCGGCGGTTCAGATGAGAGCCGGACTTTCTGCTGTTGACGAAGAGCCGGCGGTGAAGCGAATGCTCGGCGAGTTGACCCGATCCGCCGAGCTGCGAGCTTCGGCAGCGCTGGTCGTGCTGTCCGTTGCGTCGCCGCAGCTCGCGCGCCGGGGCACCCGCGTTCCGCTGGACCTGGTGGACGTCGAGGTGGAAGCGTCCCGGAACCCTCGAGGTCTTTTCGCCGCGCCTTCGGCATCCTGGGGCGAGATCTGCCTCAGGGCGCTCCAAACGCTCGCAGCCGAGGGCGTCTCGGTGGGCGGCCCGATATCTCTCGCTCCGCCTCACGGTGCCCCGAGGGCCGGGTCTGGCGCAGGAGGAATCAACCGCCCGGAGGAAGGCCTGGGCGGGGGCTGGCAGCAAGACCGTCCCTCAGTGAGTCACGCAGGGACAAGCGAAGCTCCCGGGGGTCCAGGGCTGAGCGCGGCTGCGGCCGCGGTGCTCGATGCGCGGCTTCTGGGAGCGCCCGAGGAAGCGACTGCTGCCCTCGTCAGGGAAGCGAGGAACGCCTTCCGTGGTGACGCTCAAGGGTGGGCGCGTGCGCAGCTGATCGTGCCGATGCTCGAAGACCGCCGCTCCTCACGTGTGGAGCGACTGGGAGACATGGTGAAGAAGAACCTGAATATGCTGCCGTGGCAGAAGAAGGAGGGACGTGATGGCTGAATCGGAGATCCTCCGCGCAGGACAGTGGGAACCGCGCAGATTCCAGGCCGAAGGCGCTGTGCACGTAGAGATCATGGGACCGAGCGGCACACCGCTCCGCCTCGAAGCGGACGGGCTGCAGTCGCAGCTCCGACGTCAAACCGCCGCTGGGGGAGCGTTCGCTGTACACGCTGCGCGAGACGGCGCGACGCTCTTCGCCGCCGCTGAGAGCGGCGAAGCCTTCCCGGGAGGAGCTGTCGTCGACCTGTCGCTGTCGTTCCCCTCTGCTCGCCGGGACTATCTCGTCGAGCGGATCGACATCTCCGGCCATAGCCGTGCACCATTGGCACGGATCGCAGCGGAGGGGGACAGCTGGGTGCTGTCTCCTGTCGAGACCGCTCCAGCTCCGTCGACTCTGCCGCCCAGCGGCCTCGACGGTTCCGGTCAGCACCGGGCGTCCGTCACGGAGCGGGATCCCGACTCCGGTGTCGGGACCATCCCCGAGCTGCTCGGAGCGTGGATAGGGCGTCGCCGGAGCGACAGCGGAGCCGCAGTACTCCCCGATGTTGCCGAGATCCGGATCGACCGGTCGGCATCGATGATCCCCCGGCAGGAACGCATCGACATTCTGCGAGATCTTGTTCTGGCCCTCGCCAGGGCCGGCGGTGGGCCTCTTCCCGTCGTCGTCGAGGGTTCCATCGGCGGCGCCACGCGCAATGGAGTCGGGTCCGTCGCATTGGACGCTGGGCGTCAGCGTGAGGGCGCAGGCCGGACGCTCCTCATCACCGATGTCCCTGTGCGCACCGAGGGGATCGCGAACCTCGTGATCGGCGATCCCAGGATTCTCGAGGTGCTCGAGGCAGACGACGCCTGCGGCGTCACGTCCGACGCCTGGCTCGAGCTCGAGCGGGAGGACTCTCGCTTCGATGACGCGACCCTTCGACGGCTGGAGGCTTTGATCGATTGGTTGACGGACGGCTCTCGTGGCAAGGGGGCGCTCCGATGAGCTCGTCGTGCCCTGCATGCTTCGCATCGCTGGTTCCTGGGGAGGCGCGCTTCCGGTGCAATTCAGGCCGGTGCGTCCCTGTCCCCGATCCTGCGGCGAGTGCCCTGGCAGGGGGACCGATCTCCCTCTTCCCCTCCTATCCGTGGATGCCGACCGATCAACAGCGGGAGATCCCGCCAGGTATCCCGTGCGCGCGATGCGGCGGGCCCTGCAACGTCCAGGCCTGTCCCGTCTGCCACCGCGATCTTCCGCCGAACTGGCGCGAGGCGACTGTGTTCACGATGGCCGTCACCGGAGCTCGCGGTGCGGGAAAATCGGTGTACATCGCGGTGCTGCTGTACGTTCTCCAGCAGTACCTCAGGCGCTGTGGCCGGATGATCCGACCGTTCACAGCTGCAACGCAGGAGGTCTATGAGGAGCGCTACGAGCGACCGTTGTTCCGTGAGAACAGAGCCATGCTGGGCACCCCGCCGATGCGGGCAGAGAGCGGCGCGTACCAGCGAGACTCGATGATCTGGGAGATCTCTGACCCGCAGCGCCCGGTACATCTCGTCATCCGTGACGTCGCGGGAGAGGATATCGAGAAGTTCGCCGGCAACGAGGCGCCGTTGTCCTACTTCTCCCGCGCAGACCTGGTGGTGTTCCTCTTCGACTCCCTCCGCCTGCCGTCGATGACCCAGATACTCGCCGGCATCATCCCCCCGGTCAACCAAGGACGTCTCGGAAAGTCCTCCACCGAGGTGCTCCCGATCGTGCTCGGACAGCTGCAGGGCGGCATGGTCGACTTCGCCCTTGCGTTCTCGAAGTTCGACGCCTTCCACGAGCTGCCGAAGGCGGATGTCGAGCAGTATGCACGGGTGATGGGCAATCCCTCGGCGCGCTTCAACAGGGACGAGACGATGATGCGTCCGACGGGTCCGGGACGTGCCGAAGAATCGAAGAGCTGGTTCGAGCAGGACCAGGAGTTCCTGGACCAGGAGATCCGCTCGTTGTTCGAGCTCATCCATGAGAACACCGTGACGATGCAGGTCGAACAGGCCATGCGCAACGCCCGGATCCGCGGCCTCGGCCATTTCGCGGTCTCCGCTGTGGGTGAGACACCGCCCCATGACGAGCAGCTGACCACCCGCGGAATCTCGCCGTTCAGGGTGCTCGATCCGTTGCTCTGGGGGCTCTACCGTCGCGGCATCATGCTGTGAACGATCGAACCGTGAAGCGCTGATCACTGCCCACGGCACGGAACTCCAAGTTCGAGATCTCCGTGGCGCCGGGAATGATGGTGATCCGGGCGGTCTGAGCTGCGAATGACCTGAGGCCGTGGAGCACCTCGGATGCCAGGGCCGTCGCACTGGCCCCCGCCGAGCCGGTCCAGACGCAGTTCACGGATCCCAGCGGGACCCCGTCGGCGGACACGGTGATCCCCGAGCCACCGATTTCCAGGGTGAGGGCGGAGGACGCGTCGTCCTGCCCCAGGCTCACCGCGACTTCGGCGAGCGTCGAGAGTTCCTGGAGGGGAATGCCAGTGGCAACGGGCCCGGCGTGATCACGGGTCCCCGCGGGGGTGGCATCAGGGGCATTCGGATCACGGTTGATTCCGTCGGACGAGCCGGGAACCGGACCGGGAATCGCCGAGGTAGCTGAGTGCGTTCTGGTTTGCGAGGGCTCCGAGGGACTGAACGAGTTGTGCATCTGCACGGGCGCGGAAGGGGGTGAGCTTCCTGAGATGATTGATGGTGAGCCATGAGTGAGTGGCATAGCAGGGGTGCCGGGGGCCCGTCCGGCTTGCTTCTTGCTCGTGGCGGTGCGGTTGCCGATTCGCTCTCCCACCTTCAGGACGAGAAGCACGAGCAACCCTCCAGCGATCAGAAATGGCCAGAGCAGCATCACCAGGAGCAGCAGCATGATCTGATCCGAAGGGGTGTCCGTGGGAGTCTCGATGGGGGAGGCGAGCGTCGCGACGATCAGGCCACCGAACCACAGCATTGCGAGCACAGCGATGATGCCGATCGGAACCCAGATGCTGCGTCGGCTGCGGCGAGGAGCGGTGAGCAGATGGACGAGATACGTGATGCCTACCCCTGCCGGGACAGAGAGCGCCCACAAGAAGCCGCCGTCACCGAACTTCGGCCAGGCCCACAGAAGGGCAGTCAGGGCCGTGAGCACGATCAGCGCGACGGAGACGACCCTGCGTGCGATGCCCATGGCATTGCTGTTCTCCACGTGGACGCTCCTTCAGGGGCACGAATAGATCGACGAACCTCATTATCGCAGGATGACCTGGCTCAGTTCGCTTGTGCGGCCATCGGCCAGCTCACCATTCGGAAACGTTTCGGCCCGAGGGCCAAAGTGATGGAGGGACAAAGTTCGGTGGCTTCCCTGCGAACCTCAACCTCTCCGAACAGTGCGGTTCACGTCATCGCCGGCGTAGCACCAGCACCGCGTCCAGATGCTCGCCAGGGTGTCCGGTGGGGTCGAGCGCCGCGCGGGGGATCTCCTCGGCGCGTTCCACGGTCCAAGTGTCGGCGGGGACTGCAAGTCTTTCCACCTCCTCGTGGATGTTGATCATCGCCGCGGGATGGTCTGCGGCCCAGGAGGGGGGAGCGGCATGAGAGACCACCACCAGATGTCCGCTCTTGCGTAGGGCCGACGCTGCCCGGCGGAGGATCGTGGTGCGGTCGAGCGCGACGTTCGACTGGAAGAACGACGCGGTCACCAGGTCCACCGACTCCGGCTCGGGCTGCCAGGCGGTGAGGTCCGTGGTGGTGAAGGTGGCGCCTTCGAGCCCGCGCGTCGCGGCCTCGGCGCGGGCGCGGCCCACCGCGGTGGAGGAGATGTCCAGACCATGGGCCTGCCAGCCCTGCTCGGCCAGCCACAGCACGTCCCCGCCCTCCCCGCAGCCCAGATCAATCGCGGAGCCGGGAGTGAACTCACCGACTACCGCGGCCATCGTGGCGTTGACCCGGCCGGACCAGACCCGCTCTGTGTCGCCGTAACGCTTCTCCCAGTACTCGGTGGGGGAGAGGCGGGCGTTGGGGTCCACGGGGGCGTCGTCGTGCTGATGCGTCGTGCCGTGGTGGTGGGGTGCTGTCATGGGGCGAGCCTGGCAGATGCCGCAGTGCTTCGGAGACGCTCTTGCAGACCGCGCACGCGTGAGACAGACGAGCTTGCCGGGGACGCCGCTTCGGTAGATCGCCGTCACAGCCTGCGGGTCCAGCCGGCAGCAACTGACGCCTTCAGAATTTAGGCAGCTGCGCGTGCGTCGAGGTACAGCTCGACCGGTGCCTGGCGGTCCAACTTCCACAGGATTTGGATCGGCTTCGAGCCCTTGCAGCTCTGGAACTGTGCGGTGCCCAGGCAGGTGTACGGCTCGGTGCCGATATCACCGGTCTTTGCACGACGCACGAACAGCACCACATTCGAGCCTTGTTCGCGGTGGCGCTGATACCGCAGCCCCGTGGGACTCGAGGCGCTCGTGGTGCTCTGCGATTCCCAGTGGAAGAGCTCTTGGTTGATCGCGTAATCGTGGTAAAGCGTCGTTGGCGAGTAATCAGTCTCAGACTTCTTGAGCGTCACGAGAAGCGCGTCTGTCTTCAGCGACGGCATCCACTTGACGCCCTCACGAATCGCTCCGGGAACACCAGCGTCGAGAGTGCCTAGGCCCAGCCCAGCGAGCAGCTCCTCTCGGGAGTACTGCGCATGGGATCTCAGTGGGGAGATGCCCAGTGCGCCGGGGAGAGGCAGGGGGAGCGTGCGGACGGTGGTCTCGCGGTAGTCGAGGATCTGGGTTACCTCTTTCACGAGTTCTGGCAGGCTCCGCAATCGCTCGAGACCGGCTCGAATTCCGCCACCATGTCCGGACGGCCAGAAGGTGAAGTAGAGCATCGCAGCGGTGAGATCCGAGTCGAGGTTTACCGGAAGTTCGTGGGCGGTGAGTAGCTCTCGGTACCGCTCGATGCGCTCTTGGTCATCGACGTGCGCTACGTTGCCAACTTTCTTGAACAGCGCCGTGGCCTCGGGATCCAGGAGACGAGAGGCGTCCGCGGGAAAGGCCCAATCCACCAGGGCCTTCCATGATGCTGGCTGCTTCTCTCCGCGGTAAGTGCGATCGCTGGAACCGTATACGTCTGCCATGCCTCGCTCCGCATCGGTGAGGTAAGACCCCAGCGCGTAGCGGCTTGGATCCGTCCCGGTGGGCAGGTGCTGCCGAACGTCGGAAATCAGATCCTTAGTGGCCAGGCGCAGCTGCTGCTTCACGTTGTGTAGAACGATGTCTTCGGCGACCTCATCGAAGACGATCTGCGACCCTGGCGGAAGGAATGGAAACTTGTCTCGGATGCTCTTCTCTAGCCTGTTGCGGGAGAGGCCAGTGAGCGCTCTGTACTTGAGATCGAAGCGGAAGTTCTCATTCTGCAGGCCGACGAAGTCGAGCACTGTGAGGACCGCTTTGCCTTCCGTACGGCGCAGGCCGCGCCCCAGTTGCTGCAGGAAGATCGTCGCTGATTGAGTCGGACGCAGCATGAGGACCGTATCGATCATGGGAATGTCGAGGCCCTCGTTGAATATGTCGACCGCGAAAATGCACGCGAGCTCGCCATCGCGGAGCCGCTGCAAGCCCTCGCGCCGCTCCCCACTTCGCGACTCACCGGAGAGGGCGAGCGATGGGATCCCGGCGGCGTTGAAGATCTCCGCCATGTAGTGCGCGTGGTCCACGCTGACGCAGAACCCGAGCGCTTTCATTCGGGAGGGATCGGTGACCTTGTCGGCGACGGTCTTCAGCACGACGCGAGCACGCGCGTCATTGCCTGTGTAGAGCGCAGATAGTTGGCTGAGGTCGTAGCGCCCCCGTGTGAAGCGGATGCCCTGCAGATCGCTGCCGTCAGCGACCCCGAAGTAGTGGAAGGGCACGAGCAGATCGGCCTTCAGCGCGTCCCACAGTCGAAGCTCGCTGGCTATGCGCCCGTCGAAGTAGAAGTTGGCGACGTTTACACCGTCGGATCGCTCAGGTGTTGCAGTCAGGCCAAGGAGTTCACGGGGCGTGAAGTGGTCGAGAAGTCGTCGGTATGTCGTTGCCTCGGCGTGGTGAAACTCGTCGACAACGACTACGTCGAAATGCGCCGGATTCCAGCGCTCAAGCTCGGCCCCCCGCGAGATCGACTGCACGGAGGCGAACACATGCTGCCCTCGGGAGGGACGGGTGCCGTCGACGAACAGTTCCCCGAACGCGCCATCCTTGAGTACCTCGCGATAGGTGCGTAGGGACTGCTCCAGGATCTCTTTCCGATGGGCGATGAATAGCAGACTCGGTCTCGGCCCGCCTTGGGTGAGTCGCTTGTAGTCCAGCGCTGCGATGACAGTCTTCCCGGTGCCCGTGGCGGCCACGAGCAGGTTCCGATGCCGGTCGTGGGTTTCCCGCTCGGAGTGCAGATCATCGAGCATGATCTGCTGATGCGGGTACGGGCGAACATCGAGCAGGCTGACGTTGACTTCCCCGTCGCCTCGTCGCGCTCCATTCTTCGCAAGCATCTGGTCGAGGTACTCGGCATCGGTGTCCGGGTCATACGGCGCAAACGCAGAGTCGTCCCAATAGGTCGCGAAAGTTGAGGAGAACTTGTGGAGCAGTGTCGGCGTCACGTGCTTGGACAGTCGAACGTTCCACTCCAGGCCGTCGACCAGCGCTGCGCGACTCATGTTGGAGCTACCCACGTAGGCGGTGGGGAAGCCGCTCTTGCGATGGAACATCCACGCCTTCGCGTGAAGATGAGTGGACTGCGAGTCATAGTTGACCCGAACTTCAGCGCCTAGCTCCCGAACGAAGTAGTCGAGTGCGCGGCGGTCAGTAGCTCCGATGTACGTCGTGGTCAGGACTCGTATGGAGACGCCGCGCTCGGCTGCTGCGCGCAACGCATCCTCGAGAACGCGGATGCCACTCCATTGCACGAAGGCGCACAGCAGATCAATGCTGTCGGCACTCGCCATCTCGAGCCTAAGCTCGGAGCCCAGCTGCGGATCACTGCGAGAGTTCGTAAACAGCGCAACGTCAGTCAAGGGTGTCGACGGCCGACGAGGAGGCGGCGACATCGGTGCTGTGATCGAGGTAAGGAGCTGCGGGCCAGACGTCACCGTTTCGGAGCGCACAGCGGCTGGAATCGCCTGCAGCAGGCGGTTCGCAGTGTCGATCTGTTCCTCCACCGGTAGTGCGGTGAGCACCCGAAAGATCACCGCGCTGAGGTGCTGCGTGAGCACGTGTGGCGCGTCTGCAGGATCGACGTCTGCGAAGGTTCGGTCGTGCGGTTGATGGGTCTGATCATCAAGCGCCGCGGAGAGCCCTGTCGTCACCAAGAGCTCATAGAGCCCGGGGTCCAGAGCATGATTTTCACTCATCGATTCCCCAGTTGCTGAGGTGTGCGATCGAGGAAGGCATCCCGGATGATCGGCACGTCTGCTGGCGACCAGTCCAACTCGGACAACTCTTCCGGCGTGAACCACCCCATCTGGTCATGATCCGTGCTGGTCGTCGGCGCATCGGATAGTAGTTCTGTCCAGTAGCACGCCAGATCGATAACCGCGGAGCCTACCGGGGTCGTATGGCGTGAGGCCAGGTCCCCGACGTGTACCTCGACGCCCAGCTCCTCGGCGAGCTCGCGATGCAGCGCGTCCGTCGGCTTCTCCCCAGGCTCCACCTTGCCTCCAGGGAACTCCCACAGGCTGCCGGCACTGCGCTCAGGGCTGCGACGGGCAGCGAAGACGAGACCGTCACGAACGATGACCGCCCCCACAACATGGATCGCTGGCTGTGATGACATGCGGCTCCCTCTGCTGGCCCTGGCCGGTCCGCCCATCGTATGAGTGAAGGGAGACCCGTGGTTCTGAAATCCAGACATCTTGCCTGGTCGGCGTGAGCTTCGCCGTCGTCCCGACGTCGCAATGGCCGGGCATTGTGCGCGTGGGCTTGAATTCGGCCGCTACGGAGGAGTGGCCGTCGCGGGCAGCGGCACCGAGTCATGCCGCCCAATCAGCCCAGATACGCCTCGGCCAGCAGCTCAGCCGACCGCAGTCGCTGCTCCACCCGCGGTCCCTGGTGGGCGATGATCAGCTCGTCGGCGCCGGTCTGCTCAGCGAACTCGGCAACTTTGTCCCGCACATCGCCGGGGGTGCCGACGGCGCTGTAGGTCGCCATCTGGTGCAGGTGCGCGGCCTGGGGCGCGGCGAGCAGCTCATCGGCCTGCTCGTCGGTGTACTCGGTGCCAGGTTGCAGCAGCAGCGCCACCCGGCTGCGCATCATCTCGTGCTGCTGGCGCTCGGCGTCGGCCTGGTCGTCGGCCGCGATGACGTTGTAGGCGGCGAAGACGTGGGGCTTCTCGAGCTGCTCGGAGGGCGTGAACTCACGGCGGTACAGCGCGATGGCCTCGTGCAGCGCTCCCGGGGAGAAGTGCGAGGCGAACGCGTAGGGCAGGCCGAGGGCGGCAGCCAGACCGGCGCCGAACAGCGAGGAGCCGAGGATGTACAGCGGGACGTCGGTGCCCTTGCCCGGATAGGCGTTGACTCCCGGGATCTGGGACTCGCCCCGCAGGTACGCCTGGAGCTCCATGACGTCCTGGGGGAAGGTGTCGGCAGCGGCGCCGTTGCGGCGCAGTGCGCGCATCGTGTTCTGGTCGGTGCCCGGCGCCCGGCCCAGTCCCAGCTCGATCCGCCCCGGGTGGAGCGTCTCGAGGGTGCCGAACTGCTCGGCGATCACCAGCGGGGCGTGGTTGGGCAGCATGATGCCGCCCGCTCCGAGCTTGATGGTCGTAGTGTGCGCCGCGACGTGGGCGATCAGCACCGACGTGGCGGAGGACCCGATAGACGCCATGTTGTGGTGCTCGGCGTACCAGACCCGCTCGTATCCGGTCTCTTCCGCTTTCTGGGCGAGGGCGACCGTGCCCTCCAGTGCCTGCGCCATGGTCTGGTTGCGGCCGGCGGTGGCGAGGTCGAGGATCGAGAGCGGGACGGGCATGAGGCACCTTTCAGGGGCAGGCGGCACCGGACGGTGCAGCACCAGTGGGAGCAACGCCCACGGCCTCGGTTCTCTTCCCGGAGCTACCGGACAGGCGATAAACCGGGTGCCGCTGGCATGAGTGCCGCATACGCTCCACACATGCACAGCTACCCTCCGCTGAACGTGAGCGTCAGTCCCGCACGCCCCGGCTCGAGCTGCGCGGCGCGACGGCTGCGCCTCTGGGGAGCTGAGCCGGAGGGCGCGTCGACGACCATCTCCATCCCGCTGTGGAGAGAGGACCCGTCATGACGGAGACCGTCGCACTCCGCCCCCTGCGTGTCACGGACGCCGCCGAGATGGCGGTCGTTCTCGCGCACCCTGACCTCTATCGGTACACGGGCGGGGAGCCGCCCAGCACAGCTGACCTCGAGAGGCTGTATGCCATCCAGACACGGGGAAGGTCTGCCGACGGAACCGAGGAGTGGCTCAACGACATCGTCGTCGTCGGGGACGCCCAGCGAGCCGTCGGCTTCGTCCAGGCGACCCGTCCGACGGGTCAGCGGACAGCCGAGATCTCCTGGGTGATCGGCCAGCCGTGGCAGCGCCGCGGATACGCGGGCCGTGCCGCCCTGCTTCTCGCCGACGACCTCCGCGCTCGAGGAGTCACGCAGGTCATCGCCCACATCCACCCGGATCACGAGGCGTCCCAGCGGGTCGCCGAGCGGCTCGGCATGAGCCCGACCGACGTCGTCGTCGACGGGGAGACACGGTGGACCGGGCCCCTGGCGTGAGAACTGAAAGGGCTACGTCTGGTGAGGGACCGCCACCGTGAAGGGCTGGTGGTTGAAGAACCCGTTCGTCGCCGTGACGAGGAGCCGTCGGCCCGAGTCCACGTCGACCTCCGCCTCATCGAGCCCGAGCGTCCCGGACGTACCCCGGTAGCGGGCACCGACCGCGACCGCATGGAGGCCCGGCTCGACATGGACCTCTGTCGGCTGTCCCCATCGGCCGGAGTGCTCGGTCCCGTCGACGAGGACAACCGGGCGGGCGAAGATCCGGAGGAACCACCCGTTGACCCAATGGGGCTGCGGGACCACTGCGAGAGTCGACGGCATGCGCCGATCCTAGAAGCCCTCGGCGATGACCTCTTCGGTCCACTCCTCCTCGGGCACCATCCGCGCGAGCTCCCAGCGCTGCCGCACCAAGCAACTCCCTCAGCTGTGCTGGCGGGACTGGCCATACTTCGCACGCTCCCTCACCGCCCGAACAGGACCTTGACCAGCGCTGGCTGACGCCTGAAGGCTCAGCGTTCCTTTGCCGAGCTGGCCGCGCCCTGCTGTCTCCGAAGCCGGATCGGCAGGATCGACGAGGTGTACACCCGGGTGGAGAGCAACGCCAGGGCGAAGCCCACGGGGTACGCCACGATCGCCACGAGGATCACGGAGACGTTGTACTCATAGATGCCCGTGTTGCCGACGTTGACCAGCGCAGTGCCGAGCGGACGCGCGATGGCTGCGACGAACAGCGCGAAGAGCGGCGTGAGGAGCAGTGCCATGCCGAGCCCCCAGGGTCTGGGGTTGAAGAAGTGCTTCGGCAGATGCTCGACATGGCGCAGAGCGGTCCAGCGGGGCTTCACGTACCAGACCACGAACGCTGCAGTCGTGGCGCACGCCGCCACGAACCCGAAGAGATCGCTGCCCTCGAGCGCGATGATGAGGAAGATCGCTGCAGAGAAGACCACGTAGCGTGCCTTCGGGACCGTGAACAGCTTCCGGATGCCCAGAACTGCGACGATGCCGGCAACCGCTGTGACGAGGAGCCCGGCCAGCGCCCCGGTCCTCGCACTGCTCTCCATCCCGGACTGGAAGGAGTTCGAGGTCGCTGCCATGTCTTGCCGGAACTGCCTGTTCCTCGCGGCCTTCTCGAGGTCCTTCTCGACGTCGACCAGGTGGTACTGCCCGAACCAGCCTTTCGTGATGCGCGCCATGCCTGCTCCCTCCTCCGGAGATCCTGTCGTGCCCTGAGTCGATCAGTTCCCGCCGCCGTCGGAGGGCTGCGTGTCGGGCGTGGAACCCCCGCCGTCGGAGGGCTGGACGCTCTCCCCGGACCCGCCGTCGGGGAAATCGACCGTGAGCTCCTTTGACGAGAATTCCCGGTCGAGGGAGCCCTTGATCTCGTAGGCGCCGGAGTCGATCTGCAGGGAGAACCCTCCGCTCATGCTGACCGTCGCACTGGAGACGTCCGCCGGGACCGCGACGACCATGGTGCGCTCTTCGCTGTTGCTTGACGGGCTGAGCATGAGGTCGTCGTCGTGGACCTCGTCGGTGGTGGACTCCCCGTCCACCGTGACGGTCGCCGTCGCCGAGAAGCCGGTGGCCTTGATGAGGCCGGGAATCTCGGTGTCGATGGTGATCTCCGACTGCCACGTCATCACGAGCCACGCGCCACCGGGCTCGGCCCAGCCGTTCTTCTCAGTCCACGCGGTCAGCTCCAGCGTGGTCGCCTGGAACGACGTCGTCGTGGTGGTCTCGCTGTCCGCCTCGCCGTCGTACAGCACGGGGAACGGATCCACGGAGACGGGGAACGTGTGGTGGGGCTCCTGGACGCGATCGCTTCGGTAGTACACGGCGGCGACCGGATCGTCCTGTCTCTCCCCGGTGAGCAGGTCGACCATCTGATTGTGCCCCTCGCTGGAGACGACGAGGGACGCGGAGCCGTCCTTCGGTACCGAGATCAGGACGCGAGCGCTGTAGTCGCCGTCGATCTCCGCGAGATGAGCCTGGGAACCGCGAGCGCTGATCGTGAGGTCGGTGATCGGGGAGGACGGCTCCTGCAGCCCGTCGGTATCGCCGGAGGGCGCGAAGGAGAGATCGACGGCGCGGAGCACCTCGCCGTCGGCCGGAGCGAAGTCGAGCGCATCTCCGTCCGCGTCCGTCTCCGCCTCGAGGCCCACCGACTCGGCGGTGACGGTGGCGATCTCCTGCACCCCGTCGATGGTCAGCACGCCAGTGGGCGTGACAACGGTGCTGTTCTTCGGGTGGAGGGATTCCGAGGCGGTGACGTCCTTGGTGAACTCCTCCGCTGTGAAGCCCTCCTCGAGCCGCGGCAGGCCCGCCGTCGCGTCGGGCGTCGGGGCGCCACCGTCGCTGGCCCCGGAGCCCCCATCGCTCGACCCGGACCCGTCGCTCTTCTCGAAGCCGGCACGCGAGCCCGAGCTGCACGCGCTGAGAGCGAGCGTCCCGAGGATGGCGACGCCGAACGCGCGTCGGTCGATGTGCTTCGTGGTGGTGCTGCGCATGATCTTCCCCTTCATCTGAATGTGCTGTCCCCTATGAGTCGCGTCGGAGCACGATTCGGTTGCATCGGATCTGAACTTCTTCTCATTCGTCCACATGAAGCCGGTGATGGATCTCGAGCGTCGTGCCGTTCGGGCTGAGGGAACGCAGCACCACGTCGGCATTTCCCGGGCTGGCTGCGGTCATGGAGACAGTGCTCTCGTCGACGATGAATCTGCCGTCCGGCAGCACCCACACCCAGGTGTCGGCGCCCGTGACGTCCGCGGTGAACGTCGCCGTGTCGCCGACAGCGACCTCCTCGGGGCCCTCGATCGCGATCAAGGCCCCGTCGGCGGCGGCGACCGGCGCGTCGTCCCAGATCAGGTTGCCCAGACCGATGCCTGCGACGAGGCCCACGACGAGGAGCCCGACGGCCAGGAGGGTCAGGAGACGGCGACGAGGCGCCGGAGCAGCAGGCGCATCGTTCTCCGCCATTTCCGCCGGTGCGGCGGGAGGCTCGGCAAGCGCCGCTTCGATGCTCTCGAGCCACGCCTCGGCGTCGCCGGGCCGACGCCGAGGGTTCTCGGCCATCCCCCGGGCCAGAGCGCGGTGGAAGGCGGCCGGCAGTGCCGCACCGTCCGTGATCCACTGCAGCACCGCCGACATCGCCCAGACGTCCGCGCGAGCATCGACCTGACCGTGACGCTCCTGCTCAGGGGGTCGGAATCCCGACGTGCCGGCGGCGACGGTCATGCCCGAGCTGCGAGCCAGGTCCTTGCATATGCCGAGGTCCACGAGCAGCAGGCGTTCCTCCGCGGAGATCAGCGCGCCACCACCCGGGACCGCACCGCTCGAAGCATGGGGGGCGGGCCGGGAGGTGAGCAGGAGGTTCCAGGGGCTCAGGTCCCGATGCACGAGCCGCGCTCTGTGCACGGCGCCGAGCGCAGCGGTCAAGGATCGTGCGACGAGGAGGACGTCGTGCGACGTCGCCTTCCACCCCTGCGCACGCAGCGCCTCCACGCGGTCCCCGAGGGTGCCTCGGTCGGCGAGCTCGAGCACGAGGTACGGCTGGTTGTGGGGCAGCTCGCCGATGTCGTGGACGGCTGCGACATGAGGGCTGCGCGCTCGTCGCAGGGCCCGCCCCTCGCCGATGAAGCGTTCCAGCATCTCCGGATTGACCGTGTGGTTCTCCGCGAGCACTTTCACGGCGACCTCATCGTCCAGGCGCAGGTCCAGGGCGCGGTGCACCGTGGCGAATGAACCTGCTCCGAGGCGGTCGATCACCTCGTAGCGCCCGATGTGGTCCCTCACCAGGGCTCCCCGAGGATCTGCTTGAGGCGCGCTCTGCCGCGGCTGAGCTGTGCCTTCACCGTGCCCTCGGAGAGGTTGAGCCGGGCGGCGACGTCGGCGACGGGCAGCTGCTCGATCTCTTTCAGCATCAGTGGCGCCTGATACTTCTCCGGCAGCTGGGAGATGGCCGTGCGGATCGCAGCGCGAGAGGCGACCCTCGAGCTGAATCGCTGAGCGGGCAGCTGGGCCTCGTCCAGCGCGGCGACGTGCCGCTGCGTGCGCAGATGATCAGCGACGCGACGCCTCACGAGGGGATGCAGCCAGGTGGAGACCTTGCCGTCGCCGCGGTACTGGCGGATGGATTTCATGACGGACATGAGCACTTCCTGGGACACGTCGTCGACGGCGTTCTGGTCCAGGAGCATCGATCCCACCATGCGGTGGACGGTCCTGGAGCGCTCGAGGATCGTGACGAGCTCCTCCAAGGCGTCCTTGTCCCCGGCGGCTGCCCGCGACGCCGCACGCGCCGCTCGATCTTCGTCGTACGTCCCCGATTTTTCGGACTGGTGTTCCCCCGGCATGCCGTGGAGTCTACTGGCGGACCTGGGTGCCGACGCGGTCGCCGATGGGCCATCCCCCTCCCCGCGCCAATCGTGAGGACAGCGGATTTCCGTCCGGACGTCTGGTGCAGGCATGGTGGCGCGGGCGACAGAGCAGCCAGGCGCTCAGGCGTCAGACGATGTTCGAGTCGTGGTGCTTGGCGGCCTCGGCGATGACCTCTTCGGTCCACTCCTCCTCGGGCACCATCCGCGCGAGCTCCCAGCGCTGATGCACCGGGCACTTCTGGAAGCGGCGGTTACCCAGGCGGATGGCCTTGAACGAGACGAGCGGGAACCACACGGTCTCGTAGCAGGCGCCTTTGCTGCATTGCACGATGGTGCGGTCCAGTTCCATACCCGCAGGTTACCCCCGGCCCCGGAGCAGCTCTCGCGCTCGGTCGCCGTCTGGAAGACTGGCCGTGCACCTGGCGTCGCTGCTCAGCGGCGCCCTGACGAACTGAGGTCGATGATGTCCCTGCAGTACCGCACCCCCTCCCGCCTGGGCCACCCGCTGTCCGTGATCGGGCAGGGCTGCTGGCAGATCGGCGCCGACTGGGGCGATGTCTCCGAGGACTCCGCGAACGCCGTGCTCGATGCTGCGCTCGAGGCCGGCGTGACCTTCTTCGACACGGCCGACGTCTACGGGGACGGCCGTAGCGAGCGGCTCGTGGGCCAGCTGCGTCAGCGCGCGGCGGGCTCTGCGGGCCCGTCGGCCCCGCTGTTCGTCGCCACCAAGGCGTCGCGTCGGGCGGATCCCTTCGCCCCGGAGTCCTTCACCGAGGAGAACCTCCGCGCGTGGGTGGAGCGCTCGCGGCAGAACCTCGCCACCGACACCCTCGACCTCGTGCAGCTGCACTGCCCGCCGCCCGCGATCTACCGCGATGACCAGGTGTTCGACGTGCTCGACGCCCTGGTCGAGGAGAAGAAGATCGCTGCGTGGGGCGTGAGCGTCGAGACCTGCGAGGAGGCGCTGATCAGCCTCGAGCGCGAGCACCTCGCCTCGATCCAGATCATCCTGAACCCGTTCCGCCTCAAGCCGCTGGACGAGGTCGTGCCCCAGGCCCGCGAGAAGGGCGTCGCGATCATCGCGCGCGTGCCCCTGGCCTCCGGCCTGCTCACGGGCAAGTTCTCCCCGTCCACCACCTTCGCCGACAACGACCACCGCCACTTCAACCGCGGCGGCGAGGCCTTCGACCAGGGCGAGACCTTCTCCGGCGTCGACTACGAGATCGGGCTGCAGGCCGTGGCCCGCCTCGAGCAGGCGCTCGACGGCGTGATGCCGCTGCCCGAGGCCTCCCTGCGCTGGATCATCGCCCAGGACGGCGTCACCGCCGCGATCCCCGGCGCCAGCAGCGCCACGCAGGCACAGCGCAACGCCGCCGCCGGCAGTGAGCCGACCGCCGAGCAGCAGGCCGTGCTCGAGACGTTCGACGCCGCCGTGCGGGAGACCTACGACGAGCTGCTGCGCGAGGCGATCCACCCCCGCTGGTGATCCTGAGCCGAGAGAGGCCGCCGCGACCCCGTATGACGGGGCTGCGGCGGCCTCCTCAGTTCCCGCCCGGGACCGGCCAGGGCGGTCAGACGGCGGCGTCGGCGTTCTCGTCGGCCGTGACGTCGTGGCGGACATCGCCGAGCAGGTGAGCGCCGCCCAGCGGCCCGTCGACCCAGTCGGCGAGCTGCCAGCCCTGATCCGGATGACCCTCGAGCGCGACCATGCCCGTGTTGTGCAGGGGGCGTCCGTCGCGGGTGGACGGCTCGAGGCCCGCGGCGAGCGTCGCGAACACTCGGATCGCCGCACCGTGGCTGACCACGGCGACCGTCGCGTCCTCCGGATGGTTCGCGGCGATCTCGCGCAGCGCCCCCTCGTAGCGGGCCCAGAACGTGTGCCCGTCCTCGCCGCCGGGCAGCGCATGGTCGAAGTCGCGACCGCCCCAGATCGCCTGGGTCTGCTGGTAGGCCTCGACCGACTCGGCATCGCGGTGCATCTCGACGTCCCCCGCGGGGATCTCCTCGAACCCCTCGGTGACGTGGGCCTCGAGCCCGAGCGCCTCGGCCAGCGGCGCGGCCGTCTCGTGGGTGCGCACCAGCGGAGACACGTACAGGCCGGCGATGCTCTCCTCGGCGAGGGCGGTCGGGAGCGCCCGGGCCTGCTCACGGCCCAGCTCGGTCAGCCCGGCGCCGGGGCAAGCGGTGTCGAGCGCACCGAGGATGTTGTTCGGGGTCTGGCCATGGCGGATGAGGAGAAGTCGCATATCCCGGACCATAGGCCACGAGGCTTTGAAAGGGGATCGGACCAGGCGCCGGAGTGCACGGCACCACGATCACCGGTGGGTCCCGGCGTAGCCTGGTCATGACCCCGTGCCCAGCCAAGGAGCGCCCATGCGACGCAGCATCCTCAACGACCCGGATGATCTGATCCCCGAGGCCCTCGAAGGCCTCGCCCTCACCCACCCCACGCAGCTTGAGCTCAACGCCGAGCACCGCTTCCTCAGCCGCAAGGAGCCCGCCCGCGACAAGGTGGGCCTGGTCAGCGGCGGCGGATCCGGGCACGAGCCGCTGCACGCCGGGTTCGTGGGCACCGGGATGCTCGACGTCGCGGTCGCCGGCGCCGTGTTCGCCAGCCCCACCGCGCTGCAGGTCCTGGCGGCCACGAAGGCGGCCGACGCGGGCCGCGGCGTGGTCCAGATCGTCAAGAACTACACCGGCGACGTGCTGAACTTCCGCATCGCCGGGGAGATCAGCGGCGACGACGCGATCGACACCGAGATCGTGCTGGTGGACGACGACGTCGCGACCGACAGCGGGGACGACGGCCCCGGCCGGCGCGGCACCGCCGCCACCGTGATCGTCGAGAAGGTGTGCGGCGCGGCCGCCGAGGAGGGCGCGAGCCTCGCCGACGTCGCCGCGATCGGGCGCCGGGTCGCGGCGTCGGCCCGCACCATGTCCCTGGCGCTCGCCGCCGGCACGCACCCGGGCGATGACCGCCCCCAGTTCGACCTCGGGGACGACGAGGTCGAGCTCGGCGTGGGCATCCACGGGGAGCGGGCCGCGAAGCGCGCCTCCTTCACCGATGCGAACGGGCTCACCGACCTGCTGCTCGAGCCGCTGCTGGCCGAGCTCGACCTGCACCGCGGGGACGAGGTCCTCGCGATCGTCAACGGCCTGGGCTCCACCTACCCCCTCGAGCTCCAGCTCGTCGCCCGCGCCCTGCACCACCGCCTCGGCGAGGCGGGCATCGAGATCGGCCGCTCGCTCGTCGGCTCCTATGTGACCAGCATGGACATGCACGGCGTCTCGATCACCCTGATGCCCCTGGACGACGAGCTGCGCCGACTCTGGGACGCCCCCGTCCGCACCCCGGCCCTGACCTGGTAAGGAACACGCCATGACCGAAAAGACCTTCAGCAGGACCCTCCCCGCCGGCTTCGGCCGCGCCTTCGTCCTCACCCTGCGCGAGGCCCTCGAGGGCGCCGCGGACGACCTCGGCGACCTCGACCGCCGCGCCGGCGACGGCGACTTCGGCACCAACGTGCGCACCGCGATGAAGCACCTCGACGCGAACCTCGAGGCCGAGCCGCCCAGCAGCTATCGCGAATGGCTGACCGCGCTGTACATGGCGTGGCTCGGCGTGGGCGGCACCAGCGGCCCCCTCTTCGGCATGTTCTTCCGCGACCTCGCGAAGGCCGGGGAGGAATCGGGCGCCGCGGGCGCCGAGGCCCCCACCATCTCCCAGTTCACGGACGCGCTCGCCGCCGGCCAGGCCACCGTGCAGCGCTACGGCGAGGCGAAGGTGGGCGACAAGACGATGATCGACTCCCTCGACCCGGCCGTCGCCGCCCTGCGCGCGGCCCTCGAGGCGGATGCGGAGACCAGCGCCGTCGAGGCCCTGTTCGCGGCGGAGGATGCCGCTGTCGCGGGGGCCACCGCCACCGCGCAGACCACCGCCCGCCGTGGCCGTGCGAGCTACGTCGGCGACGCCTCGAAGGGCGTCATCGACCCCGGCTCCGCCGCCATGGCCATCGTGATCAGCTCCGCTCGTGCCGGCGCCGACGGCTCCGGCGTCGCCCACTTCGGCTGGATCGCCTGAGGGCACCTGCCGTCCCGGATGCCGAGGAGCAGGGCACAGGTCCTGGTGCCCTGCGGCGATGCATGGAGGCCCTGCCTCGTCCCGATCGGCGAGCTCAGCGAGCCCTGATCCTGCAGTAGGCCTGTACTGCTGCGAGATCGGGGTCGTGCTCCCCGATCGAGGCGTGGTGCGTGATGGTTGTAGGCTCCGGCACCCCGCTGTCGACATCGCGCATCCAGTACGCCCAGCAGAGCCCCGTGCCCGTGGCCGGGTGTCCGTGCTTGGACAGGAACCTGACCCCCAGGGGGCGCGTTCCGTCGTCGAGAGTGACCTCATCACGAAGCACGCGGGCGATCGCAGTTGTCAGTGTCCGGTCGTCCCCGGTGAGGTGAGCGAGCGTCAGAGGTTCCTCGAGTTCGCCGTCGGCCGTCGGCCAGGGATGTTCGTGCAAGTCCTCGAGGGCGGTGATCGTCTCGGTGGCCGTGTTGTCGATCCACGAGCCAGCCGGAAATGCGAGGGCATAGACCCGCCTCCCTTCCCGGAAGGTGCGGGGGAGCCAGCTGGCCTTCATCGACCCGGTCTCGTCCCACTCGGCGACGATGTCGCGCCAGAGCTCGTCGAGATTCTTCCCGAGGGCGTCCGCGATCGGCTGGAGAGCGCGGCGCTCTCTGCTGACGTCGGTACGGTACGGCGCCAGCAGCTCCATATAGGCGGTGACCCGGTCAGCGCACGCGTAGATCGTCCGCCCGGGTGTGTCGTACCGGCTCCACGCCTCAGGGCCGCTGTTCGAAGCTCGAGCAACGGGGTCGAGAGGGCCGTAGGACTCGCGGGCGATGCGCAGAGCGGAGACCGGGCTCGCCACGAGGGCGAGCCCGGTCCGCGAACAGATCCGCTCATCTGGTGCGGGCATGAGCGCGCGTCAGCCGCTGAACGTGTCGTCGACCAGCGCCTCAGCGGCCGTCGCAACCTCCGGGAGGCGACCTTCGCGGATTGCATTCACCGGAGTGTCATAGCCCAGCCAGGGGTTCGCTCCGATGAACCACACCCGAGCGACGTGCTCCCCCTCCGCCTCGGCCACCTTCTGCCACTGTTCGTAGGCGAAGACGAGGCGCTTGATGGTCTCCGGTCGCGGCTGAGGACCTGTTGCCTTCGCCCACCTATGGGAGGACTTCGTATCGGAGGAGCCGGCCAGAGCCGAGACCAGCGTTCCACCCAGCGAGGCGTTCAGGCGCCGGGTGAGCTCCCGGATGTCCAGGGCGATCGCACGACGGTAGGCCGAGTCATGGATCGCACCAGCACCGGTCGAGGGTGCGGCAGAGGATGTCGTGGGGACCATGGGTGCCTCCGTTCTGAGGTCTATGCCCTCTACGATACTCGGACTTGTCCCCGCATGGCTACCCCTATGCCACGCAAATGCCACTGTTCTGCGCCCATTCGGGCCGCTTGCGGCCGTGGCAGAACGTGGCAGTCCTCTGGCTCGCTGGATCTGGTCGTCGGCACCCGGGTCGCGGACGGGCGCGGGGCGCGATGTTCTGCACTGGTAGCTTCAGTTCTCGTGTCCGACCTCGCTGCCCTGATCCCCACCCTCGGCGCCGCCACCTGGGTGCTGGTGATGATCGGTGCGCTCGTCGTGGGCCTGTCCAAGACCGCCATGCCCGGCGGCGGCACCATCGCCGTCGGCCTCTTCGCGCTCGCCCTGCCGGCGAAGGAATCCACCGCCGCGCTGCTGCTCCTGCTCATGGTCGGCGACGCGACCGCGCTATGGGTCTATCGGCGCGAGCCCGACGTGCGCACGCTGGTGCGACTGATCCCCAGCGTGCTCATCGGCATCGTGCTCGGCACGATCTTCTTCGCGACCGTGGGCGGGGACACCGTGCGCACCACGATCGGCGTGATCCTGCTGGTGCTGATCGCGGTGACCGTGTGGCGGCGGCGCTCGGCTCGCGTGAAGAAGTCGGCGGATCCGTCCGCGGCCGCGGACGCCGGCGACGCGACCGATCCGGCAGTCGCCCCGTCGGGCGCCGGGGTCGCGCTCAGCCGTGCCGGGTACGGGGTGCTGGGCGGCTTCACCACGATGGTCGCCAACGCCGGCGGACCCGTGATGTCGATGTACTTCTACGCGATGCGGATGCCGGTGCTGACCTTCCTGGGCACCTCCGCCTGGTTCTTCGCGATCGTCAACGTCATCAAGCTGCCCTTCTCCGCCGGCCTCGGCCTCATCACCCGCGACACCCTGGTCATGGACCTGATGCTGGTGCCGCTGGTGCTGATCGGCGCGTACTGCGGGGCGAAGATCGCGCGGCGGATCCCGCAGGGCGTCTTCGAGAAGCTGATCCTGGTGCTCACCGTGGTCTCGGCGCTGGCACTGCTCGTCCTCTGAGCTCGGGTCCTCCGGGCTCTGGTCCGGGCGGGCCTCTGCCCCGGGGAGCGCGGTGGCTCAGCGGGCGTCGGGCGCGAGCGTGGCGACGCCCGCCCAGGCGCTGATCTCCTCGAGCACGCTGAGCAGCTCGGGCGGCTGGATCACCTCGATCGGACCGCCCAGGCTGATCAGGTGCATGGCCACCCAGCGCAGATCCCCGCTGTCGGATCCGGCGCGCACGATGCAGGCGTGCTCCCCGTCGGCCGTGACCGTCGCCGCCCGCACCGGGATGAGCTTCTCGACCTCGTGGAGCGGCCGACGGATGCGGGCCACCACCTCCGTCGTGTACCCGCCCACGGTGATCGACTGGCGCACGGTGGCCTCGATGCTCGGCGTGGGTCGCGGCGTGATCGGGAAGGTGCTGGGGTGCACGGCCTGCATGCGGTCCAGGCGGAAGGTGCGCCAGTCCTCGCGGTCCAGGTCCCAGGCGAACAGGTACCAGCGCCCGTCGACAGACAGCACCCGTCGCGGCTCGATGCGGCGCTCACCGCGCTCGCCGTCCCCCTTCTCGTAGTCCAGGCGCACCCGCAGCCCGTCCCGCACCGCGGTGGCCAGGGCGATCAGCACGGCGGCGCTCGCAGCAGGGACGGGCCGGGCCACCACCCCCAGGGCGTCGGTGACGGCGGAGACCTCCGAGCGGACCGTCGGCGGCAGGATGCGATCCAGGGCCGCGAGTGCCCGCAGCGCCTCTGCGTCCAGCCCCTCGAGGCCCGAGGCGGCGGCGAGCCGCAGTCCCACCGCGACCGCCACTGCCTCCTGCGATCCCAGCAGCAGCGGCGGCAGCTCCCGCCCGGCACCCAGCTGGTAGCCGCCGCCGTGCCCCGCCGACGTGAGCACCGGGTATCCCATCGAGCGCAGCCGGTCCACGTCCCGGCGCACGGTCCGCTCGGTCACGGCGAGCTCGGCGGCCAGCTCCGGCCCGGTCCAGACGGTGCGGGACTGGAGCAGGGCGAGCAGTCGCAGGGCTCGGGTGGTCACGTTGCTCATGGGAAGAGTGTGCCCGTCTTCGCGGACAGAAACTGTCCGCTTCAGGGAGGAAGGTGGTTCTCGACCGCACAAGAGGGCGTCGCGGACTCCCGCCGCCCGCACCGAAGGAGAACCGAACCATGCCGTTCCTCACCGCAGAGACGACCGACGAGCTCGACAACCTCGCGACCTTCGCCCAGCAGCAGATCGAGCAGGTCGCCACGGCCCTTCACAGCCTGAGCCCCGAGCAGCTCCGCCAGGTCCCGAGCGCCTCGGGGATGAGCCTCGGTGCGCTGTCCCGGCACGTCCTCCTCATGGCAGAGACGGCGGCGCGGACGATCGCCGCGGCCCCCGGGGAAGGAGCGGCCCCCGACCGCGCCCCGGAGCAGTACCAGGCCGAAGGCGGCCTCGCCCCGGAGGCCGCCCGCGAGGAGGACACCGCGGAGTCGCTGACCGAACTGCTCCGGACGGCGGGACAGGACCTCGCGGACGCCATCCGCGGCACCGATCCCGAGACCCGGGGCCCGGTCCCGGATCAGCCCTGGTTCGAGGGACGTACGACCTGGAGCATGCGGTGGTACGCCCTGCACCTGGTCGAGGAGAACGCCCGCCACGCCGGCCACGCGGACATCCTGCGCGAGAGCATCGACGGCAGGGGCACGTACGAGCTCAACGCCCTCGCCGCCGGGCAGACCTGGCCGCCCGAGGGCTGGTGAGCCCGGGCCCGAGGGGCGGTCTCACGACCGACGACCGACCGCTGACGACCGACCCCCGACCGACGACCGACGACCGGCAACCGACCGCCGACGACTGATATCCAGGAGGAGAGCACGATGACCAGCAGCGACGCACCCACCGAGAGCGCCGACCCGGTACCGGGCAAGGACGGCGACCTGCCCACGGTCCTGATCGATCAGATCGAGTTCCATGTCCGCGAATTCCTACGCCCCCGGCTCGACGGGCTGAGCGACGAGGAGTACTTCTTCGATCCGTCGGCCGACGGGAAGGCCTGGACCGTCCACCCGCGCACCCCCGAGGGCCAGGCTCCGCCCACGTCCATCCAGGGCGGCAGCGGGGACATGGTCATCGACTTCGAGTTCCCCGAGCCCGAACCCACACCGCTGACCACGATCGCGTGGCGCCTCGGACATATCGTCGTCGGGGTGCTCGGAGCCCGCAGCAACGCCCACTTCGGCGGGCCGTCGGCGGACTACATGACCTGGGACTACGCGGCGACCGCCCAGGAGGCGCTGGCCCAGTTCGACGCCGGGTACGACCGCTGGATCACGGGCGTCCGCTCCTGGAGCACGGAGGACCTGCAGGTCGCCGTGGGGGAGGCCGAAGGGCCGTACTACGCCGAGTACTCCCGCGCCACGCTCGTCGCGCACATCAACCGCGAGCTCATCCACCACCTCGCCGAGATCGCCCTGCTGCGGGACCTCTGGACGCACCGTGACTGAGGCACTGAGGCACTGAGGCACTGAGGTACTGAGGTACTGAGGTCCTGGGGAACTGGGGCGCTGAGGTGCAGCCGGAATGACGGCCAGGATGACGGTCCCGGAGAAGGATGGCCTGAGCGGGGAGCCTTCCAACGGCGAGTGCGACCTTGACGCTGTTCTCAGGGTCTCGAGACAGTGCCAAGGTCGCACTCGACGGATGACGGCTAGCGAGATCCAGCGAGGTGGCGCGAAGAGACGTCGGGCGGCTCAGCCCGCGGGGGATTGGCTATCCGTTGTTGTTGCTGCTGCTGCTACCGCTGCACCTGCGCGTGACCACCGGGCCACCAGCAGGTGCAGCGGCAGCGTGATCGCGAGGACAGCGGCGGCGATCAGCGGCAGGCGCCCGGGCGCGAGCCCCGTCGTCAGGGCGATCCCGCCCACGCCGCCGCCCAGCGCGCCGCCGAGCGAGATCGCGCTGGCGTTCAGCGCCATGACCACGGCGACGGTCCCCGGGGTCATCGCCGCCAGGCGGGCCTGCTGGGGCACGGCATGCCCGCCGTTGCCGATGCCGGCGAGCACGAACCAGACCAGGCTGAGCACCGCGAAGGCCGCTGGCGCCGCGAGGGAGAACGCGAGCGTCCCGAACAGGGCGTTCACGAGCAGGCCGCAGAGGATCACGGTCAGCACCCGCACCGGCGAGAAACGATCCACCAGTCGACCTGTGATCGCATTGCCGACCATGCTCGCCACTCCGTAGGCGCACATGATCACGATCATCATCCAGCCGGCGGGGTGCGTCGGCTCCAGGATCAGTACCGCATAGGTGAAGCAGGTGTAGCTCGCGCACAGCACCCCGGTGGAGACCAGCAGGCCGGCCACGAGGCGAGGCTGGGCGAGGGGCTTCAGCCGGGCGACCAGCGTCGAGGACGGGTAGCGCAGCGGAGGCAGGCGCAGGCCGATCCCGATCAGGGCGATGGCGCCGACCACCGAGACCAGCACCAGCGGCAGGCGCCAGCTGGTCTGGCCGAGGATCAGGCCGACGGGCACGCCGAGCGCGGTAGCCGTCATCCACCCGCCGAGCACGAAGGACAGCGCCCGGCCCCGGTGGCGCTCCGCCACGAGGTGCACCACGTACCCGGTCACGGCCGCGCCCAGCAGGCACCCGCCGAGCGCCGCGATCACGCGCCCGCCCAGGGCGAGGGAGTACGTGGGCGCGATCGCGTTGAGCAGGTTGCCGACGATGAAGGTCGACAGCGCCGCCATGATCACGCGGCGCTGCTCCCAGCCGCTCGTGGTGGCCCCGAGGATCGGGCCGGCCACGGCGGAGGTGAGGGCGAAGACGGAGACGAGCTGACCGGCGAGGGCCGCGGTGACGTCGAGGTCGGCGGCGATGTCCGGCAGCAGGCCGGCCAGGACGTACCCGTCGATCCCAGTGGTGAAGGTGGCCACGGCCAGCCAGATCAGCGTGCTGTACGGGACGCCCGCCGGGCCGGGGGATGCAGGGTCGGACATGCCGGGGCCTTCGGGAGTGCTCACGAGGCGGGTGACTCCCTATCGGTCGGTGCCAGGAGAGGATGGCGGGGGAACGGTGTGCGGACGAGCCGGGTGCGGACGCACGGGGCGCAGGAGAGCCAGAAATGCGGCTCCAGGCCCGATGATGCGCGAAACATCGGTCCTGGAGCCGCATTACCGGGGTGCTGGCCCGGCGGGCCCGGCGGGCTCGGCTGGCCCGCCCGGCCGGGCCCGCCGGACTCGGCAGACTGGCGGGACTGGTGGTTCTGCCGGGCCCGCCCGTTCGGTCAGAGGCTGATGACGTCCGCGACCTGGCCGGTCTTGGAGGACTCGTAGGCCGCCAGGATCACGCCGAGCACGCTGACGCCCTCGACCTGGTTGTTGATCGGGCGCTCGCCGGTGGTGAGCACGTCCACGAAGTGGGCGATCTCGGCGGCGAAGGTGTCGACGTCCTCGTGCTCGAACACCTGGACCTCCTCGCCGCGCAGCTGCACGCGCAGGGTGGAGCCGTCCGAGCTCAGAGAGCCCTTCTCGCCCACAGCGGAGAAGCGGTCGGTGCCGGGCGCGGCGGCGTAGGCCCAGGAGGTGACCATCTGGCCCACGGCGCCGTTGTCGAAGCGCACCAGCACCTGGGCGGAGTCCTCGCCCTCCATGAACTTCAGACGGTGGGTGGAGAGCATCGCGAAGGCGCTGACGGGGGTGGCCCCGGCCAGGTGCAGCATCAGGTAGGTGGGGTGGTAGCCGGTGTCGATGAGCTCGCCGCCGCCGGAGGTGGCCGCGTGCCCGCGCCAGCCCATCGACTCCGGGTCGAAGTCGTTGAAGAAGGAGTCGGTGGTGCGCACCTCGTAGACCTGGCCGAGGGCACCGGAGTCGATGACCTCCTTGGCCTTGGCCACGGCCGGCATGAACAGCTGGTTGTGGGCGCACATGAGGGTCACGCCGGACTTCTCGATGACCTGGCTGACCGTGGTGGCCTCCTCCGGGGTGAGGCACAGCGGCTTCTCGCACAGGATGTGCTTGCCGGCCTCGGCCGCCGCGATGATCGCGGGGGTGTGGAGGTGGTGGGGGAGGCAGATGTCGACGGCGTCGATGTTGGGGTCCTTCACCATCTCGGTGAAGTCGCTGTACCCGGTCGCGCCGGTCTCCTCGACGCGCTTGGCGAGGGCCTCCTCGCTGGCATCCGCGATCGCGGTGATCTTCACGCGGTCGGGGATCTGGGCGTAGCCCTTGAGGTGGGCGTTGGCGATGCCGCCGCCGCCGATGAGGCCGATGCGGACGGGGGACTGGACGGTGCTGGTCATGGGGTTCTCCTCAGGAGGGTGATGGGTGCTGCTGGGTGGTGCGGGTGCTGCTGCGGGTCAGGGGCTGCGCCGTCTGGCACGTGGGAAGTGCCGGTCGGGGCAGGGTGGTGGACACGCGGGACGAGCGGGATGAGCTCGCCCGATCGGTCTCAGGCCGACGCTGCGGCGTTGGCCGCCACGACCAGCTCGGTCAGCGCGCGAGCACGCTCGAGGTTCTCGGTGGTCTCCTCGCCCGTGCGGATCGCCTGGACCCACTGGGCGAAGGGATTCGGGATGTCCTCGGGGACCTCGATGACGGTGGGCCCGTCACCGGTGTCCAGGACCATGGCGCCGTCGGCCCCGAGCCCGTAGGTGAGGGTGCCGGTGGTGCCCTGGACCTCGATCGAGAAGGGGCTGAACGGCGTCACGAAACCGGTCTCGACCACGCCGATGGCGCCGTCGGGGCTGGTCACGGTGACCACCGCGTTGTCCTCGACGCCACGGCCGGTCATATCGGTGTAGGTGGCCGAGGCGACGGTGACGTCGGTGCCCAGGATCAGCTGGGTCAGGTACGACGGGTGGGCGGCGAGGTCGCTGAACGCTCCGCCGATGGCCTCGGCCGGATCGTAGAAGCGCGGCGGCAGCCAGTCGGCCGTGGAACCGTTGTGCGCCAGGCGCACGCGGGAGTAGCTGAGGCGACCCAGCGAGCCGCCGTCGAGCACCTCGCGCAGGGCCACGGTGTAGCCGTGGGCGAGGCGCGGCAGGGACACGGTGACCTGCACGCCGGCGGCGCGAGCGGCCTCGAGCAGCTCGTCGCACTCGGCGAGGGAGGGAGCCAGCAGCTTCTCGGTGAAGACGTGCTTCCCGGCGGCGATGACCTTCCCGATCACCTCGCGGTGCACGGTGGTGGCGGTGGTGATGGTGACGCCGTCGAGATCCTCACGGGCCAGCAGCTCGTCGAGATCGGCGACGAACTCGACGCCCACGGTCTCGGCGAGGGCCTTGCCGCGCTCGGCGTCGTCGTCCCAGACGGCGACGAGCTCGGTCTCGGGGTGGTTCTGGGCTTCCCGGGCGTACTCCTCGGCATGGACATGCCAGGCGGACAGGGCAGCGATGCGCAGTGTTGCGGACACGGATACTCACGATCTGGGTGGAGGGAGCGGCGCGCCCGCAGGACTTACAGCCACGTTGATGGTGTGAGCAAGCCTACAGACGTTCCGGGGGAGTGGAACCCCCTGGGCAACCTTTTTTACCAAGGCTTAACCGCTTTGTCCTGCGGCGGCGTGCATGCAGATGAGTGTCGCGACCGGGAGTTGGCCGAGGACCCGGCCCAGGAGCCGGCCGAGGAACGATCCTGGAACCGCCCCTGGAGTCGGCCGCGGGACCGACCGTGGACGCGACCGCGGAGCCGACCGTGGACCCGCCCTACAGGACGCTCAGCAGGAGGCGCGCGACCCACACCACGAGCAGCAGCCCGATGACGCCGATGGCGAGCTGCTTGCCGACCTCCCTGGCGCGCGGGCCCCAGAGCATCTCGGCGGCGTCGCTGATGTCGGTCGGAGCGACGAAGCGCGTCGGGTTCTGCTCGTCGTACCGCAGCGTCACCGTCTGCCCGGTGCGGTCCTCCATCCCGACGTCGGAATGAGCCGCCTCGCCCTGCACCGCGACCCCGGACTGCGTGGTGAACGCGATCGTCTCGACCATGTGGCGCTCGAAGCCGCCCGGGAGACGGGTGCGATGCTCGGAGCTGCTGACCACCCTGCCCTCCGCGGCGAGCCCCGTCCTGCTCGTCAGGCGGTAGGAGCGCACCAGCGCGATCGACCCTGTGACTCCTCGCGTCAGGGCGCCGAGCACCGCGACGGCGGGGACGAGCAGGCCGATGCCCATGAGGAGGGGCACCCTGTGCCTCAAGAAGTCGATCATCTCCACGTCGAACACAGCGGGTCTCCTTTAGGCAGAGTCGGGGGCGGGCCGGTGGGCGGAAGACGGGATCAGAGTGCCATACCGGGCGGGCTGCGGCCGACGGGTGCGACGGGCGGGGCGCAACGGGCAGGACTCCTGCAGGTCACGGTTTCCGCACACCACCCCCGTGCCGCCCGGATCGGGGGGACGATGTGGGCATGTCCTTCGCCCTGGAGCCTCTCGAGCTGCTCGCGGTCGCGCTGACCGCCGTGCTGCTCGCCCTGCCGATCGCGTTCCCCCTCGCCGCGGGCGTGATCGCGGCGCCCCGTCGGGCCTGGAGCGGGGCGGGGCTGGCGCTGGGACTCGCCCTGCTGCTCGGCGTCCTCGCGGCGATCGCTGAGTACGTGCTGCACCTCCACGACGCGGCCGTGCTCGCCTCGTCGGCCGGTCTTCTGCTGGGGCTGGCGCTCGCGAACGCCGCGTCCGTGTTCATCGTGGTCAGGTCCGACGGATCGCGGGTGACCGCGGTCGTGGGCATCCTCGCCTGTGTGCTGATCGGACTCGGCGAGGCCGGTCAGACCCTTCGGGCGCTGCTCGGGCTCTCGCAGTCGGTCCTCGTGGTGGGCGCCGGCGCCGTGATGGAGGCCGTGGTCGTGGTGGTGGTGGTCGGCGCGCTGGTTGCCGCGGGGGGACGGGTGCGCGCCCTGCAGATCGGCGTCGCAGCCGCCGGAGTCGTGGCCGCGCTGGTGATCGGCTACGCGGTGATCGGGGATCTCCTGGGCAGGGCCGGCGGGACGGGCGCGTCCGGCATCCCGAGCACCGCGCAGCTCATCGCGATCGTGGCGGCGCTGTTGGTCGGCACCGTCGTCGGGGCCCTGGTCGAGCGCTTCTCAGGCCAGCGGGGCGACATCGAAGCCGGCGGGAGCCAGGCCTGAGAGCTCCGCACGCAGCAGCTCCGCGACCTCGGTGCGGCGTCGGGCGCCCATCCGCTCGATCGGACCGGTGACGCTGACGGCCACGGAGCGGCCGCCGGGGCGCACGAGCGCGACGCCCACGCAGGCGATGCCCTTCTCGTTCTCCTCGACCTCGCGGGACCATCCGCGCCGCTGGGTCTCCTTGATGACGTCGGTGAGGCGCGCGGGCTCGACGACCTGGCCCGGCTCGCCCGTGTCGACCGCTGTGGCCTGCGCGTACGCGGTCAGCGCGTTCCCGCGGACCCCGTCGGCCGCGAGCATCGCCCGGCCCATCGCGGTGCGGGCCGCCGGGGCGCGCTTGCCGATGCTGGACCAGACGCGCACCGTGCGCTCGGGTTCGACCTTGTCGAGATAGAGCACGTTGGCGCCGTCGAGCCGGCCCAGGTGCACGAGCTCCTGGGTGCGATGGGAGATCGCGGCGAGGGCCGGCGCGAACAGCATCGCCAGGTTCTCGCCGCGCTCGAACTGCCCGGCCAGCAGGGCGATCGAGCCGCCCAGGCGGTAGCGCTGATCCGGAGCGACCTGCTCGGCGAAGTCCCGGTGCATCAGGGCGCGCAGCAGGCGGTGCACGGAGGCCTTGTTCAAGCCGCTGGACTCCGCGACATCGCGCAGCGTGATCCCCTCGGGCCCGGCCTCGGCGAGGATCTCGAGCAGGATCAGCGCCTTGTCCACGCTGCCGACGGGGGAGGTGGTGGGCTCGGTGCTCGCAGGGGTGGCAGCGCCTGCGGGGGTCGCAGCGTCCGCGGGGGTCGCAGCGCCTGCAGGGGTCGCAGTGCCCACAGGGGTCCCGGTGCTCGCGGTGGGCTCAGAGGTCGACGTCATGGGTCTCATTGTCCCCTCGTCCGGCGGTGCTGGGACGGCGTTGCTGACCCCGGTCGGGAGCCCTATGCTTATCGCGCATCTCGAAACAGACGTTTTGCATACCGAAACGATACAGGGTCCGACGAGGTATTTCAGCCCGTCGGCCCGGCTCGCCCGCACTGCGCGGGCCGCGCGAAGGAGCACGATGAGCACCAGTCCGACCGACGCCTCGGCCGCCCCATCCGTCACCCCCGGTGACCCGACCGTCGAGGCGACCCAGCCCGTCCGCTCGGTGGGCGATCTTGTGCGCGCCGCCATCTCCGGCTGGCTCGGCACCGCCCTGGAGTTCATGGACTTCCAGCTGTACTCCCTGGCCGCGGCCCTGGTGTTCAGCCAGGTGTTCTTCGCCTCCGCGGATCCGGGCATGGCCGTGATCGGCGCGATGGCCACCTACGGCGTCGGCTACGTCGCCCGCCCCGTCGGCGCCTGGTACTTCGGGCGCATGGGCGACCGGATCGGCCGACGCAAGGTCCTCTTCTACACGATCGTGCTCATGGGCACCGCGACCACCCTGATCGGCGTGCTGCCCACCTACGGCCAGGTCGGACTGCTCGCCCCGGCGCTGCTGGTGCTGCTGCGCCTGCTGCAGGGGTTCGGAGCGGGCGCCGAGATCTCCGGCGCCGGCGTGATGCTCTCCGAGTACGCCCCGGTCAAACGCCGCGGGCTGGTCGCCTCCCTGGTCGCGCTCGGCACCAACTGCGGCACCCTGTTCGCCTCGGCGATCTGGGCGGTGCTGCTGGTGGTCGTCACCGAGCAGCAGCTGCTCGACTGGGCCTGGCGGATCCCCTTCATCGCCAGCGCCCTGGTGATGGTCTTCGCCGTGTGGGTGCGCCTGAACCTCAAGGAGAGCCCCGTCTTCGAGGCCCGCGGCGATGTGGTCGATGGTGAGGCCGTGGGCCACGAGGAGATCGCCGCCGGTGAGGCGCCCTCCGAGGCCGCGGAGTTCAAGCAGGCCCCATCGCTGACGGTCAAGTCCGTCGCGGTCGCGTTCCTGCTGCGCTTCGGCCAGGCCGGCAACTCCGGAATGATCCAGACCTACCTCATCACCTTCATGACGGTGTTCCTGCTGCTGGACAAGCAGCTCTCCACCGAGGTCGTCATCATCTCCTCGCTGGTCGCGTTCGTGACCGTTCCCGTGGTCGGCCTGCTCGGCGACAAGTACGGGCGCAAGACGATGTACACGATCATGAGCGCCGCCGGCCTGGTCGCCGCCCTGCCGTGCGTGCTCCTGATCGTCTCCGGGCAGACCTGGCAGGTCATCGTCGGCTACGTCGTCCTGCACAACCTCGGCGTGATGTCCCTGGCGTCCATGGAGAACCTGACCCTCCCCGAGATCTTCGGTGCGAAGAACCGCTACCAGGCGACCGGCGTGGTGCGCGAGGTCGCCGCCATCGTCGCCACCGGCGCGACCCCCGTGATCGCCGCCGCGATCGTCAGCGCCACCGGCTCCTGGATCCCCGTCGCCGTGATCATCATGTTCTTCAGCGGCTGCGCCCTGTTCGCCGCGATCTGGATGAAGGAGGTCGCCGGGCGCGACCTCACCGACCCCAACCCCGCCATGTGACAGCGCCCGCCCGCGCTTGCCTCCCCTCCATCGACCACACTGATACCCGCCACGCCACCCAGGAGAGCACCCGATGAGCATCGAACGCATCGACGTCAACGTCACCAGCCCCGGCCGCAACTTCGTGACCGTCAAGGTCACCACGAGCGACGGCATCGTGGGCCTCGGCGACGGCACGGTCAACGGCCGCGAGCTCGCGGTCGTCTCCTACCTGCGCGATCACGTGGCGCCCACCCTGATCGGCCGCGACGAATCGGCCATCGAGCAGACCTGGCAGTACCTCTACCGCAGCCCCTACTGGCGCCGCGGCCCGGTCACCATGGCCGCCGTCGCCGCGATCGACATGGCGCTGTGGGACATCGCCGCGAAGAAGGCTGGCGAGCCCCTGTACAAGCTGCTCGGCGGCGCCTCCCGCACCGGGCTGCTCACCTATGCGCACGCGTCGGGCACCACCATCGAGAAGCTCAACGAGGCCATCCACGGCTACGTCGAGCAGGGCTTCGGCGCGGTGCGGATCCAGGCGGGAGTGCCGGGGCTGGACCAGATCTACGGCGTGCACGACTCCGAGCCGGGCGGGAAGTACGAGTACGAGCCCGCGGGCCGCCCGGAGGAGGGAGCCCCGCTGCGGCCGACGGAGGAGACCTGGGATACCCGCGCCTACCTGCGCCACCTGCCCACCGTGTTCGCGGGCGTGCGCGAGGAGTTCGGCCCCGAGCTGCGCCTCCTGCACGACGGCCACCACCGCATGAGCCCTATCGAGGCCGCGAAGCTCGCGAAGTCGCTGGAGCCCTACGACCCGTTCTGGCTCGAGGACTGCACGCCCGGCGAGGACCAGGCCGTGCTGCGCCTGGTGCGCCAGCACTCGGTGACGCCGCTGGCCATCGGCGAGGTCTTCAACTCGGTGTACGACTACCAGACCCTCATCACCGAGCGCCTGATCGACTACGTGCGATCCTCGGCCACCCACGCCGGCGGCATCACCGGCCTGCGCCAGATCATGGCCTTCGCCGCGGTCTACGGGATCCGTTCCGGGTTCCACGGGCCCACGGACGTCTCGCCGGTGGGGATGGCCGCGAACCTCCACCTGGGCCTCGCGATCCACAACTTCGGCATCCAGGAGTACATGCCGCACTCCGAGACCACCCTGTCGGTGTTCCGCACCAGCTACCGCTTCGAGAACGGTCTGCTGCACCCGGGCGAGACCCCGGGCCTCGGCGTCGAGCTCGACGAGGAGGCGGCGGCCGCCCACGAGTACGTGCCCGCCTACCTGCCGGTGAACCGCCTGCGCGACGGGTCCGTGCACGACTGGTGAGCTGAGGTGCGCCGACCTTCCGGCGGACTTCCGGGCACGGCATGCCCAGGGTGAGGGGCATGCTCGTCGATCCTGCCCCCGATCTCCCTGCCACGTCCGGTGCCGGTGCCCGTGCCGGTGCCGATGCCGGTGGTGATGCCTCACGCACGGATCCGTCCCGGGACAGCGTCCCGATCCGGCGTCGGACGGCCCTGGCCGGCGCCGGCAGCTCGCTGGCCCTGCTCGCGCTGGCCGCCTGCAGCGACGAGGACACCGGGCCCGGGCCGCAGGAGCCCGACGTGGAGGAGGTCGCCGAGCTGAGCGTCGTCTACCGCGAGGACCCTGCCTCGCGCGGCGACTGGATGGTCTGGACCGTCGGCTACGACCTCGCGGAGGACCAGGACGCCCCGCCGCTGTACGACGCCACCACCCAGCAGGCGCGGCACGAGGCGCTGCAGGCCAAGAAGGCGGAGAAGGACTGGACCCGCGAGGACCCCTTGCTGGTGCTCGACCCCTACGGCAGCACCCGCACCGGTCTGTACGTCTACTTCGAGGACGCGGCCAGCGGGCAGCTCGACGTCCTCTCCCGGGCCGCGGCCACCGAGGACTTCGCCCGCACGGCCGCCAACCATGGCCGGACCGGCTTCGAGGGCCTGGTCATCGGCCTGGTCCCCGGCGCCCACAACACCCTGTCGCTGACCTGGACGCCCGAGGCCGGTGGCGAGGCCGGTGGCGAGGCCAGCGGCAGGACCAGCGGCGAACTGCGGATCAAGGCCCCCGCCACGGAGTCCGGATATGGCACGGCCGTGACCGCCGAGATCGCCGATCCGGATGCCCTCACCCCGGGGCTCTTCGCGCTCAGCGGCGTCACCGCCCAGAGCAACAACACCTACCTCGTCGACAACGCCGGCACGATGCGCGCCGAGGTGAGCTCCGGCGACACCGCCGCGCACCACGTCGTCGTGACCGACGGGGACCTCGTGATCACCACCGGGTCCCGCCAGGTCGGCATGCTCGATCCGCTCGGGCACGCCCACACCCTCATCGACCTGGGGGACCACAGCGTCCACCACGATCTCGTCGTGGTCGACGGCGTCGCCTATGTCCTCACGTCGGACTCGACCTCGGAGCGGGTCGAGGACCGGGTGATCCGGGTGGATCTCGCCTCCGGGGACGTCGCCCAGGTGGTCGACCTGCAGGCGATCCTCCCCGAGTACGAGAAGCTCGCCCACGCGCAGGAGGGCGAAGCCGGCGGGTCCGCGGTCCAGGGCAAGGACTGGATCCACGTCAACTCGATCGACGTCCGCGAGGGCGTCATGTACCTCTCGGCCCGCGAGACCTCCACGATCATCGCCCTGGACGACGCCCTCGACCCGGGAGCCGACCCCACCGTGCGCTGGATGATCGGTGTGGCCGCGCTCTGGGAGGGCACCGGCTACGAGGAGCACTTCCTCGCCCCCGAGGGCACCGTGATCGGCAATGCCGGCCAGCACAGCGTGCGACGCCTCGACGACGACGCCCTGGAGGCGGGCCAGTTCTACCTGGAGATGTTCAACAACAACTATTGGCGGGTGGGCACGCGCGACGACGCGGACTGGCAGGACGTCGGCCCGGAGGACGCCACCACCGATGAGCACGACGGGGTCAGCCACGCCCTGCGCTATCTCGTCGACGAGAACGCCGGCACCTACCGGCAGGACGACGCCGTCGAGCTGCCGTACTCCTCGGTGGTCTCCAACGTGTTCCGCCTCGGTGACGGCGGGATCGACCAGCCGATGGTCGCGAACTCCGGCCGTGCGAACGAGTTCTCCGAACGGTCGGCCGACGGGAAGATCCTGGCCACCTACCGCTACGACTCCGCCAGCCATGGCTACCGGGTCTACAAGGACTCCTTCGACGGTTTCTGGTTCAGCGGGCACTGATCCCGGGAGGTCGAGAGGCCGTGCCCCGTCGGCCGACCCTCTGATCCCGCGCCCCGTCGGCCGACCCTGTGATCCCGCGCCACCGGACACGATTCCCCTCGGCCCGTCCGACTCGGACACAATGAGACGGTGACAGAGACCCAGGCGACCGTCGAATCCGTCCTCTCGATGCTGCGCGCGCAGCCGCACGACGAGGAACAGCTCGAGCAGCTCGCCCGCGAGGCGCATCTGCTGCCTGCCGGCGAACTGCTCTATCTGCTCGAGTCCCGTCCCGAGACCGAAGCGGCCGTGCTGTTCCGGGTGCTCGACAAGGACACCGCGCTGAGCGTCTTCGAGTCGCTGCCCTCCCATCACCAGGCCGAGCTGATCTCCGCCCTGCGCACCCCGCAGGTCGCCGAGATCATCGGGGACCTCGACCCCGACGACCGTGCCGCCCTGCTGGACGAGCTGCCGGCCTCGGTCGCCGAGCGGCTCATGCACGGGCTCGATGCGGACGAACGGGCCATGACCACCACGGTGCTGGGCTACCCGCGCCACGCCATCGGGCGGTACATGTCCCCCGAGGTGCTCACCCTGCACCCCTCGCTCACGGTCCGGGAGGCGCTGGCCCACGTGCGGACCCACGCGGAGGAGCCCGAGACCATCTACCTGCTGCCGGTGGTCGACAGGACCCGGACTCTGCTGGGCGTGGTGGGGCTGCGCCGGCTGCTGCTCGCCGACGAGGACGCGCTCGTGGGCGACATCGCGCACGACGCCGTCCGCGCGACCGCCACCGACGACCGCGAGGACGCCGCCCGACGCTTCTTCAGCGCGAAGCTCCTGGCCATGCCCATCGTGGACAGCGAGAACCGCCTGGTGGGGATCGTGACCGTCGACGATGCCGTGGACATCATCGAGCAGGAGAACACCGAGGACTCCGCCCGCACCAGCGGCTCCGAACCGCTGCCCCGCGCCTACCTGTCCACCCCGATCGTGGGGATCGTGCGCAGCCGCATCGTCTGGTTGCTCGTGCTGGCCATCTCCGCGATCCTCACCGTCCAGGTGCTCGAGGTCTTCGAGGACCGGCTGGACCAGGTGGTGATCCTGGCGCTGTTCATCCCGCTGCTGACCGGCACCGGCGGCAACACCGGCAACCAGGCGGCGACCACCGTGACCCGTGCGCTCGCCGTGGGCGAGGTGAGGGTGCGGGACCTGCCACGTGTGGTCTGGCAGGAGCTGCGCGTGGGCGCGACGCTGGGCGCTGTGCTGGGCACCCTGGGGTTCGTGGTCTCCGGCCTGGTCTACGGCTGGCCGATCGGCACGGTGATGGGGCTGACCCTGCTGTCGATCTGCACCATGGCCGCGATCGTCGGCGGCCTGATGCCGCTCGTCGCGAAGCGGGTCGGGGCCGATCCGGCAGTGTTCTCCAACCCCTTCATCTCCACCTTCTGCGACGCCACCGGCCTGATCATCTACTTCACGATCGCCACGGCCGTGCTGGGCCTCTGACGGCCCGACCCGTCGCGCTCCCGCCGCGCGAGGCCCACTCACGTTCCCGTCTGGCGGGGCCCACTCACGCTCTCGTGGGGCGGGTCCTCGCCGCGAAGAGTGTGACACGCACACCGAATCCCTCGATCTGTACCGCCAGCGGTACGGATCGAGGGATTCGGCGGGCGTGTCGCGACCTGGTGCCGGTGGGGTCCGCGCGCCTCGGTACTGGCGGGCCGGCGCGCTCGCTCCCGACCCGGGCCGGCGGGCCTGCGCGCTCGCTCCCGACCCGGGCCGGTGGATCGGGACGCTTCGGCCCGGGTCAGGGCCGGGCGCTCACACCTCGTCGCCGACGGTGATCGCCTCGGCCTCCTCGACCGGGGTGAGCTGGTGGTGGGTGCCGACGGCGGCGAGGTGGCGTCGGCCGATCACGAGCATGAGCATCGAGACCACGAGCGCCCCGGCGGCGAGCAGGTACGGAGCGCCGGCGGCGGTCGCGGCGGCGAGCGGCCCGGCGATGGCGGGAGCGATCGCGCCGCCGAGGAAGCGCACGCCGGAGTAGGCGGAGCTCGCGACGCCGCGGGGCAGGTCGGTCGCCTCCATGACGGTCTCGGTCAGCGCCGTGTTCATGATGCCCAGCAGCAGTCCGCCGATCACGATGAGCACGATCAGTCCGGTCATCGAGGTGTGGAAGATGCTCATGATCAGCATCAGTACCGCGAGCAGGCCGAGCACGGTCAGCAGCGTGGGGATCAGCCCGAGCTTCCGGGTGAGGACCGGGGCGACGAACACCGAGGTGATCGCGAGGCCGAGGCCCCAGCCGAAGAACACGCCGCCGATGCCGAGGGCGCCGAACTCCATCCCGTGCGCGGCGGCGGCCGCCTCGAGCGGGAAGGGCGAGTAGGCCAGCAGCGTGAAGAACGCGAAGTTGTAGAAGATCGCGGTGAGGGCGAGCGTGCGCAGCGCCGGGTGGGACAGGGCGCGCAGCGAGGCCAGCGGCGCGACGTGCGCGGGCTTGGCCTCTTTCTTCAGCAGCACCATGATCGCGAGGAAGCCGACGCCCATCAGCACGGCGGTGCCGGCGAAGGGGGCGCGCCAGGAGACGTTGCCGAGCAGTCCGCCGAGCAGCGGGCCGAGCGCCATGCCGATGCCGAGCGCGGTCTCGTAGAGGATGATCGCGCCGGCACTGGGGCCGGCGGTGGCACCGACGATCGCGGCCAGGGCCGTGGAGATGAACAGGGCGTTGCCGAGGCCCCAGCCGGCGCGCAGGCCGATGATCTCCCAGACGCCGCCTGCGCCCGCGGCGAGTGCCGCGAACAGCACCACCAGCACGAGGCCGATGAGCAGCGTGCGCTTCACCCCGATCTTCGAGGCGAACCAGCTGGTGAAGAACATGGCGATCGCGGTGATGAAGAGGTAGCTGGTGAACAGCAGCATCGCCTGCGACGGGGTGGCCTTCAGCTGGGTGCTGATCGCGGGGAGGATCGGGTCCACCAGGCCGATGCCCATGAAGGACACGGTCGCGGCGAAGGCGATCGCCCACACGGACTTGGGCTGGCGGAACGCCTCGCGCAGGGTGGGGGCGGCGTTCTGGGCGGCCGGCTTCCGCGGCGGGGGCGGCGGGGTCGTGCCCTGCGGAGCGGTCGAACCGGTGGTGTGCACGGTCATGCGGTGAGGTCCTTCGGTCGGAGGGGGACGACGGGTCGAGCCCGGAGATGGTCCGGGGGAGCGGGTCGACGTGAAGGGGGCGGGATGAGCTGCGGCGTGGAGCGGGGACGGGCTCCGGTCGGGGTCACCCGTCGTGCGAGTCGACGAGCCCGGCGAGGATCTCGGCGGCGCGCTCGAGGGTCGCGATGTCCTCGGCGGGAAGCGGCTCCAGGAGTGCGCCGACGCCTGTCGCGAGCTGGGAGCGCCAGGCGGTGAGCTGTCGGGCGCCCTGCTCCGTGGTGCTGACGAGGGAGGAGCGGGAGTCCGTCGGGTCGGGTTCCCGGCGCACCAGCCCCTCCTCCTCGAGCCGCTTGATGACGGTGGTCGCCGTGGGGCGGGAGACCCGTTCGCGGTCGGCGATCTCGCTCAGGCGCAGCGGCCCGTGACGCTCGATCGTGGCGACCACGCGCCAGGACACCGTGCCGACGCCCACCTCGGAGCGGCGTGCGGCGAGCCGGGAGAACTGGCTGCACACCAGGGCGAGGTGCTGGGGGAGCTCGCCAGGAGCGTCATCGGAAGTCATCACGACGAGTCAGAGTAGTTTGCAATGCGAACTAAAACAAGTGAGGGATGCGAACTGGTTGTGTGCGTCTCACGACGCCCGGCGCCCGGCGCCCAGTGCGACCTTGGAGCTGTTGTCTGACGTTCCATTGCGCGGAAAGGTCACACTCGGTAGACCGCGCCGACGCCGACGCCGACGCCGACGCCGACGCCGAGGTCGATGCGCCAGGGCCGGCGTTCGAGCCTCAGCGGATCACGGGATCTCCGGCGCCGCCGGCGAGCAGGGCGTCGAGGTCGCGCCGTCGCGGCGCCCCTTCCCAGTCCCCGGGAGTGGTGCAGGCCAGCGCCCCGCAGGCGTTCGCGCGGGCCAGCCGCGCGGCCACGTCGAGCCCGTCGAGCTGGGCGCTGAGGTACCCGGCTACGAAGGCGTCCCCCGCGCCGACGGTGTCGACCACGTCGACCCGATGCCCGGGAGCCTCCTGGATCTCACCGTCCGCGAGCGTGGCGCCCCCGTCGGCCCCGAGCTTCACGACCACCTGGCGGCCGTCGGCCTCCAGCGCCCGCAGCAGGGCCTGGTGGTCGGACTCGTCGGCAGCGGCAGCGGCAGCGGTGCCGACACCTGCACCGCCTGAGGCGGGGGCGATGATCGACAGCTCCTCCGGCCCGCCGAACACGATGTCGACGTGCTCGAGGATCTCGCCCAGACGCTCCGCGAGCAGTTCCCGCGATCCGAGGCGGGAGCGGTAGTTCACGTCGAGGCTGACCTGCACTCCCGCCGCGACGGCCCGATGCACGGCCGCGACATTGGTGGCATGCGCGGTCTCCGACAGCAGCGGGGTGATGCCGCTGAGGTGCAGGATGTCCGCCTGCTCGATGAGGCCGTCGGGGATGTCGTCCGGCGTGAGCGCGGAGGCGGCGGACCCGGCGCGGTAGTAGTCCACGCGCGTTGTGGTGCCGCTGGGTCGGGACTTGAGCATCAGGCCCGTCGACCGCTCCGGATCGACGGTGCAGTGCACCTCGACGCCCTCGGCGCGGATCTCCCGCATCACCCGCGTGCCCAGCGGGTCATCGCCCACCCGGCTCACCCAGGCGACGGGGATGTCGAGGCGGCGCAGGCCGATCGCGAGGTTCGACTCGGCGCCGCCCAGGGAGATGTCCACCGAGGGCAGGTGGGCGAGCGAGCCGATCGTGCCGCTGCGCATCATCGCCATGGTCTCGCCGACGGCGACCACGCGCGCGGCCGACGGGGCGGGCGACGGTGCGGCTGATGGGGCGGCCAACGCGGCAGATGCCGACGCGGCCGACGGGGCGCCGCTCATGCCCCGGCCTCGCGGGTGGTCACGCCCACGAACTGGGCGGCGCGGTCGGCGAGGGCGCCGAGGTCCCCGCCCTTGAGGGCATCGCCGAGCAGCGGGCCGCCCACGGAGACGGCGTCGGCCCCGGCCTGCAGCCAGGCGCCCGCCGCCTCGAGGTCCACGCCGCCGGAAGGGATCACGCGGATGCCCGGGAAGGGTCCGCGCAGGTCCTTGAGGTAGCCGGGACCCACGACGCTCGCCGGGAACACCTTGACCGCTGCCGCGCCGGCGGCCCAGCCCGTGTGCAGCTCGCTCGGGGTGAGGCCGCCGGGCACGATCGCGATACCGGACTCGGCGGCCGCGTCGAGGAGGTCTGCCCGGGTGATGGGGGTGACGATGTAGTGCGCGCCGAGCTCGGCCGCCCGCCGCAGGTCGGCGGGGTCGGTGACGGTGCCGATGCCGATGTCGAGCTGGTCGCCGAACCGCTCCAGCAGGTCGGGCAGCTCGTCGAGGGTGCCCGGGGTGGAGAGCGTCAGCTCGACGGAGCGGATGCCGGCGCCGGCGAGGGTCTCCAGCACGGGTGCGTACTGGTCGGCGCGCTCGCCGCGGATCACGACGATCAGGCGGGCGGCCGCGGTGCGCTCGGGAAGCGTGGGGCGTTCGGTGCGGGTCATGGCGGGCTCCTCGGGGAGGTCGGTACGGACGGGGTGGGCGGCGGGCGCGACGTGGACGACGGAGGCTACCCGCCGTGGGCGGCGGATGCGGTGGGGAAGGAGGGCCGACGCGCACAGCGCCGGCCCTGGATCCTCACAGCTCGAGCAGCACCTTGGCGGAGCGGGAGGCATCCTTCGCGGTCGCGAACGCCTCCACGGCGTCCGCGGCGGGGATGACCTGGGTGACCACGGCGTCGAAGCGGTCGTCGGCCGCGAGCACCTCGATGGCCTCGTCGATCTCGGTGTCGAAGCGCTGGGTGCCGCGCAGCTGGACCTCCTTGGCCACGAGCGCGGCGAGGTTCACGGGGATGTCCGTGTTCGGGAGGATCGCGACCTGCACGATGATCCCGGCGGGGCGCACGGCGCGCACGCCCGAGGACAGCGACACGGGGGCCGAGGAGCACTCGAGCACCACGTCGTAGGCGTTGTCCTCGGGGCTCTCCTCGGTGACCAGGATCGTCCGCGAGGCGCCCAGGGCGCTCGCCCGCTCGAGCGGCTCGGGGCGCACGTCGGTCACGTCGACGGAGGCCGCGCCGCGGTGCAGGAGGGACGCGACGGCCAGCAGACCGATCGGGCCGGAGCCCAGGACCAGGCACTTCTTGCCCGTCACGTCGCCGGCGACGGTCACGGCGTGCAGGGCGACGGCGAGCGGCTCCGCGAGCGCGCCCCGACGCAGGGGCAGCGACTCCGGGAGCCGGCGCAGGTTCGCGCGGTCGATGACCATGTACTGGGCCGCGGCGCCCTGGCGGTGCGGGGTGACGCTCGCGCTGCCCAGGTAATCGCCGCCGGGCCACAGATGCGGGCGGTCCTCGATGCCCGGCGCGCTGGCTCCGTACCGGGCCGGGTGCACGGTCACCGGGGTGCCCGGGGCGAACTCGCCGCGGGGGTCGAGGTCGACCACGGCCGAGAGCTCATGGCCCGGGATCAGGGGCTCCGTGATGACGAACGCGCCGTTCGCGCCGTGGAAGTAATAGTGCAGGTCGGAGCCGCAGATGCCGACGTACGCGATCCGCAGTCGCACCTCGTCCCCGCTCGGTTCGACGTCGGGGGCGTCCTCCCAGCGGATGTCCTCGGCAGCATGGATGGTCAGGGCCTTCATCAGCGGTTCTCCTTCAGGGAAGCGGCGAGGGCGTCGGCGGCCGCGGCGCGCGGTCCCGACGTGACGATCGTGGTGAGCAGCTCGCCGACGGCGACGACGAAGTCCTCGCGCTCGGCGAGCTGCTCGGACAGGCATCCGCTCTCGAGCAGGGCGCGGGCGTGCTCGGCCGGGGTGGTGGCGCGCGCCGCGACCTCCTGCAGACGGTCCTGATCCGGATCGCTCATCGCCCGGGCCTGCTCGCCGGGCTCGAACCCGCGCGGCGGGACGACGCAGGCGAACCAGGCGGCGACGGTGAGCGCGAGCAGCGCCGGCATCCGTCCCTGTTCGAGATGGAACAGCGCCGGGGTCGGGACCCGCTGCGGCAGCCGCATCGACCCGTCGGATCCCACCTGGCGGGTGCGATGGCCCAGGTCGTGGTTGTGCCAGCGGTGCGTGAGGTCCTCGATGTACTCCTCGACGTCGAAGCCCGAGGGGAGGTCGATCGTGGGCAGGTTCTCGCCCCGGATCAGCGCGAGCGTGGACTCCGCGATCCAGTCCTGCTCGAAGCTCGCGGGGATCGTGGCGCGGCCGTCGAGCGCACCGAGGTAGGCGATCAGTGAGTGCGGACCGTTGAGGATCCGCAGCTTGACCTGCTCGTACTTGCCCACCTCGTCCGACATGATCGCGCCGCCCAGGTCCCAGGCGGGGCGGCCTGCCGGGAAGTGGTCCTCCATCACCCACATGGAGAACTTCTCGGCGCGCACCGGGGCGCCGTCGCGCACGCCCAGCAGCTCGGCGACCTGATCGGAGGTGCCCGGGGTCGTGGCCGGGACGATGCGGTCCACCATCGCGTCGGGGAAGGCGACCTGCTCGCGCACGTAGGTCAGGACGTCCTCGGTGGCACCGGAGTGCTCGAGGAACTCGGTGACCATGCGCCGGGCCGTCTGCCCCGCGGAGGACACGTTGTCGCAGGGCAGCACGGTGAACGGCTCACCGCTGGGCGCTCGCTCGGTGAGGCCTCGGGCGAGCAGGCCGATCACGGTGCGGGGGGCGGTGGGATCCGTGAGGTCCGCGCGGATCCCGGCGGCCTCGACGTCGAGGCGGCCGGTGCGCGGGGAGACGGAGTAGCCGCCCTCGGACACGGTCAGGGTGAGGATGCGGCGGGCGGCGGTCGCGATCTCGGCCACCACAGCGCCGGGATCCTCGGCCATCACACCGAAACCGCGGTGCACATCGACCACGTCGGCGCGGGTGCCGGTATCCGCGAGCTCGAGCACGCTGTACAGGCCGTCCTGCGCGGCCATCGGGTCGACCACGGCGCGGGAGCGGTTCGCGAAGCCGATGATGCCCCAGTCGCCCTCCACGGCCTCGAGGGCACGGGCGGTGTGCACCGCGCCGTGGGCGCGATGGAAGGCGCCGAGTCCCAGGTGAATGATGCCGGCCCGAGCGGGGTCCTGAGGGGCCGAGGCGCCGAGCAGGGGCAGGCTGCGGGCGCTCGCCCGGCCGAGGGTGGGAAGGCTGTCCGAGGACGGCACGGGTTCCTCCTGGTCGTTGTCATGCACGGCTCCCGACACTGCGTTTCGACATGCGGAACGATGGTTTCGGGACTCGTAACATCCTATCAAGGCGGTCCCTGCTCACCTCGCTGCTGTCCTGTCGCGCGCCGACTACCGTGGGCAGCCTCCGCGGAGTTGTCCGCACCGACGATCAGGAGAGCAGACAGATGGCGATCACCGGAAGCCTCGATCGAGACGGTCACGACCTCGTCCTCACCCGCTCCGTGCTCGCCCCACGCGCCCGGATCTGGGACCACCTCACCCGCTCCGACCTGCTGGCGACCTGGTTCGGCACCTTCGCCGGCGATCCGACGACGGGCCGGGTGCAGGTCCTGATGAACGCCGAGCCCGGCGAGGCCTCGGCGAGCGAGTACACGATCCACGCCTGCGACGCGGGAGAGCTGCTCACCGTCAGCTCCTCGATGGGCGAGGGCACCTGGCGGCTCTCCGTCGAGCTCGACGACGCGGTCGGAGCCGACGAGGATCATGTTGCGGCGGACGCGGGGACCGAGCCGGTCACCCAGGTGCGGCTGCGCCACCATGACGTGCCGATCGACATGATCCAGCACGTGGGTCCGGGTTGGGAGTGGTACCTCGATCGGCTCGTCGGCACGGTGACCGGCGGAGACATCCCGGGCATGGAGGTCTGGGACACCCGCTACATGAGCCTCAGCGAGGACTACGCCGCACTGGCGAGGTGACGGGCCGGGCTGCGATCCGCACCTGAGGCCCGTGACCCGAGCCGACGGTCCTTGCGATCTGGCCCGCCGCCGGGACGCCGTGCGGAAGACGGTCGCACACGACGGCCTGCGGATATGGCACCCTGGCCGACCGTGGCCGCCCGACGGGCGGGTCCGTCCGTCGGACGGCTCGGCATGTCCTGCCCCCGAACGGCCCGCCTGAACGGCCCGCCCGCACTGCACGTCCGAGGAGCATCGACGATGAAGATCCGCACGGTCACCACCTATCAGGTCCCACCGCGCTGGGCGTTCGTGCGGATCGATACCGACGAGGGCGTGGTCGGCTGGGGCGAGCCGGTCGTCGAAGGGCGTGCCGCGACGGTGTGCGCGGCGGTCGAGGAGCTCAGCGACTATCTCGTGGGCAAGGACCCGGAGAACATCGAGGACCTCTGGACTGTCATGTATCGCGGCGGCTTCTACCGCGGCGGCCCGATCCTCATGAGCGCGATCGCCGGCATCGACCAGGCGCTGTGGGACATCAAGGGCCGCGCGCACGACATGCCCGTCCACCAGCTGCTGGGCGGTCGGGTCCGCGACCGCATCGGCGTCTACTCCTGGATCGGCGGCGACCGCCCCTCGGACACCGCCCGTCAGGCCAAGAACGCGGTGGAGCGGGGCTTCAGCGCGGTGAAGATGAACGGCACCGAGGAGATGCAGTTCATCGACAGCTGGGACACGGTGACCCGAGCCGTCGAGAACGTCGCCACGATCCGCGAGGCCGTCGGGGACGACATCGGGGTGGCCGTCGACTTCCACGGCCGTGTGCACGCTCCGATGGCGAAGGTGCTGCTGCGCGAGCTCGAACCGTTCCATCCGCTGTTCATCGAGGAGCCCGTGCTCAGCGAGAACCTCGACTCGGTGCTCGACGCCCTGCGCGCCACCCCGACGCCCATCGCGCTGGGGGAGCGGCTGTTCACCCGCTGGGACTTCAAGCGCGTGCTGGCCAGCGGCGCCGTCGACATCATCCAGCCCGACCCGTCCCACAGCGGCGGCATCACCGAGACCCGCAAGATCGCAGCGATGGCCGAGGCCTACGACGTCGCCCTCGCCCTGCACTGCCCGCTCGGCCCGATCGCCCTGGCCACCTGCCTGCAGATCGACGCCGGCGCCTACAACGCCTTCATCCAGGAGCAGAGCCTCGGCATCCACTACAACGAGGCCAACGACCTGCTCGACTACGTGAAGGACCGCTCCGTCTTCGCCTACGAGGACGGCATGGTGCGCATCCCGACGGGCCCGGGTCTCGGCATCGAGATCGATGAGGACTACGTGCGTGAGCGCGCTGAGATCGGCCACCGCTGGCGCAACCCCATCTGGCGCCACCGCGACGGCTCGCTCGCCGAATGGTGAGCCGACCCAGCCGCACCCCTGCTCCCGACCGCTGGCACTGACCGCTGGCATTGACCCTGTGCCGAGGACCGCCTGCGCGGACTGCCAGTGCTGATCCCTGCGCCGACCGCCCGTACTGCCCGCTGCGTTGACCGCCCGCGCTGACGACCGCCCGTGCGGAGAGAACCGCACCGACGACCTCGATCGATCTGACCATCCCGATCGATCCGACGACCCCCATCGAGCCGAGAGGACCTTCCCGTGGAACTGGACTGGATAGAAGAGACCGGATGGGAGAGCTGGCTCGGCGCCGGCGGCCTGATCACCGTCGCCGTCGTCGCCGTCGCGCTCCTGCTCGTCATGGTGATGAAGCTGAAGATCCACGCGTTCCTCGCGCTGATCATCGTCAGCCTGCTCACCGCGGTGGTGGCCGGGATCCCTGCCGGCCAGGTCGTCCCGACCATGCTCTTCGGCTTCGGCAACACCCTCTCCAACGTCGCCCTCCTGGTCGCGATCGGCGCGATGCTCGGCGCGATGGTCGAGACCTCGGGCGGCGCGCGAGCGCTCGCGGAGTGGATGATCAGGCTGTTCGGCGAGAAGCGCGCTCCCTTCGCCCTGGGCGTCGCGGCGCTCTTCATCGGCTTCCCGATCTTCATGGATGCGGCCTTCGTGCTGATGGTGCCGATCGTCTACGCCGTGGCGCGCCGCCTCGGCGGGAACCTGCTGGCCTTCGGCATCCCGGTGGCCGCGGCGCTGTCCGTGATGCATGTGTACCTGCCGCCTCACCCGGGGCCGGTCGCCGCCACCGCGTTCCTCGAGGCGAACCTGGGGTACGTGCTGCTCCTGGGCCTCGTGCTGGCCTTCCCCACCTGGTACATCTCCGGTCACCTGTGGGGGAAGGTCGTCGCGAACCGCTTCCGCATCAACGTGCCGGACGCCGCCTTCGCCGGGCTCACCGGTGACGAGGAGGAGGTCGAGAACCCGCCCGCCCCGTGGACGATCATGCTGATCCTCATCCTGCCGCTGATCCTCATCCTGCTGAACACCGGCTTCGACGCCCTCGGCAGCGTCGGAGCCGTCGATCCGGACTCGGTGGTCGTGCAGGCGATGCGGATGCTCGGCGAGACGCCGATCGCGCTGCTCATCACGGCGCTGTTCACCGTGATCGTGCTCGGCTTCCGCCGTGGCAAGAGCGGCACCACCATCGAGAAGACGATGGACAACGCCCTCGGCCCGGTCTGCGCGGTCATCCTCATCACCGGCGCCGGCGGCATGTTCGGCGGCGTCCTGCAGGCCACCGGAATCGGCGATGCGCTCGCCGCGTCGCTCTCCGAGCTCGGCATCCCGCTGATCCTGGCCGCCTACCTCATCGCCGTCGCGCTGCGCCTCGCGCAGGGTTCGGCCACCGTCGCGCTGACCACCGCTGCGGCGCTCGTCGCGCCGGGGATCATCGCCGGCGGGTTCAGCCCCTTCGAGACCGCCTGCATGGTGCTCGCCCTCGCGGCGGGCTCGGTGTTCGCCGGCCACGTCAACGACTCGGGCTTCTGGCTGGTGGGCCGACTGCTGGACATGGACGTGAAGACCACGCTGCGGGTCTGGACCGTCCAGCAGGCGATCGAATCCGTGGTCGCCTTCGCCCTGGTGCTGGTCATCTACGGGGTGGCGAGCCTGTTCTGACGGCCGACGGCCGACGGCCGACGGCACGCACGACGACCGACGGCACGCACGGAGGCCGACCGCGCGCGCGGGGGCCGACGGACACGCGAGGGGCCGACGGCGATCGCCGTCGGCCTCCCCCGCACGACGTGGCCGGCTCCCGGACGCACGTCCACGGGAGCCGGCCACGAGTCCTACTTGCTGAAGCCGGCGGTGAGCCCGCTGATCAGCTGGCGTCGGCCGGCGATGTAGAGCACCAGGATCGGCAGCGCCGAGAGCATCACGGCCGCGAGCACGGCCGGGATGTTCGTGGTGAACTCGCCCTGGTAGGCCCACAGCGACAGCGGCAGCACCCGCATCTCGGAGCTCTGCGTGAGCACCAGCGGGAACAGAAAGCCGTTCCACACCTGCAGGGCGTCGTAGATGCCGACGGTGACGATCGCGGGCTTCGCGAGCGGCAGCACCAGGCGGCGGAACATCTGCATGTCCGAGGCGCCGTCGACGGTCATGGACTCGTACAGCTCCTTGGGCACATCGCGCAGGAAGTTCGTCAGGATCAGCACGGTGATCGGGATGGCGAACGCGACGCTGGGCAGGATCAGCGCCCAGAGGGTGTCGTAGAGCCCCAGCTGCACGATCAGGTAGTAGATCGGGATGATGGTCGCCTGCAGCGGGATCGCGATGCCCATGAGGAACAGGCGCTGGCTGAAGCGGGCCATCCGGGTGCGGCTGCGCACGATCACATAGCTGGCCATCAGGGAGGACACGACCACCGCCACGACGGTCACCACGGTCACGATGACGCTGTTGGTGAAGTAGCGCAGGAAGTCGTTCTCGAGCACGTAGCGGAACGGTTCGAGGGTGAACTCGCTGGGCAGCGACAGCGGGTTGGAGCTGAAGTAGTCCTCGCGCGGGCGGATGCTGGTGATCACGATGTAGTAGATCGGCACCATGATGACCAGGAGCCAGGCGAAGCCCAGGACGCCGCCGAGGACGTTCGGATTACGGGTTCTCATCTCAGGCGCCCTCCATCTGGCTTTCCATCTTGTCCGCGCCCGAGACCTTGTTCAGCCCGAGGGAGAGCAGCAGCCCCACGACGATGAGGATCACGGCGATGACGCTCGCGGGTCCCATCTGGTACGAGCGGAAGCCGGTCAGGTACATGTCCAGCGGGAGCACCCGCGTCGCATTGCCGGGACCGCCGCCGGTGAGGATGAAGATCAGGTCGAAGTAGGTCAGCGAACCCACCAGCATCAGCGTGGAGCTGGTGACGATCGTGTACTTCAGCTGGGGCAGGGTCACGGTGAAGAACTGCCGGGTGCGCCCGGCGCCGTCGAGCGTGGCCGCCTCGTACATCGACGTCGGGATCTGTCGCACCCCGGCCTGGTAGAGCAGGGAGTGGAAGGGCACGAAGGACCAGGAGATGACCATGATCAGCGTGTAGAACGCCAGGTTCGGCGAGCCCAGCCAGTCCTGCTTCAGGAAGTCGGCGTTGAACGCTCGGGACAGGCCGAAGTTCGGGTCCAGCAGGGCCTTGAAGGCGATGCCGGTCGCCGCTGCCGAGAACAGCAGGGGCAGGAAATAGAGCACCGAGAACGCTTCGCGGTAGCGCTGGTGACCGGCCATGAAGGCCCCCAGCAGCAGGCTCAGGGGGAACTGCACGACGAAGCTCAGGGCCGTCATCAGGAAGGTCAGCTTCATCGCGTTCAGGGTGACCGGGTTCTGGAAGACCGAGAACCAGGCGTCGAAGCCGGCGAACGACGGGGTGCCCAGGCCGTCCCATGCGAAGAACGACAGCACGACCACGCCCGCGAGCGGCAGCAGGGCGAAGACGCCGAAGAACGCCAGGGCCGGCGCCAGCATCCAGTTGCTCGGCGCGGTGCGCAGGCTCTTCCGAGCGGAGGAACGGGGGGACGCCCCCGGGGAGGGCGCGCGGCCCTCTCCGGGAGCGGACGGTGCAGCGGGCTTCGAGGCGGCGGGCCGTGGTGCTGGGGACTGCGCCGCGGTCATGAGTCCAGGGTCGCGTTCATCGCGCTCACGAAGTCGGCCGGCTTCTTCTCACCGAGGAAGATCTGCGAGAGGTTCGTGAGCAGCTCCTGGGCCGGGGCCGCGGGCAGCGCCTGGTCCCACGACAGCTGGAAGTGCGGAGCGTTGGTCACCATGTCGTAGGCGAAGGACAGGAACTTCCCGTCGTCGAGGTCGGGGAGCTTGTCCTCGAGATCCTTGACAGCCGGGATCGCGCCCATGCCCAGGAAGCTGTCCACCATGTCCTCGTTGAGGTTGAACTCGTTGAGGTACTTGATGGCGAGCTCCTGCACCTCCGGGTCCGCGTCGGCGGAGACGGACCAGAAGTTGGCGGGGTTGCCGACCACGTTGGCCGGGTCGCCGGTGCCGCCGTCGGCCGCGGGGAAGTTGAGGAAGCCGAGCTTGTCGCCGGCGACGAAGTCGGGGGCGTCCTGCTTGAACGTCCCGTAGACCCAGCTGCCCTGCAGGAGCATCGCGGCCTGGCCGGTGTGGACCAGGGCCGCATCGGCGCCCGCGTCCGCGGCGACGGATCCGAAGCTCGAGCCGAAGGCGCCGGCGTCCACCAGCTGCACGATCGACTCCAGGGCGGAGGTGATCGCGGGGTCGGACCAGGCGTCGGCCTCGCCGGCGAGCACCTTCTCGAAGACCCCTTCGCCGCCGATGCGGTCGGTGAGGTACTGGATGTACATGAGCTCGGGCCACACGCTCTGGCCGGCCAGGGCGATCGGGATGACGTCCGCCGCGACGAAGGTCTCCACGGCGGTCATCAGCTCGGCCCAGGTGGTGGGAGGGGTGACGCCGTGCTTGTCGAAGAGCTCGGTGCTGTAGTACAGGACCACCGGCTGGGTGTCGTTGTTCGGGACGCCGAACTGCTTCCCGTCGACCTCGCCGACCTTGGCGATCGAGTCGATCGAGCGCGAGAGGATGTCGTCGACCTTGCCGGTGAGGTCCACGACCGACTCGTTGGCGACGTAGTCCTCGAGCGTGCCTCCGGCCCAGTTGAAGATCAGGGTCGGCGCGTTGCCGGAGCCGATCGAGGTGCGGATCTTCTCCTTGTAGGAGTCGTTCGCGAAGAACTCCACGGAGAACGGGTCGTCGGGGTTCGCCTTGTCCCAGGCGTCGAAGGACCCCTGGTAGGTGTCCTGCTTGGCGCCGGTCAGGGCCCAGACGGACAGGCTCGATGGCGAGCCGCCGCCACCGGCGGGCTTCTTGCCGCCGCTGCACGCGCTGAGGGTGACCAGGGCGGGTACGGCGATCCCGAGGCCGGCGAGAGTCGCACGGCGGGTGACAGGCTTCATTGTTGCTCCAGTTCGCAAGTTCGGCGACAACGCCGAAAAGATTTCGGAAACTTCTGTCGAGAGTGTCACGGTGTGCCCGGCCGCACTGTCAGGTCAAGCCAGTACCAGGCACCAATCGAACACCGAAAGCTGAATGAAAACACGTCGAGATGTTGACGGCATGAAAAAGCCGACGGTCGCTGTCCCGGAGGGGGCGACGACCGTCGGCAGGTGCTGTGTGCGGCGCGGGGCCGCGCGGGGTCAGGCGCCGGGCGCCCGCAGCACGCGGGCCTGTTCCTGGGCCTTCAGCGCCAGCTCCACGGCCTTGAAGGCGTGGTCCTGGGTCATGGCGTTCTCAGTGCGGTGCAGGACGTCGAGGATGAGCTCGCCGAAGAACGGGTAGCCCACCTTGCCGGTGGCATCGATGCGATGCTCGCCCTCGCCGTCGACCAGGATCACCTGGCCGCCGCCGTTGTCGGTGGTGACGTCGACGTACTTGCGCAGCTCCATGTAGCCCTCGGTGCCGAGGATGAACGTACGGCCGTCGCCCCAGGTGCGCAGCCCGGCCGGGGTGAACCAGTCCACGCGCACGAAGCCGGAGGCGCCGGAGGACAGGGCGATGTGGGCATCGCCGTAGTCGTCGAGCTCCGGATGGTCCGGGTGGCCGAAGTTGCCGATCGAGCTCGAGAGGATCTCGGCGTCGTCCGAACCGGTGAAGGTGAGCATCTGCTCGAAGTTGTGCGAGCCGATATCGGTGAGGATGCCGCCGTAGCGAGCACGCTCGAAGAACCAGTCCGGGCGGGTGGAGGGGTCGCCCATGCGGTGCGGGCCCATGCCCTGGACCTGGATGACCTCACCGATCGCCCCGCGGTCGATGTACTGGCCGGCGAGCACCGCGGCCTCGACGTGCAGGCGCTCGGAGTAATACACCATGTACTTCTTGCCGGTGCGCTCCACGGCGGCCTTGGCCTCGGCCAGCTGGTCGAGGGTGGTCAGCGGGGTCTTGTCGGTGAAGTAGTCCTTGCCGGCCTCCATGACGCGGATGCCCAGCGCGGCGCGGTCCGCGGGCACGGCCGCGGCGGCGACCAGCAGCACCTCGTCATCAGTGAAGATCTCCTCTTCGCTGCCGGCGATCTGCACCCCGGGGAACTGCTCGGCGAAGGCGTCGGCCCGTTCGGGCTGGGGGTCGTAGACCCACTTCGGGGTGCCGCCGGCGCCGATCAGGCCCTGCGTCATCCCTCCGATGTGGCCGTGGTCGAGATGCATGACGGCGAAGACGAACTCGCCGGGCTCGACGACAGGCTTCGGCATCGCAGCGGGGGCGTAGTTGGCTCCTTCGGAGACAGCCATGGGGGTCCTTTCAACGGGGTGGTCAGGAAGAGTGGTGGCGGGGTCGGGAGCCGCTGTTAGGAGGAGCCGCCCACGGTGATGGCGCCGTCCAGCGCACCCACCGAGGCGCTCTTCTCGAAGAAGTGCGGGGCCCGCTCCACGAGGGTGCCGGAGCGGTAGTAGGGGTCCTCCGGGGCGAGCGGCAGGTCGATGGTGCGGCGCTCGATGGCGGAGGCGTAGATCGCGGTGACCAGCTCGACCGCCCTTCGGCCGTCCTCGCCGGTGATCATCGACTCCGTGCCGGCCTCGATCGCGGTGATCACGTCGCGCAGCTGGGCGGCGTGCCCGGTGTGCTCGAGCGGCGGGACCGAGGCCGCGAAAGCCTCGAGCTCATCGGTGAGCGGGGGATTCCCGTCCGGCGTGGGGAAGCCGTTGGGCTGGGCGGTCTCGGCGACCACCTCCCACGGCTGGGAGACACGCGCCCGCTCGCCCTGGACCACGATCTCCTGGCGCTGGCCGTGGTGCACGACCGAGCTGGTCAGCTCCGCCAGGCCGCGCTCGTACTGCAGGATCGCGACGGAGAGGTCCTCGACCTCGGCGTTGGCGTGGGCGGCGTTGGTCATCATCGCGACCACCGCCTGCGGGGTCCCCAGCAGCCACAGGGCGAGGTCGATGTGGTGGATCGCGTGGTTCAGGGTGCAGCCGCCGCCCTCGGAGGCCCAGGTGCCCCGCCACCACAGGTCGTAGTAGGAGGTGCCGCGCCACCACTCCGAGGCGATCCGGGTGTGGGCGACGGGGCCGATCTTCCCGCTGTCGAGCACCGCCTTCAGCCGCATCATCTCGGTGCGGAACCGGTTCTGCGCGATGGCCGAGAGCAGCTTCCCGCTGCGTCGCTGCGCCTCGAGCATCGCATCGCAGTCCTCGAGCGAGGGCGCCATCGGTTTCTCGACGATCACGTGCACGCCGGCCTCGAGCGCCTGCACCGTCACGGGTCGATGGGCCGACGGGGGAGTCGTCACGGAGACGAGGTCGAGATCCTCGGCCGCGAGCAGTTCGCCGACATCGGCGTAGGTGCGGGCGTCGGTGAGACCGAAGCGCTCGCGCGCCTCCTCCGCCTTCTCGACCGTGAGATCGGCCAGCGCCACGACGCGCACCTGGTCGGCGGCGTCGAGATAGGCGCGGAGGTGGGCGTCGGCGATGGAGCCAGTACCGATGACAGCGACATTGAGCATGGGTGATGCCTTTCCAGCAGGGGGCATGCTGTGAAGTGTCCTGCACCACGCCCCGTGCGGCAGGCATGTGCCGGATGTTGCCAGGGACCCGGGCGCTCTGGGGAACGCGCTTGCTACCGTTCTGACGTGGACATCTTCTCCCAGACCTGGTCGGCCCTGTGCACCGCGGTCGCCGCCCTCCCGGACGAGGCGTTCGACGAGCCCTCCGGCTGTCGCGGCTGGCGGGTGCGCGACCTCGTCTCCCACCTGGTGATCGACGCGCAGGATCTGCTGATCACCCTCTCCACCCCGGCGGACACGGCCCCCAGCCACGACGCCCTCAGCTACTGGACGCCCTCGGCCACCCCGCCGGACGGCACCGCCCCCGGAGATGCGCTCGTCGTACGGCTCGCCGCGGCATACGAGGACCCTGCCCTGCTGCGCGCACATCTCGACGACCTCGGCGCCGCCGCAGGCCGGGCCGCGCAGCTCGCCCATCCCGAGCTGCCGGTGGCCACCCAGGGGATGACGCTCACCGTGCGGGACTACCTCGGGGCGTACGTCCTGGAGGCGGTGCTGCACCACCTGGACCTGGCCGCGCATCTCCCGTCCGTCGGCCTCCCGAGCACGGAGAGCCTGGCGGCGGCCCGCGAGATGGTCGAGCGCCGCCTGCGGGTCCGGCTGCCCGCGCGCTGGGAGGACGCCGACGCGCTCCGCGTCGCGACCGGACGGCGGCCCGCCACCGCCGAGGAGCGCGCCGAGCTGGACGCGCTCGGTGCGAGAGGCCAGATGCTGCCGCTGTCGTTCGGCTGAGCGCGCACCGTCGGCCGTCCCGTCGTCGCCTCGTTCTGCCGTGCCGTCGTCCCGTCGTCTCGTCGTCGCCTCGTCCTGCCGTGACCTCTTCCCGTCGTGACCTCGGACATCTCCGATTCCCGGGCGGGCGGGCCGCGACTATCGTGGAGGGCCACTCCACACTGCGGTGCCCGCGCTCCACGCGCACCGGCCCGGTGCGCCCTGCCGGGCCCTGGAAAGGTTCACCGTGATCGACGTCCTCGAGGGGAGCCCGCTCCTCACGCTGTTCCTGGTCGTCGCCTCGGGAGCCGTGCTCGGAGCGATCCCCTTCGGCCGCGTGCGCTTCGGCGCCGCCGGCGCCCTGTTCACCGGCCTCGCCCTCTCGGCGGCCGCCCCGCATCTCGGCGCCGGGATGGACATCGTGCAGTCCCTGGGCCTGGCCCTGTTCGTGTACACCGTCGGGATCTCCGCCGGCGCCGCGTTCTTCAGCTCTCTGAGCAAGCAGCTGCCGCTGCTGGCCGCCGCCACAGCGAGCACCGTCCTCGCCGCCGTCGCCACGATCGTGCTGAGCCGCCTGCTCGGCCTCGCGCAGGACCTCTCGCTGGGCCTGTTCACCGGTGCGCTCACCGCCGCCCCGGCCCTGGATGCCGCCGGTCGCGTGACCGGCACGTCGGCCCCGTCGGTCGGCTACGCCTTCGGGTATCCGATCGGCGTGATCGTGGGGATCGTGCTGGTTTCCACCGTGGTCTCCCGCAGCTGGCCCGGCCGCAAGGACACCCCGGCGCTCGCCGGGACCAGCCTGGACTCCACCACCGTGCGGGTGCTGCATCCGGTGAACCTGCGCGACGTCCCGCAGTGGCACGAGCAGCAGGTGCGCTTCTCCTACCTGCGCCGCGACGGCCGCGTGCGCGTGATCGTGCCGGGGGAGGACCTCCTGGCAGGTGACGAGGTGGTCGCCGTGGGCATGCCCGAGGCGGTCGATGCCGTCACCGAGGTGCTCGGGGAGCGCAGCGACCGCCACGTCGCCCATGACCGCTCGCTCGTGGAGTTCACCCGCCTCACCGTGTCCAACCCCGATCTGGCCTCGCGGTCGATCGCCGAGCTGAACCTGCCGGTGCGCTTCGGGGCCGTGGTCACCCGCGTGCGGCGCGGCGACCTCGAGCTGCTGGCCCGCGACGACCTGGTGCTCGAGCCCGGGGACCGCATCGCCGTGGTCGTGGACCGCTCCAAGCTCGACGACGTCCATGCGCTGCTCGGAGACTCCGACCGCAAGGCCAGCGAGCTCGACGTGCTCTCCCTGGGCCTCGGGCTGGTGCTCGGCTTCGCACTGGGCCTGGTCACCCTGCCGATGCCCGGCGGCGGCAGCTTCTCCCTGGGGCCTGCCGCCGGGCCGCTCCTGGTGGGCATGGTGCTGGGCGCCCTGCGCCGCACCGGTCCCGTGGTGTGGGCCCTGCCCGGCAGCGCCAACATCACGCTGCGCCAGCTGGGCCTGCTGCTCTTCCTCGCCGGCCTGGGCCTGACCGCAGGGCCGGATGTCGCCGCGGTGCTCACCTCGCCCGACGCGTGGCGGGCCGCCGCGCTCTCGGCGATCATCGCCGTGCTGAGCTGTGTCGTGCTGCTGGTCGCCGCCCGCTGGATCCTGGACCTCTCCGCCCCGCGCGCGGCCGGCGCCGTCGCCGGGTTCCTCGGACAGCCCGCGGTGCTGGATGCCGCGAACTCCAAGAAGGCCGACGAGCGCATCGAGACCGCCTACGCCACGCTCTTCGCCTTCTCCATCGTCGTGAAGATCGTGCTGGTCCCGGTCATCTGGAACCTCTGAGCGGTCGCAGCGGCACGGCCTGGCACATAGACCGTGCCGCTGACGGACCAGATGCTCAGGCGGTGACGCGGACGTCCTGCAGCTCGACCGCCTCGGGACGGGCCACGGTGCTGGCGACCTCGACGCGGGCGCCGCTGCGCGCCGATTCGAGCACCGCGTTCATCACCTCGAGCACGTGCTGGCCGAGCTCGCCGCTGGCTCGCAGCGCCTCGCCGCGCACGGCCATGTCCTGCAACCCGATGCCGCGCGCGACGCCCTCGTAGCCGCCGGTCACGGGCAGGGTCTCCCAGTCCTCGCCGCCCAGCCGCTTGACCTCGACGTCGCCGTCGAAGCGGTTGGGATCCGGCACGGCGAGCGAGCCGGTGGTGCCATGGACCTCGATCGGATGGGCCGCGGTCGCGACGCCGTCGAAGCTCATGATGAGCGTGGTGAGCGCGCCGCTCTCATGGACCAGCACGCCGGTGACGTGCGTTTCCGTGGTGACGGGGATGATCTCGCCCTCGCGGGGGCCCGAGCCGATGGTGCGCTCGGTGCGCAGGCGGCTGCCCGCCCCGATCACCTCGGCGACCGGACCCAGCAGGGTGACCAGGGAGTGGATGTAGTACGGACCCATGTCCAGCAGGGGGCCGCCGCCGGGCACGTAGTAGAAGTCCGGCTGAGGGTGCCAGCGCTCGTGGCCCGGCGTGACCATGGTGGCCACGGCCGCGATCGGGGTGCCGATCTCGCCGGCGTCGATCGCGACCCGGGCGGTCTGGGTGCCGGTGCCGAGCACGGTGTCCGGCGCGCTCCCGGTGAGCACCCCGGCCTGGCGCGCCGCAGCGAGAACCTCGGCGCCCTCCTCGGTGGTCACCGCGAACGGCTTCTCCGAGTAGACGTTCTTCCCGCCGGCGATCGCCCGCAGGTCCACGTCGGCGTGCGCCGCGGGGATGGTGAGGTTCAGGACCGTGTCCACCTCGGGGTCGGCGAGGAGCTCGTCGACGCTCAGCACGCGCACACCCTCCCGCCCCTCGGCGGCGGCCTCGGCGCGGGCGGGATCGAGATCCGCGACCGCGACGAGCTGCACGTCCGGCAGCTCGTCGAAGCTCGCCAGGTACTGCCGCGAGATGACCCCGCAGCCGATCATGCCGATCCGCATCGGCGCTGCCGCCGCGCTCATCGGGTGGCTCCGTGCGCATCGTCCGAGCGCTCGACGCCCTGTGCGGTCGCGGCGTGTCCGCCGGTGCGGTGCTCGCCGTAGGGCTGCTCGCTGCCGCGCGCCGCCCACAGCAGGCCGCGCTCGATCACCGTGCGCACGTTCTCGTCCTCGAGCACCTCGACCCGGTGCCCGGGGGTGGAGACGAAGATCCGGCCCTCGCCCCACTGGCGCGTCCAGAGCGCCGGGGAGGTGAGCGGGCGGTCCCACGGGTCCCACTCGCGCACCTTCTGCGTGGTGGTCGCGAGCACGTCGATGTAGTCGTCGCTGAGCACCCAGTACTGCTCGGTGACCAGGTCGAAGTCGCTGATGCCCCGGGTGATCGGGTGCTCGGCGGCGGCCGGCAGCATGTTCACCGTGTAGGGCACGTAGTTGTCGGCCTGCTCGCCCGTGCGCTCATCGGGGTGCTTGCCGGGGTGGCAGCCGAACTGGCCGCCGATCAGGGTGAGGTAGTCGGAGTTGTTGCGGTAGCTGTCGGCGATGCCGCCGTGCCAGCCGGCCAGACCGGTGCCCGCCTCGACGGCCGCGCGCAGCCCCTCGAACTCCTCCTTCTCGATGGTGTTCATGGTGTTGCACTGGAGGATGAGATCGACCGTGGCCATGTACTCGGCGTCGGCATAGACCGCGGGAGAGTCCTCGATCCGTACCGTGAAGCCGTTCTCCTCGAGGAAGGGGATGAACAGGTCGGTCGCCTCGACCGGCTGGTGCCCGTCCCAGCCGCCGCGGACCACGAGGGCCGTGCGGTCGCTCGGCGGGGCGACGACGAAGGTGCTGGTCGAGGCGGTCGTCTGGGGGTCTGTCATCGGGTGCGCTCCTGCGACGTGGTGGTCTGTGAGGTCTGTGCGGTGGTGTCGGGGGCCGACGGGTCGACACCCCGCCAGCGGGAGCCGTCGGCCGAACTGGCCTCGACGGCGGCGAGGACGCGCTGCACCTGCAGCGCCTCCTCGAAGGAGGGGGAGGGGTCGGTGCCCTCGCCGATCGCCCGCACCAGGTCCGCGATCTCGTGCGTGAAGGTGTGCTCGTAGCCCAGGCCGTGGCCCGTGGGCCACCAGGCCGCGGCATAGGGATGCTCCGGCTCGGTGGTGAGCACGCGGGTGAAGCCCTGCCGGCCGGCGTCGGCCGTGGCGTCGTAGATCTCCAGCTCGTTCATGCGCTCGAAGTCGAAGGCGATCGATCCCGTCGAGCCGTTGATCTCCACGCGCATGGCGTTCTTGCGGCCCTGCGCCATGCGGGTCGCCTCGAAGGAGCCGAGCACCCCGCTGTCGAAGCGGGCGGTGAACAGGGCGACGTCGTCGACGGTGACCTGCTGGCGCTCGCCGGAGAGGTCGCCCTTGCCGCCGAGACCCTGCATGTCCCCGGCCGCGGGACGGGTGGGGACGACGGTCTCGAGGATGCCGGAGACCGCGGTGATGTCCTGGCCGGAGATCCACTGGGCGAGGTCGATGATGTGGGCGCCGATGTCGCCGAGCGCGCCGGAGCCGGCCTTGTCCTTGTCCAGGCGCCAGGTCATCGGGGCGTCGGCGTCGGAGAGCCAGTCCTGCAGGTACTGAGCACGGACCTGGCGGATCTCGCCCACCGCCCCCTCGGCGACGAGCTGGCGCGCGTAGGCCAGCGCCGGGGTGCGGCGGTAGGAGAAGCCGCAGATGCTGCGGATGCCGCGGCTGCTCGCCTCGGTCGCTGCGGCGGCCATCTCCGCCGATTCCTCGACCGAGTTGGCGAGCGGCTTCTCGCACAGCACGTGCTTGCCGGCGGCGAGGGCGGCCATCGCGATCTCGAAGTGTGTGTCACCAGGGGTGCAGATGTCGATGACGTCGATCTCGGGATCCTCGACGAGGTCCTGCCACCGGGTGGTGGTCTGCTCGAAGCCGTAGCGCTCGGCGGCCGCGACCAGGGCGCTCTCGGTGCGCCCGGCGAGGGTGCGCAGCACGGGGGTCAGCGGGAGGTCGAAGAAACGGTGGGCGGTGCGCCAGGCGTGGGAATGGGCGGCACCCATGAAGCCGTAGCCGACCATGCCGACGCGCAGCGGTCGGGGGGAAGGGGATGGGGCGGTCACTGCTGGTGTCACGACTCCTCGAAGAGCGGATGGTGGGGCGGGACCGGGGCCGTCCGGAACGGGTGCTCCGGACACTCCTGGCGGCCGACGAGCAGGTGGCGCAGGGTCGTGGTGGTGGTCTGCGCTCGGTGTCGACGGTGTCGACGGTGACTCGGAGAGGCCTCGGGGCGAGGCGGACCGGCCCTGGTAAGGGTCTTTAACTTATAAAGGGAACGGCGGCGGGTCAAGAGCGGCTCGCGCCATGGCGCGGCCGGGACCGGGCCCGTCGTCGGCGGGAGTCAGGTCATTTGCTGGAGCCGGCCGTCATGCCGCTGACCAGGTACCGGCGACCGAAGGCGTAGAGCAGGATGATCGGGATGGACGAGAGGATCACGGCGGCCATGACCACCGGGACGTTCGTGGCGTACTCGCCCTGGAAGCTCCACAGCGCCAGGGGCAGCGTGCGCTTGTCCGGGCTCTGGGTGAGGATCAGCGGGAACAGGAAGCCGTTCCATGACATGAGCGCCTGGTAGACGGCCACCGTGACGATCGCCGGCTGGCAGATGGGCAGCGCGAGGCGCCACATCTTCTGCCACTCGGTGCAGCCGTCGATGTCCATCGCCTCGAACAGCTCGCGCGGCACGTCCCGCAGCGCGTTGGAGATGATCAGGACGCTCAGCGGCAGGCCGAAGGCGATGCCCGGCAGCATGAGCGCGACGAGGGAGTCGTACATGTGCATCCGGATGATCAACAGGTAGATCGGGACGATCGTGGCCTGCACCGGGATAGCCAGGCCCAGCAGGAACAGGCTCCGCACGGGGCCGAAGAAGCGATGGCCGCTGCGCACGATCGAGAACGACGCCATGAAGGCCATCCCGACCAGGGGGATCACCGTCCCGAGCGCCACGAGCACGCTGTTGAGCAGGTACATCGTGAAGTCCGCTTCGAGCACCGCGGTGAAGTTCTCGACCGCGAGCTTCGGCGAGGGCATCACCGGGTTCGATCCGAAGTAGGTGTTGATCGACTTCAGGCTCGTGATCACGACGAAGTAGAGAGGCAGGATGGCGATGACCAGCCAGAGCCAGCCGAAAGTGCCTCCGATCCAGTTCCTTCTCATCTCACGCTCCTTCCATCTGGCTGGCGGAGGCATCCTTGCCGCCGAGCCGCTGCACCGCGAGCGCCAGGCCCAGTCCGATGACCACGAGGATCACGGCCAGGCTGCTCGCGACGCCCATCTCGTTGCCGCGGAATCCGGTGAGGTACATGTCCAGCGGCAGGATCCGGGTGGACTTGCCGGGCCCGCCCTGGGTGAGCACGAAGATGATGTCGAAGTAGGTCAGGGCGCCCACCACCATCAGCGTCGAGCTGGTGATCAGCGTGTACTTGAGCTGGGGCAGGGTGATCGAGAAGAACTGCCGCACCCGCCCGGCCCCGTCGATCTGTGCCGCCTCGTACATCGTCTGCGGGATCTGCCGCACGGCTCCCTGGTAGATCAGCGTGTGGAAGGGGATGAACTGCCACGCGATGATCGCCAGCAGCACGATCCACACGAGCGTGGAGTCCCCGAGCCAGTTCTGCTTGAGGAAGCCCAGGTTCAGCCCGCTGGGGATGCCGAAGTTCGGGTCCAGCAGCGACTTGAAGGTGATCGCGATGGCCGCGGAGGAGAGCAGCATCGGCAGGAAGTACAGCACCGCGAGGACGTTGCGGTACTTCTGCTGCCCGGCGAGGAAGGTGCCCAGCAGGATGCTCAGCGGGGTCTGCAGCAGCCAGGTGGCCGCGATCATGAAGAGCACCAGCAGCAGACCGTGCCAGGTGGTCTCGCGCGTCAGCGCGTCCTTCCAGCTGACGAGCCCCGTGAACTCGATCGCGCCGATGCCGTTCCATGACGTGAAGGACAGCACCACCACGCCGAGCAGCGGCAGCACCGCGAAGACCAGGAAGAAGAGCAGGGCGGGGAGGGCGAAGAGCACGTGGGAGGTCATCAGTCGCTCCCGCCGCGTTCGCCAGGCCGTCGACGGACTCTCGGCGGCGCCCTGCCCGGGCGCGCGGCGGCGCCCGGGCATCGACGTGACCGCCGTCGGATCGGCGGAGGACACCATGCTCAGGCCTCCAGGGTGGCGTTCATGTTCTCGGCGAATTGCTCGGGAGAGAGCTTCCCGAGGAACAGCTGCTCGGTGTTGACCAGGAGCTCCTCGGCCGCGGTGGGCTGCAGCGCCTGGTCCCAGGACTGGGTGAAGGAGGGGGCGTCCTGCATCGAGGTGTAGACCCACTGCAGGTAGTCGGCGTCGTCGCTCGCGGCGAGGGCCTCGTCCTGGCCCTTCACGACGGGGACCGAGCCGGACTCGATGAGCGCCTCCGAGACGGCGTCGGTCATGAGCCCCTCGGCGAAGAAGGCCTTCGCGACCGTTTTCTGCTCGTCGGTCGCCGTGGAGGACAGCGAGACGTAGCCGGCGGGGTTGCCCACGAGGTTCGTGAGCTCGCCCTTGCCGCCCTCGATCGTGGGGAAGGGCCCGTAGCCGAGACGGCCGTCCTGGACGAACGAGCCGCCCCCGGACTTCATGCCGCCGTAGGTCCAACCGCCGTGGAGCATCAGCGCGGCCTTGTCGGACCACATGAGCGCCTGGTCGGTGTTGGAGTCGGCGGCCATGGACTCGAAGCCCTCCACGAAGGCCTTCGCCTCCAGGAGCTCCTCGACCTTCTTGCCCATCTCGACCACGGCGTCGTCGAGCCAGGAATCCGGCTCCCCGGCGGCGATCTTCGCGAACACGTCCGGGCCGCCCACGCGATCCAGGAGGTACTCGATCCACATCATCGAGGTCCACCGCGACTGGCCGGCGAGCGAGATGGGGGCGACGCCTGCGGAGTGCGCCTTCTCGATGGCGCCCAGGAGATCCTCCCAGCTCTCGGGGGCCTCGGCGCCGATGTCCTCGAGCACGGTCTTGTTGTGGAACAGGATGATCGGCTGGGCGGCGCCCGTGGGCATCGCGTAGACCTGCTCGTCGACGGTGGCCGCGGCCCAGACCGACTCGATGAACCTGTCTTTGACGTCGGTGTTCTCGCCGAGCCAGTCGGTGAGATCGTCGACCTGCTCCTCCTCGGCATAGGTGCGCAGGCCGCCGCCGCCCCAGCCGGTGATGACGGTGGGCGCCTCACCGGCACCGATCGCGGTGCGGATCTTCTGCTTGTAGGCGTCGTTCTGGAAGAACGTCAGCTCGATCGTGCCCTTGTCGAGCTCGTTGAACGCGGTGACGGTGTCCTTGGTGATGGTCTCGTTCGGCTCGCCGCTGAGGGCCCAGTAGCCGGCGGAGTCGCCGCCACCACCGCCCCCGGAGCCCCCGGGGCCCGAGGTCCCGCAGGCGGCGAGGCTGAGTGCGGAGAGCCCTGCGGCGGCGCCCAAGGCGGACCGGCGAGAAAGCTGGATGTTCTTCATGACCTACTCCTGATGTCGACGGTGACGGGGTGCAGCGGCCAGTGGGTGTGACGGGACTCACCGGGGTAAGTGTCGCTAACTTACAAACCGGGGGGCGTGCGGTCAAGACGGGATGCGCAATCGATATCCGTGTCGGCGGGAGGAGGGTCGACGGGCCGACCGGGACCGCCGGCCGGGGGAGGTCAGCCGGCCAGGTTCGTCGACCGGGCGATCCAGTCGCCGGGGTGATCCAGGAGCGGGGAGATCGCCGCTCGCGCCGCGCCCCACAGCGCGGGCGCGGCGAGGTCGTCCGAGCGTTCGATGACGATCTCGTCGACCTCGGCGGCCAGGGCGTGGAGGTCCACGGTCTCGCGGATGAACGGGGCGATCTCCTCGGCGATCGGGCCCAGGTAGCCCGAGAGCATCACGGTGGAGAGATCCAGGATGTTCAGCGCGTTCGCGACGGCCAGGCCCAGGGAGCGGCCGATCGTGCCGATCACCTCTGCCCGGTCGGTGCTGCGGGATAGCTCCTCGACCAGCTCGTCGATGAGCACGTCCCGTCGCAGCCCGGCGCGCTCGCGCAGCGCGTGGTAGGACACGTACGCCTCGAGGCAGCCGCGGCGGCCGCAGCGGCAGAGTGCGCCGCCCGGCTCGACCACGGTGTGCCCGAACTCCCCGGCCCAGCCGTGGACGCCCTCGAGCACCTTGCCATCCAGCACGATCGCCCCGCCCACTCCGGTGCTGCCGCGCACGTACATGAACGATTCGTCGGGCCGACGGGCGATCTCGGTGAGGACCGACAGCCGGATGTCGTTCTGCACCAGGACCGGCACGCCCACCAGGGCGGGGATGGTCTGGAGCTCGCGCATGAGGGGGACGTCGGCCCAGTCGAGATTCGGGGCGGACAGCACGCTCTCCCCGTCGGGCGAGATGCGCCCGGGTACGGCGACGCAGACCCCGACCAGTGTGGCGGGGCCCGCCTCGGCCCGGACCTGTTCGAGCAGTCGCGCGCAGGCCTGGACGGCCTCCGGGACGTTGCTCGCCGTGACCTCGAGGTATTCGGTGTGGGAGCTGAGCTCTCCGCCGGCCAGATCGATGCCGAGGCAGGAGATGTGCTCGGCGGCGATCTCGAGCCCGATGCCGAGCACCGTGTGCTGGGCGGGCTGCAGGGGCACCATCGGCCGGCCGCTGCCCTGGGAGACCGGGGCGTGCTCCTCCACGAGACCTGCCGTGATCAGCTCTTCGATGAGCTTGGAGACGGTGGGCTTGGTGAGCTGGGTGGAGCGGGCGAGCGTGGCGCGGGAGACGGGGTCGGCCGCGTTCACGACGGCGCGCATGACGAGCGAGAGGTTGTGCTCTCGGAGGTGCGTCGATTGCATGGGGGAGGCCCTTCCGTCGTACGAACCCGCGGCGCCGTCTTGTGATCCGGCGACGAATCGTCGTATGTTAGTAACTCAAACATACTAAGCGGCTCGAGGATGCCCGTTCCGCAGAACTGCTGGATCGGCTCAGGGCATCGTAGTGCGACACCTCGCGCCGTGAGGGATCCCAGACTGCTGTCCGTACAGAGGAGTTCGACCATGACTGCACCCACCCCCACCCGCGACGACAAGTTCTCCTTCGGCCTGTGGACCACCGGCTGGCAGGCCCAGGACCAGTTCGGCGCCGCCACCCGCCCGCCGCTCGAGCTGAGCGCCCACATCCGCAAGCTCTCCGAGCTCGGCGCCTGGGGCTTCACCTTCCACGACAACGACGTGATCCCCTTCGACGCGACCCCCGCGGAGCGCCAGACGATCATCGACCAGCTGAAGTCCGTCACCGACGAGACCGGCCTGGTCATCGAGATGGTCACCACCGACACCTTCGCCCACCCCGTGTTCAAGGACGGCGCGTTCACCTCCAACGACCGCGACGTGCGCCGCTTCGGCCTGCGCAAGGTCCTGGCCAACGTGGACCTCGCCGCCGAGCTCGGTGCGAGCACCTTCGTCATGTGGGGCGGCCGTGAGGGCGCGGAGTACGACGGGTCGAAGGATCTCTTCGCCGCGCTCGAGCGCTACCGCGAGGGCCTGGACACCGTGGCCGGCTACATCAAGGACAAGGGCTACGACATGCGCATCGGCCTCGAGCCGAAGCCGAACGAGCCCCGCGGCAACATCTTCCTGCCCACCGTGGGCCACGCGCTGGCCTTCATCGAGCAGCTCGAGCACGGCGACATCGTGGGCATCAACCCCGAGACCGGCCACGAGCAGATGGCGACCCTGAACTACACCCATGGCCTCGCCCAGGCGCTGTGGAGCGAGAAGCTCTTCCACATCGACCTCAACGGCCAGCACGGCCCGATGTACGACCAGGACCTCGTGTTCGGTCACGGCGACCTGATCAGCGCCTTCTTCACCGTGGACCTGCTCGAGAACGGCTTCCCGTCCAAGCCCGGCGCCTACGAGGGTGCCCGTCACTTCGACTTCAAGCCCTCGCGCACCGAGCACGAGACGGGCCAGTACGACTCGGCCGCGGCCAACATGGAGATGTACCTGATGCTCAAGGAGCGCGCCCTCGCGTTCCGTCAGGACTCGGAGGTCCAGGAGGCGCTGTCGTACTCCGGCATCGACGAGCTCGCGCAGCCGACCCTCGCCGAGGGCGAGTCCCTCGCGGACCTGCTCGCGGATCGCTCCACCTTCGAGGAGTTCGACGCGGACAAGGCCGGCGAGCGCAACTTCGGCTTCGTGCGCTTGCAGCAGCTGGCCATGCAGCACCTGCTCGGCTTCCGCGCCTGATCCGGTGGGGGCGGGGCCGTTCGGGCGAGTCAGCCCGGCCGGCCCCGCCCCGCTCTGCTGTTCCGCCCGGGCCCGTGCGGCCCCGCCTCGCTCTGCTGTTCCGCCCGGGCCACGTGGCGTGGCCGTCGCATCCGGTGTCGGTATGTGTGCATGCTTCCCGTATGCGGGCCTGCCTGCACACATACCGCCAGTCGAGGTGAAGGTGGCCCGTTCTCCCGGGTGGGCTCGGGCACGGCCTGCGCGGCTCGGCCCTCGCATCCGGTGGCGCTATATGTGCACGCTCCCTGTATGGAGGCCTGCCTGCACGCCTGCCGCCCGTCGATGCGCGGGCAGCCTGTTCGTCCGGCGCCTGGATCCCGCAGTTCCCTCCGTTCCCGCCGTTCCTCGAGTGACGCGCGGCGGGTGTCATAGCCTGGTGGGGCAGTCGTAGCGCGCCTCTCGAGCTTTCCGTCCGCCGTCGGACGGCCCAGCGCCGCGACCTCTCGCATGACCACGACGCAGACGACCATTCGGCACTCATGACGCCACCCGCATTCGCGGCCCACCCGCTCCCGACGCCCACGACGCAAAGGACCCCCGATGGCACCCACGGTTCTCGGAATCGACTCCTCCACCCAGGCCACGAAGGCCCTTCTCGTCGACGCGGAGACCGGGGTGGTGCTCGAGGAGCGCCGCGCCGCGCATCCTGACGGCACCGAGGTGGACCCGCGCGCCTGGCTCGACGCGGTCGACGAGGCCGCCGGCCCCCTGCTCGAGCGGGCCGACGCCGTGTCCGTGGGCGGCCAGCAGCACGGCATGGTGCTGCTCGATGCTCAGGGCGAGGTGGTGCGTGACGCGCTCCTGTGGAACGACACCCGGTCCGCTCCGCAGGCCGAGGCCCTGATCGAGGAGATGGGTGGCGCCGAGGCGTCCGTCGAGGAGATCGGCAGCCTGATGGTCGCCTCCTTCACCGCCTCGAAGCTGCGCTGGGTGCGGGACAACGAGAGCGAGAACGCGCAGCGTGCGGCGAGCGTGCTGCTGCCCCACGACTACGTCTCCCGTCACCTGGCCGGCGGGGGAGAGGCCTTCACCGACCGCGGCGACGCCTCCGGCACCGCGTACTACTCCACCCGCACCGAGGAGTGGAAGCCCGAGCTGGTCGAGCTGGCCCTGGGCCGTTCACTCGACCTGCCGCGCCTGCCCGGGTCGCCGCAGGAGATCATGGCACGCACGCCCGGGGGCGCCGCCATCGCCGCCGGCACCGGAGACAACATGGGGGCGGCCCTGGGGCTCTCGCAGAGCGAGGGCGACGTCTCCGTCTCGATCGGCACCTCCGGCGTGTGCGCGATGGTCAGCCCTACTCGTCCGAACGACGCCACCGGCTCGGTCACGGGCTTCGCGGACGCCACCGGTCGCTTCCTGCCGATGGCCACCACGATCAATGCCGCCCGCATCCTCGAGGCCGGCCGCGCCCTGCTCGGCGTGAGCCATGAGGAGATGGCCGAACTCGCCCTGGCCAGCGCGCCCGGCGCGCACGGCGTGACGCTGCTGCCCTACTTCGACGGCGAGCGCACCCCGAACCGTCCCGAGGCGCGTGCGACCCTCACCGGCATGAGCACGTCCACCACCCGGGAGGACATCGCCCGCGCCTACGTTGAGGGCCTGCTGTGCTCGCTGGCCGACGGCATCTCCGCCCTCGAGGACATCACCGGCACCGCAGCCGCCGGAATCACCCTGATCGGCGGCGCGGCCCGCAGCCAGGCCGTGCAGCAGATCGCTCCGGCCATCTTCGGGCGCGCGGTGACCATCGCCCCGGCCGCGGAATACGTCGCCCTCGGCGCCGCGCGTCAGGCCGCCTGGGCTCTCTCCGGCGAGCAGGAGCCGCCGACCTGGGAGCTCACCGGCAGCCGTACCGTCGAGGCGGAGCCTACCCCGGAGGTGCTCGGCGCCTACCGTGAGCTCAAGGAGCGCACCGCGGACTGGACCGCCAAGGGCTGATCCCGAGGAGGCGCCGCCGGTCCTCCATCACGGGCCCCGTCCGCGCGATCCGGCGGTTGCCCGAAGGAGCGACAGCGCGCCGAGACGACGACACGTCGGCACGACGCAGGGCGCCCCATCTGAAACTTTCAGGTGGGGTGCTTCGTCGTGCGGTCGATACAACGCCCGGTGACCGGGCATTGACCACGCCCCGGTGCCTGCTCTAGCCTGAGGAGGACCGAAAGTGAACAGAAAGCTTTCAAAAACTGCCTGAAATCCGAGATGCGCGGGAACGCCGCCACCTCGTCGGCCGTGCGAAGGAGCACCTCATGACCGTTGCCCCGTGGAGAGACCCCAGCGTGAGCGTCGAGCAGCGCGTGGAGTCGCTGCTGGCCGATCTCAGCCCCGAGGAGAAGATCGCCCAGCTCGGCAGCTACTGGAAGCGGCCCGAGATCGGGGACGCCGAGGGCTTCGCGCCCATGCAGTCCACCTTCGATGAAGGCCGCGACCCCTTCGAGGACGCCGTCCAGAACGGCCTCGGGCACATCACCCGCGCCTTCGGCAGCGCGCCCCTCACCGCCGAGGAGGGCGTGTCGAACCTGCGCCGCCTGCAGAGCGCCGTCACCGCCGGCTCGCCGCACGGCATCCCGGCGATCGCCCACGAGGAGTGCCTGACCGGGCTCATGGCCCATGAGGCCACCACCTACCCCGCCGCGATCGCCTGGGGAGCCTCCTTCGCTCCCGAGCTGATCGGCGAGATGGCCGCACGGATCGGGTCGGACATGCGCGCGATCGGCACCCACCACGGCCTGTCCCCGGTGCTGGACATCGTGCGCGACTACCGCTGGGGCCGCATCGAGGAGACGATGGGCGAGGACCCGTATCTCACCGGCATCCTGGCCACCGAGTACGTGAAGGGCCTGCAGAGCTCCGGGGTCATCGCGACCCTGAAGCACTTCGCCGGCCACGCCGCCTCCCGCGCGGGCCGCAACCATGCGCCCGTCTCCATCGGCATGCGCGAGCTGCACGAGATCGACCTGGTGCCCTTCGAGATGGCCGTGCGCCTGGGCAAGGTCCGCTCCGTGATGAACTCCTACGCCGACATCGACGGCATCGCCCCGGCGGCCAGCCGCTGGATGATGACCGAGCTGCTGCGGGACACCTGGGGCTTCGAGGGCACCGTGGTCTCCGACTACTGGGCCGTGAACTTCCTCCAGTCCATGCACCGCGTCGTGGAGACCACCCGCGACGCCGCCGTGACCACCCTGCGCGCCGGGATGGACGTCGAGCTGCCCGAGACCAACACCTTCCCCGAGCTGCTGGACGCCATCGCGGCCGGCGAGCTCGAGGTCGAGGTGCTCGACACCGCCGTGCGCCGCGTGCTTCGCCAGAAGGTCGAGCTGGGCCTGCTGGATCCCGAGTTCGACCCCGCCACCACCGGTGAGGCCATCGACCTGGACCCCGCGGAGAACCGCGATCTCGCCCGCCGCGTGGCCGAGGAGTCCATCGTCCTGCTGCGCAACGAGTCCGCCGTGCTGCCGCTGGCCGCACCGGGCCGCATCGCCCTCATCGGCCCCAGCGCCGTCGAGCCGCGCAGCTTCCTGGGCTGCTACAGCTTCACCAACCACGTGCTCTCCCGCCTGGAGGACAACGGCACCTCGGTCGCCGTGCCCTCGCTCGCCGAGAGCCTGGCCGCCGAGTTCCCGAACTCGACGGTCACCACGGTGGCCGGGACCGACTTCACCGATACCTCGACCGACGGCATCGCCGAGGCCGTGACCGCCGCGGAGGCCGCGGACGTCGCCGTGCTCGCCGTGGGGGATATCGCGGGCCTGTTCGGCGCCGGCACCTCCGGTGAGGGCTGCGACGTCGCCGACCTGCAGCTGCCCGGTGCCCAGCACGAGCTCGTCGAAGCCGTGCTCGGGACCGGCACCCCCGTGGTGCTGGTGCTGGTCACCGGGCGGCCCTACGCGCTCGGCGCCTACGTGGACCGCTGCGCCGCCATCGTGCAGGCGTTCATGCCCGGGGAGGAGGGCGGCAGTGCGCTCGCCGGTGTGCTCTCCGGGCGCGTGAACCCCTCCGGTCGCCTGCCGATCGGGATCCCCGGCGGCATGGGCGGCCAGCCCGGCACCTACCTCGCCCCGGTGCTCGCCTGGGTCAGCGACGGCATCTCGAACATCGACCCCCAGCCGCTGTTCCCCTTCGGCTTCGGCATCGGCTACACCCGTTTCGAGTACTCGGACCTCGAGCTCTCCGCCGCGGAGATCGCGGCTGACGGCACCGTGGAGATCGCGGCCACAGTCACCAACGCCGGTGACCGCGACGGCAAGGAGGTCGCCCAGCTCTACCTCAGCGATCCGGTCGCCTCCGTGGTGCGCCCGCTCAAGCGCCTGGTGGGCTTCACGAAGATCGCCCTCGCCGTCGGGGAGAGCGCCCGGGTCACCTTCCGCCTCCACGCCGACCGCACCTCGTTCCTCGGCCAGGACTACCAGCGGATCGTCGAGCCCGGCGAGTTCCGCGTGCGGGTGGGCTCCTCGAGCGAGGACATGCGACTCGAGGAGTCCTTCCGGATCACCGGCGCGGTGCGCGTGGTCGGCGACGGCGAGCGGGTGCTCGACACCCCGTCCGACGTCGCACGGCTGCGGGGCGGGCAGGCGCCGTCGCCGTCCGCGTCGGTCGCCGCAGGAGCGCCCGCCGGCACTGCTGGCACGCCCGCCGACACCGCAGGCACGCCCGCCGACACCGCAGGCACGCACGTCGGCACTGCTGTCGGGGGCGCCGGTACCGCCGCCGCGAGCGTCCCCGAGGGGCTCTGATGGCGGCCCCGTCGGCCGCATCGGCGCCCGGCGACCGGCTCGAACCGATCGAGCTGCAGGTCGTGGACGCCGACGGCGCGCCGCGCCCGGGAGCGTCGGTCACGGTGGAGCAGGCCCGGCACGCCTTCGGCTTCGGCTGCACCGCCTTCGCGCTCGCGCAGCCCGGCGACCAGGCCGCCGCCGAGCTCGAGGGGCTGTGGCTGGACCTGTTCGACACCGCCACGCTGCCCTTCTACTGGCGCTGGTACGAGCAGACCCCCGGGACCACGGACGCGGACCGCCTGCGGGCCCTGGCTGCGCACCTCCGCGACCGCGGCGTGCGGATCAAGGGTCATCCGCTGCTGTGGCACACCCTCGCGCCGACCTGGCTGCAGGAGAAGGACGATCAGGGCGTCGAGGACGCGATCCGCGCGCGGATCACCCGGGAGGCGAGCGAATTCGCCGGGCTCGTCGACCAGTGGGATGCGATCAACGAGACCGTCATCCTGCCCGTCTTCGAGGCCGAGGAGAACGCGGTCACGCGCCTGGCGCAGGCCCGCGGCCGGATGCACGTCATCCGCCTCGCCTTCGAGACCGCCCGCGCCGCGGACCCCACGGCGCGCCTCGTGCTCAACGATTTCGACCTCACCCCCGCCTACGAGGACGTCATCGAGGAATGCCTCGAGGCCGGCGTGCAGATCGATGCGATCGGCCTGCAGACCCACATGCATCAGGGGTATCGGGGCGAGGAGCAGATCGCCGAGGTGCTCGAGCGCTTCTCCCGCTTCGGTCTGCCCCTGCAGATGACCGAGACGACGCTGGTCTCGGGCGATCTCATGCCCTCCCACATCGGCGATCTCAACGACTACGTGGTCGACTCCTGGCCCTCGACGCCCGCGGGCGAGGAGCGCCAGGCTGATGAGCTCGTGCGCCACTACCGCACCGTGCTCGCGCACCCGGCCGCGGAATCGCTCACCTACTGGGGGCTGGACGACGCCTCCGCCTGGCTCGGCGCCCCCGCGGGCCTCGTGAGGGCCGAGGGGACCCCGAAGCCGGGCTATCACGCCCTGCGCGAGCTCATCCGCGATCAGTGGTGGGTGCATCGCGCCGAGCATCGGGCCGACGAGAACGGCATGGTCCAGCTGCAGGGATTCGCCGGGGACTACACGGTCGAGACCGACGGGCAGGTCCACGAGGTCACGGTGCCGCGCGGGGGACTCCTCACGCAGCAGGTGCCGGCGCCGGCTCCTGGTCGTCCGCGTCGGGGCTGACGAAGCGCTCTCGGAGGAGCCGGGCGACCGGTTTCTCCGAGTGCCACAGGGCCACCGTGAGCAGCGAGCCGGCCAGCAGGAGCATGAAGCTCCCGACGAAGTGCACGAGCCCGAGGGTGAGCACCCCGAGCGAGACCAGGGCCAGCGTCGAGAGCGGCTTCGTGAGCAGGGTGAACATCGAGAGCCGCAGCACGTCCACGACGCGGAAGCGGAAGTTCGACACGATCGTCAGGGCCCGCACCAGAACCAGCAGCACCAGCGCCCCGAGCACCAGGAAGGCGGCGTTGAAGCTCGCCGTGCCCAGCTGGGTCCCGAAGGTGACGTTCGCCGTGAGGATCCCGAGCACGAGCACCGCCGGAACACCCACTTTGAGGCTGTCCAGCAGGTTCGCCCGGTATCCGTGCAGGAAGCGCGAGGCGGGCACCAGGTCGCGGTCCTCGGACCGCCGGCGCCAGGCGTAGAGCGCCGCGGAGACGGCCGGCACCACCGGCAGGGCGGCGATGACCAGGAGCAGGGCGTTGCGAGGGTCCGCCGACAGCATCGTCCACACCAGGATCATGGGGGAGCTCGCGAGAACCAGGAGCACGTCGATCGCGACGAGCCAGTAGACCCACTCGGTGACACCGGTGAGCACGCTGCGGTTCTGCCGTGCGGGTGACATCGGGCCTCCTTCGAGGGCGTGATGGGCTGTCGGGCTACCCGGCGCCCCCCTCCAGTATTGCGCCGAAAAGAGAAACTTTCGCTCTCTCAGGCCCCGACGATGCGCAACTGTTACCTGCGTTTCAGGCCCTTCGGGAGAGCGCTCTCTCGCACATTCACGAGAACGTGCTGGTGAATGCCATGTCGGCGCGAGCGTCACTGGGGTTCTCACGTGATACCCAACCTCTTGACCAGCACGCTCGTGCCCGCTAGGTTAAGTTTCACACCGAAACTTCAGCGAAAGTATTGGTGCGCTTTCCTGCCGCACGATGACGCGCGGCAGTCAGCCCTACGGAACAGGGTGCGGTCGATCATCGCCGCCCTGCTCCCTCGAGAACCGATCCGGATGCCGCCCAGGACGGGCGCAGCATCACTCCATCGGACTCAGCAGTGCCAGCAGTTCATGCTCCACCCGTTCAGCCGGCCGCTTTCTGCGGTACGGCCATGATCTCGACGAGGAGACGGCCATGACGACGTCGCACCCCTTCCATCTCTCGCAGACCCGCCGCAGTTTCGTGGGACTCTCCGCAGCGGCCTTCGGGACGCTCGCTCTGGCCTCCTGCGGCTCCGACTCCGGAGAGGAGGTCGACGTCGAGTCCCAGAACGTGGGAGCGATGGAGAATTACGCCGCGGACACGCAGTTCACGGCCGCTGAGCCGTTCGAGGTCAGCATGCTGTGGACGGACTGGCCCGAGGTTCCCGTCGAGGACTCCTGGCGGATCTTCGATCTCATCAAGGAGCTCACGAACGTCGACGTCACGCTGACGCACATCCCGTTCAGCGATGCCACCGAGAAGCGCAGCCTCCTCATCAGCGCCGGCGATGCGCCGACCCTGATCCCGCTGGTCTACACCGGCGAGGATTCCCCCTTCGTGTCCTCCGGCGCCGTCGTGCCGCTGAGCGACTATGCGGACAAGATGCCCAACTTCCAGAAGTACATCGAGGAGTGGGACCTCGCCGACATGATCAACAACCTCAAGCAGGCCGACGGCAAGTACTACATGGTGCCGGGCCTGCAGGAGGTCTCCGTCCCGGTGTTCAGCCTGGTCATCCGCAAGGACATCTTCGAGGAGGTCACCGGCGCTGTGCCCAACACCTGGGAGGAGGTCCACGAGGGGCTCAAGCTCATCAAGGAGAAGTACCCCGACTCCGTGCCGCTGGCAGATGGCTTCGAGGCGCAGTCCATGCTCAACTACGCAGCCCACGCCTTCGGGACCAAGGCCGGCTGGGGCTTCGGCGACGGAGCGATCGAGGGGAGCGACGGCAAGCTCACCTACGTCGCCACCACCGACGAGTACAAGCAGCTGGTGGACTACTTCCGCGGACTGGTCGAGGACGGCCTGCTGGACAAGGAGTCCCTCACCGCCTCGAACGACGGCAGCGGCGCAGCGGGCGTCGACGAGAAGTTCGCCAAGGAGCAGTGCTTCGCGGCCTCGGGCTCCTCCGGCACGGCGATCGAGTTCGCCACCGCGCTGAACGAGACCGTGGGCGACGGGAACTTCTCCGTCGCGCTCATCCCGCCGCCCGGCGGTCCCGCCGGCGACAAGGTCGAGCCACGCAACTTCTGGCACGGCTTCATGCTCAGCTCCGAGATCACGAAGTCGGAGAACTTCCTGGCCACGCTGCAGTTCGTCGACTGGCTCTACTTCAATCCCGACGCGCGCGACATGCTGCGCTGGGGCGAGAAGGACGTGACCTTCACGAAGGCGGACGACGGCACGATCGAGCTCGACAAGGGGTACTCGCTGGACGACTATGCGCTGAACGCCGGTGCCGAGACCGATATCAAGGTCGACCTCGGCTTCTCGACCTTCCCGGCCGAGTCCACCGAGTCCCGGGCGCTCAAGGAGTCCTACAGCACGCCCGAGTTCGTCCAGTACATCGACGACGTGCTGACCACGCGGACCCCGCGCGAGCCGTTCCCGCCCACGCCGATGGACGAGACCGAGCTCGAGCAGGCCTCGCTCCTGGCGACCCCGATCAAGGACGCCGTGGACACCGGGACGCTCCAGTTCATCATGGGCGAGCGCGACATGAGCGAGTGGGACGCCTTCGTCGGTGAGCTGCAGGCGGCCGGTGTGGACCGGTACCTCGAGCTGCTCAACACCGCACGGGACCGCTTCGTCGAGGCCAACGGCTGAGCGGGGCTGATCAGCAGACGGAACGGGTGATCACATGACCCTGGCACAGACACGGGACGTCGCGGCGCAGGAGCCTGCGCCGCGACCCCCGGCCCCGAAACGCCGACCGGGAGCGTGGAAGCGGGCGCTGCGGCGCGACTGGCCGCTGTACACCTTCGCAATCGCGCCCCTGATCTTCCTGGCGATCTTCCGCTACCTGCCGATGCTCGGCAACGTCATCGCCTTCCGCCGGTTCCGGCCGGGCGGGAACATCTTCGGCGACGAGTGGGTGGGAATGCTCTACGTGGATATGTTCATCCATGATCCCGCCTTCTGGAACGTCTTCACGAACACCGTGATCATCGGCGGCATGACCCTCGTGGTCTGCTTCCCGCTGCCGATCATCCTGGCGCTCATGCTCAACGAGGTGCGTCGGACGCATTTCAAGAAGATCGTGCAGTCGATCAGCTACCTCCCGCACTTCCTCTCGGTCGTGATCGTGGTGGGCATGGTCTACCAGCTGCTGTCCCTGCAGGGGACGGTCAACCAGATCACGGAGGCCTTCGGCGGGGACGCCGTCTCGTTCCTCCAGAAGCCCGAATGGTTCCGCTTCATCTATGTGGCCTCCGAGGCCTGGCAGACCGTCGGCTGGGGCACGATCCTGTACCTCGCCGCGCTCACCGCCGTGGACGACGGCCTCTACGAGGCATCGCGCATCGACGGGGCCAACCGCTGGCAGCAGACCTGGCACGTGACGATCCCGGGGATCCGGCCGACGATGGTCACGCTGCTGATCCTCAACATCGGCAACTTCCTCAACGTCGGGTTCGAGAAGGTCCTGCTCCTCTACAACCCCATGACCTACTCGACCGGAGATGTCATCTCGACGTACCTGTACCGCGTCGGCCTGGTGTCGAACAATCTCAGCTATGCGGCGGCCATCGGCCTGTTCCAGGCGATCATCGGATTCGCGATGGTCATGTCCGCCAACTTCATCTCGAAGCGATTGGTGGGGACGAGCCTGTGGTGATCGAAGCAATGGCCCCGGACACGCCCCGCAAGGCGCCCGTCGCGGCCCGGACGTCCCGTATCAAGGACTCCACCTCGTACAAGGTGTTCACCGTCGTCAACATGACGGTCCTGGTGCTCATGTGCGCCCTGATGCTCTACCCGTTCGTCATGCTGCTGGCGCAGTCCTTCAGCTCGGCGGGGGCGATCAACGCGGGCAAGGTGAGCATCTTCCCGGTCGACTTCAACATCGACACCTACAAGGCCGTCGCGAACAACGGCGCCTTCTGGCGCAGCTACGGCAACACCGTGGTCTACACCGTGATCGGCACGACCATCGCGATGGTCCTGACCACCTCGTACGCCTTCGTGCTGTCCAAGAAGCACCTCAAGGGCCGCGGTCTGCTCATCGGCATCGCCGTGTTCACGATGTTCTTCAACGGCGGCATCGTCCCCAACTACGTCCTCATCTCCTCCCTGGGGATGAAGAACACGATGTGGGCGGTGATCCTGCCGCCGGCGCTGTCGGTCTTCAACCTCCTGGTGATGAAGGCGTTCTTCGAGAACCTGCCCACCGAGCTCGAGGAGGCCGCGCATATCGACGGTCTCACCTGGTTCGGGATCTTCTTCCGCATCGTGCTGCCGCTGTCCAAGGCGGTCATCGCCACGATGGTGCTGTTCTACTCGGTGCAGTACTGGAACGACTGGTTCGCCGCGTTCCTGTACCTCGACAAGACGGATCTGTTCCCGGTCACGCTGTTCCTGAGGAACCTGATCGCCGGGGCCTCGACGGCAGCCTCCGAGGGGGCTGCGGCGTCCGGCGGCAGCGTCAGCGACATCAACGCCAACATCCAGTCGGTGACGATGATCCTGATCCTCATCCCGATCCTGAGCGTGTACCCGTTCGTGCAGCGGTACTTCGTCTCCGGCATCATGCTCGGCTCCGTCAAGGGCTGACGCGACCGTACGAGCTGGCGTGCTGGCGTGCTGGCGAACGTGCGAACGTGCGAGCGGGCGGTCGATCCTCGGATCGGCCGCCCACTCCTCGGAGTGACTGACGATCTCTGCAGAAAACATCCGAAAGCATGATCGAAACTTCGATCAGAGTTTAGGCTGTGGGGCGGGTGCCCTGCGATGAAGGGTGTCCGGCACGGTTACCCTCGGGTGATCGGTGCCGACGAGGGCTTCGTGTCGAGAGGTGAGGGTGTGGACATGCCAGAGGATGCTGCCCGGCAGGGCCGGGTCACCCTGAAGGACGTCGCCGAGAAGGCGGGGGTCTCGCTGGCGACCGCCTCGAAGGTGATGAACGGTCGCGCGGACGTGCGCGACTCCACGCGCCAGGAGGTCGCCGAGGTGGCCCGAGAGCTCGGCTATCAGCCGAAGCGACGCGATACCGACCGTCGTCGCTCGGTGATGATCCACTTCGACACGCTCACGAGCCCGTACGCGCTGCAGGTGCTCGAGGGTGCGGAGCGCGCCGCCCGTCGGGCCGACGTGGACCTGCTGGTCATCAGCGTCGACGAGCGCGGCGAGGGCTATGCCGGGCCCACGCGCGCGCAGATGGCGGACATCGCAGCGCGCGGCATCGAGGGTCTCATCGCCGTCACCTCCCCGATCGGGACCCAGCATGCCCGCTGGAGCAAGGACCTCAAGCTGCCGCTCATCGCCGTGGACCCCGTGACGATCGGCCCGGACACCAAGGGCGTCGTCACCATCTCGGCGACCAACTGGGAGGGCGGGTCGCTCGCCGTCCAGCACCTCCTGGACCTCGGTCACCGACGGATCGGCATCATCGGCGGGCCCGAGGGCTCCGTCCCCGCCCGGCAGCGGGTGCAGGGCTATCACAGCGCCCTCGCGCAGGCCGGGATCCCGGTGGACCCCGCGCTCATCCAGCACGGATCCTTCGGCTACGAGGACGGCCAGCGCAATGCCGAGAAGCTGCTGCGGCTGCCCGAGCCTCCCACCGCGATCTTCGCCGTCGCGGACACCCTCGGCGTGGGCGCCCTGCGCGCGGCCCGGCAGCTGGGCGTGAGCGTCCCCGAGGAGCTCAGCGTGGTCAGCTTCGACGACACGATGATCGCCAGCTGGACGCATCCCCAGCTCACCGCCGTGCGTCAGCCGCTGTTCTCGATGGGACAGGTGGCCGTGGAGCGGCTGCTCGCGCTCTCCTCGGACCCGGGGCTGTTCGCCCACCCGTTCAAGCTCGAGACGCACCTGGTGCAGCGGGAGTCGACGGCGCCTGTCTCCCCGCAGGGTTCCTGACCACCGGCCGTGCACCGCGAGCGAGGCGCTCGCGGTGCACGGGCCGGAAGGGCGCGAGCGGGGGACTCAGCCCTTCTTCTCGACGAACCGATCGCGTGCGGTGTTGATCAGGTCCACGTAGGCGGGCAGGCCGGCGGCCTCGAGCTCCTGGCCGAACGCCTCCCACTCGCTCATGTCCCGTTCCCCCATGATGAACTGCAAGGTGGCGGTGTCCACGGCGTCCTTGATCGGGGTCGCCATCAGCGACGCCTGCTCCAGCTCGCCCTCCTCCAGCGGGGCGGGGGCCCAGGGCGGCATCGATTCCAGACTCTCGAGCACCCCGTCGATATAGGCGGTGAAGTCCTCGGAGTTGTAGGACTGCTTCAGTGATCGGGACTCGGTGGCCTCCGCCAGGTAGGTCGAGAAGCCGAGATCCTTGAGGATGTCGGTCCCGGCGCCGGTGTTCAGCTCGAAGCTGTCCAGCGAGTACCCCTCGTTGAGGGTGATCTCGCCGTCCTCCGCCTTCGTGTAGGTCTCGCCCTCGACACCCCATCGGGTCATCTCCCGGGCGTCGGGGTTGAAGTACAGCCAGTCCATGAACTGCAGGATCGCCAGGAAGTTCTCCGACGAGGCGATCTCGGAGTTCAGCATGAACCCGTGCCAGAAGTTCCGGGGCCCCATGATGTTCCCGCCAGGGCCGGCAGGCGGCGGGATGAGCTGCAGCTCGTAGTTCCCCTTGCCGAGGGTCTCGTCCATGGCCTGGGCGAACTCGAAGACGGTGCCCGAGGAGCCTGAGGCGGCGAAGCAGGTCTCCTTCGCGAACTTCGCGTCGATGCTCGCGGCGCCGCTGCCGTCGTTCGCGGCAGTCAGGGACTCGGGGTCCAGAAGCCCTTCCTCGACCAGGCTCCGGTAGTACTCGACCATCGCCTTGTACTCGTCGGAGGTGGCCGCGTACGTCATCGGGCCGTCGTGGCCGCCCATCATGCCGTCGCCGAAGCCCCAGCCGGCGCGGGTGTTGAAGGCGTAGCCGCCGTAGTTGATGAGCGACTGGCCCTCGAAGCCGTCGGCCAGCGGCAGCGAGTCGGGGTACTTCTCCTTGATCGCCGTGAGCCCCTCGTGGACCTCGTCCCAGGTGGTGGGGATGCCGATGCCGATCTCCTCCCAGACGTCCTTGCGGATGATCAGGGAGAAGGAGGGGACCCAGACCTCCTGCAGGCCGGGGAGCATGTAGTACTTCCCGTCGGCCTGGCGGATGTTGTCCAGCATCTCTCCGAGGTCCCATTCCTCGACGTACTTGCGGAAGTTGGGCATGTGCTCGATGTAGTCGCTCATCGGCAGGATCGCGCCGGAGGAGACGAACTGGGTCTCGTCGCCGCGATAGATCAGCGGGATCACGCTGGGGGCGTCCCCCGCGCTGAGGAGCAGGCTCCGCTTCTCCACGTTGTCGCTGAAAGGGACGTGCGTGAGCTCGAGCTCGACGTTGGTGAGCTCCTTGATGCGGTCGAACACCTGCCAGGTGTCCTGCACGGGGTTCTCGGGCCAGTCGGTCCACAGGATCGACAGCGTGATCGGCTCCGTGGCGGTGAACTGCTGGTCCGCCTCGAAGGACTCCATCGCCCCGACGTCCAGGGTCGAGGGATCGGCGGCGTCCTCGGGGGAGCTGCTGCCGCACGAGGCGAGCGCGAAGGTGCTGAAGGCCGCGGCGCTGAGGCCCACGAAGCTGCGCCGGCTGGTGAAGGGGCCTGGGGTCGGACGGGTCATGAGGGACTCCCGGTGTGGCTCGAAGGTGTCGATCAGCGAGGAGGGCCCATCGCCGCTCCCCGGGGCACGGCCGGCGCGGAGGTGGCGAGCCGTGGACTGCGACGGCCGACGGTGGCGTCACTGCCACCGTCCGACGTCCCCTGAAGACAACTAGAAAGTTTCCGAAAATGCAGGAATCCTATTCAGGTGAGTTGAGGGTAGGGAATTCGGCGGTGCTCGTCAAGGGTTCGCACGATGTGCATGGTGGCGGGGTTGTCAGCGGCGTGGCCTTGGCGTATCGCGGCGTGCACGGTCGGTGCCATGAGAAATGTTTCTAGAAAACTTTCTACAACGCGTCGGTCTTGCAGAGAACATTTAGCCGCTCGATATGGTGCCCGGGTGACGGAGACCTTCGGTCGTAGCGGTCATAGTGGTCGTGCCGGTCGTGCCGGTCGTGCCGTTCGTCCAGACCTGCTCGGTCGCCCCGGTCGCCCCGGTCGCCCCGGTCGCCCCGGCCGTGCCTCTCGCCCCGCTCCGGCCAGCCGGGTCAGCGAGCAGTCGCCTCGGCCGGCACCCGGTCGCGCAGCCAGGCCAGCTGGATCATGCTCTGGGTGGCCGCGCCGCCCTCGTGGTTGTTGAAGGGGTAGACCTCGATGTCCTTGCTCGGGGTCGCGCCGCTGAGTCCGGCGTAGTGGTTGTACGCCGCGAAGACCGTCGAGGGTGGGCAGGTCATGTCGCGCAGCGCCGCCGAGAAGAGCGTGTCGGCCCGGGCCCGGCGCGCGAGATGCACGACGTCGACGTACCGGAGCGTGTTCTCCACGGCCGCCTCGCGGCCTCGTTTCACGGCGAGATAGCGGACGATCTCCTGGTAGGGGTCGGCGTCGGTGATGTCCATCGCCCGACGGATCTGGCACAGGAAAGGCACGTCCGCCATCACCGCGTCGACGTCGGGCACCAGGCTGCCCGCGGCGATCGCGAGCCCGCCGCCCTGGCTGCCGCCCGTCACCACGACGCGCCCGTCGGCGCCCGGGAGCGCGCGGGCCGCATCGACCGCACGCGCGGCGTCGGTCATGAGCCGCGTGAGGTACGAGGTCTCGGGGGATTCGATGCCGCGGGTCATGGATCCCGGCGCGGCGGGTCCGGAGCCGACGGGATCCGGGGTGTCCCCGCCGGAGCCCCAGCGGCTGCCCTGGCCGCGGGTGTCCATCACCAGATGCCCGTAGCCGGCGCTCGGCCACAGCAGATGCTCGATCGGCTCCGAGCGGCCGCCGCCGTAGCCGATGTACCGCACGACCACCGGCAGGTCGGCCTCGATGCCGGCAGGGCGCAGGTACCAGGCGCGGATCGGGGCCCCGTCGTGCCCGGCGAAGGTGACGTCCCAGGTGTCCACCAGGGACAGCCCGGTCTTCACGGGCCGGACCTCGAGGATCGGCTCGACGGTGCGGGCGCGATCCAGCGTGCCCGCCCAGAACTCGTCGAGGTCGGCCGGCTCGTCGAGCTCGGGGAGGTACTCGTGCAGAGCGGGGAGCGGGAGGTCGAACAGCGGCATCGGAGGCCCTTTCAGGACTGGGGTTCAGGACGGGGTGTGGGGGAGCAGGTCGAGCGGTGCGCCTGGTGCCAGGGCGATCACACCGACGTCACCGGGGTCGATTCTCACCCCGGAGGCGCCGTCCTGTCCGGAGATCAGCTCAGGTCCGTCGCCGCGCACGGTCACCGATTCGCTGCCGTGATTCAGCAGGAACACGTGATCGGGGCCGTCACCGCGCCGGCGCACGACCTCCAGGCCCTGCTCCGCCGCGCCGGTCAGCGTCGGGGCGATACCCAGGCGCTCCGCGGCCGACGCGAAGAAGGCGTCGCGGGAGTCCTGACGCAGCCGGGCGGAGAGGTAGACGGCGTGCCCGGATCCGCGGGCGCTGCTCGTGATCGCGGGGAGCCCGCGCAGCTCGCCCTGGGCGTGGACGGCGAGCACGTCCGCATCGGTGGTCTCCAGCAGCTCGGTCCACTCCTCGACGACGCTGCCGTCGTCCAGCGCGACCTGTACGCCGGCCTCGAGCGGGAGCATCTCCTGGACCCGCACCCCGAGCAGCTCGCGCAGCCGCCCCGGGTAGCCGCCCGGTTGGATCCGCAGCGAGGCGTCGGAGATCCCGGACAGGTACGTCACAATCAGCTCGCCGCTGGCCTCGACGTACTGCTCGAGCCAGGTGACCTGCTCGTCCGAGAGCGGGTACAGGCAGGGCACGACCAGCAGCCGGTACCGGCTCGCGTCGGCGCCCGGACGCACGAAGTCCACGGGGATCCCGGCGCGCCAGAAGGAGCGGTGGGTGGCTCGGACCTCGTCGGAGTACCGGATGGTGTCGCTCGGGAGGTGCGGGGTCTCCAGCGCCCACCAGCCGTCGGCGTGCCAGAGGATTCCGACCTCCGCCTCGACCAGGGGCCCGTCGGCCGGGAGCCGCACCGCCGGGGCGATCCTTTCGAGGATCGACCCGAGCTCGCACACGGCCTCGAAGCGTCGGGTGGACGCCCCGGCGTGCGGGACCAGCCCGCTGTGCCACTGCTCGGAGCCGCCGAGCGAGGCGCGCCACTGGAAGAACAGCGAGGACTGGGAGCCGCGCGCGATGTAGCCCAGCGAGTGGCGGATCATCCGCTGGGGGCTCTTGGGGATCGTGCGATCGCCCAGCGAGATCCCGGCTGCGTTCTGCTCCATGAGCACCCACGGGCCGCCGGACCAGGAGCGGGACAGGTCCGAGCCGTAGGCGACGTGGGCCTCCGCGTCCGGTCCGGTGGTGTCGAGATAGTGGTCCAGCGACACCACGTCGAGCTCGTCGGCCCAGCTCCACTGCTCGAGATGGTTCCAGGTGGGGAGCATGAAGTTGGTGGTCATCGGGGCGCTCGAGCCCGCGGCCCGGATCTCCTCGCGCTGCTCGACCATCGCCGAGCGCATCTCGTCGGAGCTGTAGCGCCGGAAGTCGATCAGCTGCGCGGGATTGTGCAGGTACTGGGTGGTGCGCGGCGGGGTGATCTCCTCCCAGTCGCCGTAGCGCTGGGACCAGAACGCCGTGGACCATTCCTGGTTCAGCGTCTCGAGGCTGCCGTAGCGGCGCTGCAGCCAGGTACGGAACGAGCGTGCCGCGTGCGGGCCGTGGTCGAGGGTCCCGTACTCGTTGTGCAGATGCCAGCCGCGCAGCCCCGGATGGCTGCCGTACCGCTCGGCGAGCATCCTGGCGATGCGCCGCGAGGCGTCACGGTAGGCGGGGGCGCTGACCGCATAGGTGTCGCGCGAGCCATGGGTCAGGCGCACGCCGTCCTCCCGCACCGGCATCGCGTCGGGGTGGGCGAGGGTGAACCACGGCGGCGGCGAGGCGGTGGGTGTGGCCAGGAAGAACCCGATCCCGGCCGCGGTGATCAGCTCGATCACCTCGTCCAACCATCCGGTGTCGTAGACCCCCTCGGCGGGTTCGAGGGAGGCCCACGAGAAGATCCCCAGCGACACGGTGTTGACCCTCGCGCGGCGCATGAGCTCGATGTCCTCGCGCCAGGTGTCGCGGTCCCACTGCTCGGGGCTCCAGTCGCCGCCGAACAGGAACGCCGAGGGGGCGAACGCGGCCGACGGGGCGGCTGGGGCCGACGGGACGGCGGGTATGTCCTGGGCAGACGGGCTCGTCGTCTCCCTGGCAGGGGCCTCGTGCGCGCTCATGCCGTGACCTCCTCGCCGCGCACGAGCTGCGCGGCGCGGGAGCCGGCCCGGGCGTAGACGCCGAGGGAGTGCACGTCGTAGGTGCGGGCGATGAAGCGGCCGCCTTCATCGACTGGCTCTACTCCCCGGCCGGCGTCTACGCGAACAGCAGCCAGACCATGGGTGCCGCCGGCCCCCAGGGCCTGACCTGGGAGCTCAACGACGACGGGAAGCCGGAGCTCACCGACTTCGGACGCGAGGCCCTCCTCGCCGGTGGCGCCACCGTGCCCGATGAATGGGGCGGCGGCTCGTACATCGACGGCACCTCCTGGCTGAACGTCACGACCGTGCTGGGCAACGACGAGGATCCGGAGACGGGCTACCCCTACAACTACAAGATGTGGGAGACCTACCAGGCGTCGGTCGCCAACCCGCTGACCGAAGACTGGGCGGCGAAGATGGGTGGCGCCTCCACGACGATGGAGTATCTGCAGGACAACGACATGCTCCTGGTCGGCACGGGCGCCAGCTATGTCGCGCCCGAAGACTCCTCCGAGGTCGAGACGATCCGCAACCAGGTCAAGGCCGTCATCGTGGAGAACTCCTGGAAGATGGCCTTCGCCGCGGACCAGGCCGAGTTCGACTCCCTGCTGAAGACCATGCAGGACACCGCAGAGGGCCTGGGCTACCAGACCGTCCTCGACGTCGACATGGCCAATGCGAAGGAGCAGAACACCCAGCGCGAGGCGATCGCCGCAGAGTTCGGCTGACCGCAGCGGTGCCCGGCAGCGGGACACCACCCGGAAGCGGGACACATGCCCGCGCACCTCGATCCCGGCGTCCGGTCCGGATGCCGCTCGAGATGCGCGACAGGCCGGCCGCGGCCGGGCGGTGGGCTCCTCCCCATGGCCGGGCCGCGGCCGGGTTCCAGTGCGACCTTCCAGCAGTTCTGCGTCAGTCAGAGCAGCTGGAAGGTCGCACTGGACGGTGCGGTGCGGTGCGGTGCGGTGCTGTGCTTTGGCGGCCCTTTGCGGCGCGGCGTTGTGCGGCGCGGCGTTGTGCGACGTTGTACGTGTACGTGTACGTGTACGTGTACGTGTACGTGTACGTGTACGTGTGCGTGTGCGTGGGCGGGGCGCAGTGCAGACCACAGCGCGCAGAGCCCCCGGCGGTCAGGGGCGGGTGGTCGCGCGCGGGACGAAGGTGGGGCTGAGCAGCCGCGAGTGCGCGGGCACGTCGTGAGCGCTGAGCCGCTCGACGGCCATGGCGACCGAGGTGCGGCCGATCGACGGGATCGGCAGGTCCACGGCGGAGACCTCCCATGGGCCGTTCATCGCGACATCCGCCGGGGCGATCGCGACGACCTGCACCTCGTCCGGGTAGGCGATCCCGGCGCCGGAGATGGCGCGCCCCAGCATGGCCAGCGCGGGCTCATGGTGCACGACGAGCCCGTCGAACCGGGCGCCCGCGAGGATCTGCTCCTGCACGAAGGCGGTGATGGCCTCGGGGGTGGCGGGAACCTCGATGACCTCGCTGTCGAGACCGAGCTCGGCGCAGGCCATCGTGTATCCCAGGCGGGCGCGACGGGCGTAGGTCGGCACGGGCCCGTCGGGACCGGCCGACGGCGGCTTGAGCAGGGCGATCCGGGAGGCGCCCCGGCTGTGCAGCTCGCGGACGGCGAGCATCGCCCCGGCCAGGAAGTCGAAGTCCACGCAGGCCAGGCCGCCGGCGTTCTGTGGGTTGCCGATGAGCACCACCGGGCTGTGGAGCCTGGCGAGGGAGGGGATGCGCTCGTCGTCCTCGACGAGGTCCATGACGATGAGAGCATCGACCTTGCCCTCCTCGACGATCCGCAGCGTGCGGGCGCGGTCCTCGGCGGTGACCAGCAGGACGTCGTAGTCCTCCTCGTGGGCGGCGCTCAGGATCGAGCCGACGAACTCCATGATCACGTGATCGTCGACGTCGGGCCGTTGGGGCACGGCCAGGCCCAGCAGGGAGGTGCGCTTCAGGGCCAGGGCGCGCGCGCTCGCGGTGGGGTGGTACTGGAGCTTCTCGATCGCGGCGTCGATGCGGGTGCGCGTGGACTCCGAGATCGGACGCTTCCCGCTGAGGGCATAGCTCACCGTGCTCAGCGAGACTCCGGCTTCCTGGGCGATATCGGTCATCGTGGCCATCTGCGTTCCTGTCCGCCGCGCCGCCGTGAGGACCGGTGGGCTGTGCCTGCTCGACTGCTGCGGAGGTGCTCCGCGTCGCCTCTATTGTCTCGTGGCCGATGCGGAAAGGGGACCGTATCGACGAAGAATCACAGAAGCGCTTCGACGGGCGGCCGAGGGCATGAGAGGAGGAGTCGCGAGGCCGGAGTGGGTCGCGGATCCAGGAGGAGAGGGCCGGGCAGGTCAGATCCTCGCGAGGATCGCGTCGGCGAAGGTTTCCGTGACCTCGGGGACCAGAGGCAGGTTGAACAGCGGCTCGAAGAGCTCGGCCTCGAGCAGCACGAGTCCGTGCTCCGCGGAGTCCACGGTGTCGATGCGCCCGTAGAGCGGCGTGGACAGGCCGGTGACCTGGGAGATCGCGGACAGCGTGTGTTCAGCGAAGGCCTTCTCCTGCGCTGTGGCCTCCACGACCACAGGCCGCTCCTGATAAACGCCTCCGCGCAGCCCGCCGTCCTCGGCGAGCAGGGCGCCCTTGGAGATCGCATGGGTGAAGTGCCCGTCGACCGCGTAGAGCGCCTTCTCGTGCCCTGCGGACAGCTCGGGCACCTCGGGCTGCAGCATCGCGACGCCCCCGGACGTCAGGATCTGCTGGGCGAGGGCCAGCGCGGCGGGGTCCGTGGCCGAGAACAGGCCGACGAGCTGGGACCCTGCGCCGACGGTCGGCTTCACGACCACGCTCGCGGCCCGGCTCGCGAACTCCTCGAGGGCCCGCGAGAAGGAGTCGATCTCCCGGTGATAGGTCGCCGGGATGACCGCCACTCCTGCCCCCTCGAGCTGCGCGAGATACCGCTTGTCCATGTTCCAGCGCACCAGGTCGGGCTCGTTGAGCACTTGGCTGCTCGACGCGGCGAGGTCCAGCCAGCGCGCGAACTCCTCAGGATGGAGGGCGTAGTCCCACGGGCTGCGGATCACGAGCAGGTCGAAGGACGCCCAGTCGACATCCCTGCTGCGCCACGGGGTCATCTCCACCTGGACCCCGCGCCGGGTCAGCGCCTCCACGAGCGGCACCGCATCGAGGGAGGTGTCGGTCTCGATGCCGGCGGGCTGCGGATGGGCGACGACGATGCCGATACGGGTCATGGGACCGAGCGTAGTGGGGTGGGCGGCAGTCGCCAGGACGCGGCATCGGCCATCGGATCACCGCCGCCCGCGCACCTGCTGACGCGACGTGAGCACGTAGGTCGCCAGCGTCCATCCCGGGAGCGCCGCGGTCAGCTCGCGATCCCCGCTCCGCACGGTGATCGTCCGAGCGGGCGCGTTGTTGTGGAGCACGACGACCACGGACTCGTCGGGACGTCGGCAGGCGACGTTCGGGAGATCCTCGGAAGCGGTCGAGGTGAGGACCGGTGACCCCGCAGGGATGAACCGGCTCAGGTGCGCCATCACGTACAGCTCGGCGTTCGGGGTGAGGTCGCCGGTGGCCTCGTCGAGCTGGAACAGACCGGTGCCGTTGGTGAAGGTCGCGGGCCCCGGTCCGCCGTCCTGATCGAGGACCAGGTTGAAGAGGATGACTCCGCGGTGATGGTGGCGCAGTGCCGGCAGGAACAGCTCGTTGGACATCCACCAGATCCCGTCGGCGAAATCGGCGTCGTAGGGCTTGGACGGATCCTGGGTCCCGCTCTGTTCGGTGAACCAGATCGGTGCGCTCGGATGCGCGTCATGCAGCGGGTCGACCGCGCTCGCGGCCCCGGCGTAGGCGTGGAAGGCGGACCCGACCCTGGCGGCATCCCCGTCGATGTCGACGCCACGGCGAGCGAGGTCGTCGAGCACATCCGAGGGGTAGTCGACCCGGTCCCAGTTGTGGTCATAGCTCAGGACCTTCGTCTCGAGCCCGCGCCGGTCGAGCTCGTCCAGCAGTCGCGCGATGATGTCGGCCTGGGCCTGGGGTGTCATCCCCATGCACGGGTACTGCGCGGTCTCGTGGAGGGGTTCGTTCTGCACGGTGAGCGCGTCCACGGTGAGGCCCGGGACCGCCTGTTCGTACTCCTCCGCGGTGCGCGCCAGGTACTCGGCCCAGAGCTGTCGCGTCTCCTCGTCGTCGTGGAGCCGGCCACCGACGAGGGACCCGCTGGTCTTCATCCAGGCCGGGGCGGACCACGGGGACATGACCACGGTGAGCGGGCCGGCGATGTCGACGATCTCGCGCAGCACCGGTAGGATCGTGTCCTCGTCGCGAGCGATGGAGAAGTGCGCCAGCGGGTCGTTCTCCGGCCCTTCCTGATCGGCAAGGGTGTAGTAGGTGGAATCGCCGGAAGCGGGGGCGAAGTCGCTGGTCCCGATGGGGATCCGGAGCGCTGTGAGCCGGAGCGGACCGGTCGGGGAGAACATCTCCCGCAGGAGCGCGAGCCGTCGAGCCGACGGCATCCGCAGCAGCAGCCAGGCCGCCGAGTGGGTCAGGGCCGGGCCGAATCCCTCGAGGGGGTGATGCTCCTCGTCGGGCTTCACCTCGATCGTCGCCTCGACCGTCGATCCGGCGTCGGCCGGCGAGGTCGCCACCTGCTCCCAGACGAGCTCGCGCTCGCCGTGCGTGGCGACGACTCCTCCGCTGCGATCGACGCGGTGGTGCTGCGGGAGCATTCCCATCCAGTCGTCGCCTCGACCGGATCGAGGTGTGCTGGCGGCAGGGTTCCCTGAGGGGTTTCCGGCGGGGGATCCGCCGTTCGAGCGGGCGGGGTCCGTGGGGGTCCCGGCCGCTGCGGCGGCCCCGGCGAAGGGGAGCGTCGCCGAGGAGACGCCGAGGGCGGCGATGACCGTCCGGCGGGAAGGGGAACTGGGCATGGGGAGACCTTTCTCAGGGCGTGCCGCCGCGGCTCTGCGACGACTGTTTCACTGCACGTCCAGGTCAGCGGCACGGTTCGGGGGAGCAAGGTGCGCTGTCGGGGGTGGAGTGGCGCCGACAGTAGCCCTGTGCCGGGATGGATGGACACCCCGCCGGGAGCTCTCGACCCCGCCGGAGACGACCTCCGCGCTGCGCAGTTCGCGCGCGCGAGGAGCCCCGGATCCCGTTACGTGATCGTGATGAGGTGCGCCTCAGCCGCTGCCGACGGCCCGGTATATGCTCCTCGACATTAACGTCTAACGACCGTTAGGCGTTTGGCCGTACCGCGGCCCCGACCTCAAGGGAGAGCGTCATGACCCAGGTTCCGTCCCGCCAGTTCCGCCCCTCGCGCCGTGCCACCTTCGGCCTCGGTGCCACAGCCGTCGCCCTCACCGGCCTGGCCGCCTGCGGGTCCTCGGGCGGTGCGGGCTCCGGTGGTTTCGAGGAACAGGACGTCGCGCTGCCCACCTACGTCGAGCCGCCCGTTCCCGACGGCGGCATCGCCTCTGAGGTGGAGGGCATGCCGATGATCTTCACTGCGCCGATCGCGGAGTACTTCACCTCCGTCGAAGAACCCCCGGGCGGCGGCGAGGACCTCACCACCTTCCAGGTCCTCTGGGGCGCACCTCCGCGGCCGCGGGACAAGAACGACTACTGGCAGAAGCTCGAGGAGCGTCTGAACGTCACGTTCACGCCGACCCTCACCGCGGCCGACGGCTACAACGACAAGTTCTCCACCACGATCGCCTCCGGGTCCGTCCCGGATCTCTCGTTCGTGCAGGACACCGACGCGATCGGCCAGCGAGCCCTCTCCGACGGCGCCTTCGCGGATCTCTCCGAGGTGCTCTCCGGGGACAACGTCCTGGCGTGGCCGAACCTCGCCAACGTCTCCACGAACGCCTGGAAGGTCTCCTCCAAGAACGGCCACATCTACGGCGTCCCCAACGAGAATCCGTTCCTCACGAACTTCCCCCTTGTCCGTGCAGACCTGATGCGCCTCGCCGGCCATGAGTCGATGGGTTCGACTGCCGAGGAATGGCTGCAGGTCATGACCGACATCGCCGGTCTCGGGCAGGCGCACGGCAAGAAGTTCTGGGGAATGGCCACCATCGCCGGGAACGAGCAGGCCATGTTCGAGTGGATGTTCCGTGCGGGCACCACCTGGCAGCTCGACGACTCCGGCAAGGTCACCAATGTGCTCATGACCGACGCCTTCGAGCAGGTCATGGAGTTCGAGAAGAAGCTCTGGGACGCCGGCGTCGTCCACCCCGACGGCATCGGGGGTGAGCTCGGCGACCTCTTCACCACCGGCCAGCTGGCCCTGACCATCGACTCGTTCAACGGCTTCTTCGGGAATCCGATCATCGGGCAGGTCGTGGACTCGACCCCGGAGGCCGAGCCCGAGTTCTTCGTCCCGCCGGCGTTCGACGGGGGCGACATCGTCATCCAGCGCGACGACGGCTACTGGGGCATCGTCGCGATCTCCGCAGAAGCCGCGGAGGACGAGAAGCGACTGCAGGAGCTGCTGGGCGTCATCAACTACTGGCGCGCCCCCTTCGGCTCCGAGGAGGCACTGTTCATCGGCTCCGGCACCGAAGGCGTCAACTACGAGTTCGGCCCGGACCACGAGGTCGTCGGGCTCGGGGACGAGCAGGCCGATGCCGACCGCGCCGCGCTGCAGTGGCTCGGTGCCTTCAACTCACCGATCTACTCGATCAAGGCGACGCTCAGCGACTATGTCGACAACTTCAAGACCACCATGGAGCAGCTGGTCTCCTCGACGGTCCCCAACCCGGTGGCCGGCATCGTCGCGCCGAGCGCAGCGACCCTCAACGCGAAACTCGACACGCTCAACGAGGACTACCGCAACGGGTTCATCACCGGCCGTCGCCCGCTGAGCGAGCTCCAGGCGTACCGCGACGCCTGGCTGAGCGGCGGCGGACAGACCCTGTGCGACGAGTTCACCGAAGCGCTCGACAAGGCATCCTGATCGATGTCAGTCACCTCGCCGACCGGAGCGCGATCGAAGATCCGCGAGAAGGGCGCGCACGGTACGCCGCGTCACCGCAGCCATGTCCACAGAGCCCGGCTCCAGCAGGAACTGGTACTGCACACCGTCCATCACGGCGACGATCGCTGCGGCGGTCTCGAGCACGTCGTCCTCGGAGACCGACGGGTCGGCCACAGCGGTCAGCAGGGCGTCGCGCACGGGGGCTCGCAGTCCGCGGAAACGGTCGCGGAAGTAGTTCTGCGCCGGATGCCCTTCGGTGATCGATTCGCCGAGCAGCACCGCGTAGAGCTGTGTCAGACCGCTGTCGCGGGAGTTGGACTCCGCCGTCTCCCCGAGGTGGTCCAGCAGCGCCTGGCCGCCCTCGTCGAACGACGTCGTCCCGTCGTGGCGCGAGATCTCGTCGCGGTGGCCGAGGAGCTCCGTGAGCAGGGATTCCTTGTTGCGGAAGTGGTGCAGCAGGCTCGGCGCGGAGATCCCCACGTCCTCCGCGATCGCCGCCAGGGTCGCTCCGGCATAACCGTGCTTCCCGATGGTGCGCGCAGCCGATTCGAGGATCTCCGTGCGCCGCAGCGCGGAGCGGCGGGCTCGCGGTCCCAGGGGGACGGCGGTCGGATCCGTGGAGGTGCTGGACATGGAGCGCACACTAGCGCCTCGATCAGGGTCTCCCGGGCGGAGGCTCAGCGATGAGCGCGACCGCGTACTACCGCCGGGAGGGGCAGTCGATCGTCGCCCCGGACGGCGCACCGGAGTTCCGTCGCGGTATGGGCCTGGGAGGCTGGCTGCTGCCCGAGGGCTACATGTGGGACCTCCCGGCGCCGGTCGATTCCCCGCGTCGGATGGAGCAGTTCGTCCTGGAGCTCATCGGCCCTGAGCGGGCCGCGCGGTTCTGGAGCGAATACCGTCGTCGATTCATCACGGCCGAGGACATCGCGCTGATCGCCGCGGCCGGCTTCGACCACGTGCGACTGCCGATCAACGCCCGGATCATGTTCGACGGCACCGACCTGATCGACGAGGGCATCGCCCTCGTGGACCGCACCGTCGACTGGTGCCGGGACGAGGGGATCAGCTGCGTGCTGGACCTGCATGGCGCACCGGGCGGGCAGACCGGCGAGAACATCGACGACTCCCCGCACCGTCGGCCGGAGCTGTTCACCGATCCGGCCGCCTACGAGGAGGGGCTGAGGCTGTGGGGTCTGCTGGCCAGCCGGTACGCCGACGAGCCCGTCGTCGCGGCGTACGACGTGCTCAACGAGCCCCTGCCCGAGAAGCACGAGGCCCTCGTGCCGAAGCTCGCGGAGTTCTACCGCGACGTCGTGGCCGAGATCCGCGCGGTCGACCCGAACCACCTGCTGTCGATCGAGGGCTGGAACTGGGCGACCCGTTTCGACGGCATCGATCAGCTGTGGGACCCGAACTCCTGCCTCCATTTCCACAAGTACTGGTCGGAGCCGAGCACCGACAGCATCCGTTCGATGCTCGACCTGCGTGAACGCCTGGACCTGCCGCTGTGGATGGGGGAGAGCGGTGAGAACGATGACCAGTGGTACACCGAGGCTTTCGGCCTGTTCGAGCAGCACGGCATCCCCTGGACCTTCTGGACCTGGAAGAAAGTCGATCGCCCCACGTCACCGCTGATCATCACCCGTCCCGATCGCTGGGACGAGGTCGTGCGCTGTGCGGCCGGGACGGGGCCGGCACCTCAGGACGCCGACGAGATCTTCGACCAGCTCCTCGAGCTGCTGCCCGCCGCTCGGTGCGCCGTGCGGCGGGCAGCTCTGGCTGCACTGCCGGGGATCTCCGCCCCGGCGGCCGACCTGCCCGACATCCGTCGCTCCGGCACCCATCGCGACATCCCTCAGGACCATCAGGAAGGACAGATCCGATTAGCATCGGAGCACGGGTCTCCGAGGACGCGGTGATCGCCCAGGCGGTCGTCGACATCCCCGTCGAGACCCCGCAGAGCCCCCGCCGTGACCGGCCGAGCCAGACAGGGACCGCCGTCAGGAGGAAGTCCCGCTGGCAACGGATGAAACGCGAATGGCAGATGTATGTGTTCATCGTGCCCGGCGTGCTGTTCTTCCTGCTGTTCGCCTACGTCCCCCTGGCCGGCAACGTGGTCGCGTTCCAGGACTTCTCGGCCTTCCGAGGCATCTTCGGCTCGCAATGGGTCGGACTGCAGAACTTCGCCCACCTCTTCACCGACGACGAAGTCATGCGTGCTCTCGCGAACACGGTGATCATCTCGTTCCTGCAGATCGCCTTCGCCTTCCCGGCGCCGATCATCCTGGCGCTGTTCCTGAACTCCCTTCTGGGCGAAGGCATCAAGCGCGTCATCCAGACCGTCGTGTACCTTCCCCACTTCATCTCGTGGGTGATCGTCATCGCGATCTGGCAGAAGATCCTCGGCGGGGCGGGCCCGATCGCCCAGCTCTTCGAGCAGATCGGGATCCACGGCGTGAACATCATGACCAATCCCGAGACCTTCAAGATTCTCGTGGTCAGCCAGGTCATCTGGAAGGACATCGGCTGGGGCACGATCATCTTCTTCGCCGCCATCTCCGCGATCCCCACGGAGCTCTACGAGTCCGCGGCGACCGACGGGGCGGGGTCCTGGCGCCGCATGTGGCACATCACCCTGCCGGGCCTCGTCCCCGTCATCTCCCTGTTGCTCATCCTCACCGTCGGCAATGTGCTGACCGTCGGGTTCGAACAGCTCCTGCTGCAGCAGCCCGCCGTCGGCGCCAACGCGGCGCAGGTCCTGGACACCTTCGTCTACTTCCGCGGCATCGCGGGCGGGGACTGGGGCTTATCTGCTGCAGCAGGCCTGCTCAAGGGCGTCATCGCCACTGTCCTCGTCCTCTTCGCGAACCGCATCGCGAAGCGCCTCGGAACCGGAGGGATCTTCTGATGGCTGTCCTCGACCAGATCGACCAGATCGACCAGATCGACGAGCCCGCACGCGATCATCGGCCCCGTGACGGGGGCCGGCGCCGCACCACGGGCCGCCCGCCATGGATGGGCACACCCTCGCCCACCACGCGCGCCCTGAAGGTCGTGGTCATCGCGATGATCGGGGTGGTGATGCTCTACCCGTTCCTGTACGTCATCATGTTCTCCTTCGCGGATGCGGGCTCCGTGACCTCCGGGCAGCTGATCCCCACCTCGTTCTCGACGGTCGCGTACGAGTCGATCTTCGCCGGCGGGGTGGTGACTCGTTCGCTGCTGGTGACTGCAGGAGTCACGCTCGTCGGCACCACGCTGTCGTTGTTCTTCACCGCGATGCTCGCCTACGGGCTCACCCGGACCCGGGACGTGCCCTTCGCCAAGGGCGCGATGGTTCTCGTGCTGTGCACGATGTTCTTCGGCGCCGGGATCATTCCCAACTACCTGCTGATCAAACAGCTGGGGCTGCTCGACAGCTACTGGGCGCTCATCCTCCCGGGCCTGATCAGCGCGTTCAACATGATCGTCATGCGGAACTTCTTCATGGAGCTCCCGCAGGAGCTGCTCGAGTCCTCGCGGATCGACGGGGCCAGCGAGTTCCGCATCTTCTTCTCGATCGTGCTCCCGCTGTCCAAGGCCGTCCTCGCCGTGATCGCGCTGTTCTATGCCGTCGGGTACTGGAACTCGTTCTTCAACGCCCTGCTGTACATCAACGACACCACGAAATGGCCGATCCAGCTGGTGCTGAACCAGTACGTGGTGCAGGGCAGCGCACTGTCCGATCTGCAGGCTCCGGACCGCCCCGCTCCGCCCGCGCAGACCGTCCAGATGGCGATCGTCGTGGTCGCCACCATCCCGATCCTCCTCGTCTACCCGTTCGCCCAGCGCTTCTTCACCAAGGGTGTGCTGACCGGGGCGATCAAGGGCTGACCCGCGCCGAGGTGACCCCCCAGCGGTCACGCAGTCACCGCTCGAATGCATGTTCATGCGGAACTGCGGTCATGTGATGCGGGACGCAGTTTTGTCGGACAATCCTTTTGGTGCTCTGACCTGCGCAACGTGACATCCCAGTGACTTCCCAGGTGGCGGGGTGTGCATAAGTGTGCGACTCTTCCCAAGGTCCTATGTGTGGTTGTGACGTGCAGGACCGAGTCCCGAGAGGACTCGGGTCCCGCCGCGGCCGTTGTGGTTCACATCCTCGGAGCAGATGCGTGGCATCGCCCGGGTCGATGTCGGACGGCCACCACCACGGGGCTGCTTGCCGGTCGGCCCGACGTGGGGAACCACCCTGGACTCAGCGCCACAGCGCGCGTCGTGGAGGACCGGACGAACGAGAGACCGGTCTGTCTGCGACGAAAGGAAGTCCTGTGCCACCTGAGTCACCGGGGGAGATCTCCCAGCTCGGCATCATCGGCGTGATCCTCCTCCTGCTGCTCTTCTACGGCGGCACGATGTGGATGTCGGTCGCGATCTCCCGCAAGAAGGAGAACGCCGACGACTACATGACCGCAGGCAACCGCATCGGCTTCGGGGTCTCCGCGGCGTCGATGACTGCGACCTGGATCTGGGCGTCCTCGATGTACGCCTCGGTGACGGCCGGCTACACGTACGGCGTCTCCGGCCCCATCCACTACGGGCTATGGGGCGCCCTGATGATCCTGTTCATCTACCCCTTCGGCAAGCGGATCCGGAAGGTCGCGCCCAAGGCGCACACGCTGGCCGAGGTCATGTACGCCCGGCACGGCCGCTCCTCGCAGCTGATGCTGGCCGGCTCCAACGTGCTCGGCTCGGTCATCTCGCTGACCTCGAACTTCATCGCGGGTGGCGCGATCATCGCGATGCTGTCCCCGCTCAGCTTCGGCACCGGCATCGTGATCATCGCCGCCGGCGTGCTGCTCTACACCCTGTGGTCGGGCTTCCGCGCCTCGGTGCTGACGGACTTCGCGCAGGTCATGGCGATGCTCGGCGCGGCCGTCATCATCATCCCGGCGGTGTTCTTCGTCGTCGGCGGCCCGCAGATGTTCGCCGACGGCGTCGCCGCCGGCCACGTCACCCCGCAGCAGGAGAGCTTCTTCTCCTCCGAGGCGTTCATGAACCAGGGCGCCCCGTACATCGCCGCGGTGCTCGCCTATGCGATCGGCAACCAGACCATCGCGCAGCGTCTGTTCGCCGTGCGCGAGGACCTCATCAAGCCCACCTTCATCACCGCGACCATCGGCTACGGCGCGACCGTGATCGGTATCGGCATGCTCGGCGTGCTGGCGCTCTACCTGGGCGTCGAGCCCATGGGCGGGGACGTCAACAACCTGCTGCCGCAGATGGTCGGCACCTACCTGCCGGTGGGCCTCGTGGCTCTCGCGTTCATCATGATCATCGGCTCACTGTCCTCCACCGCGGACTCGGACCTGTCGGCCCTGAGCTCGATCGTCATGACCGACATCTACGGCCAGTCCGTCGGGCGCAAGAAGGTGGACCCGAAGTTCATGCTGCTGATCGGCCGGATCACGATGATCGTGGCGACCGCTGCGGCCCTGTTCTTCGCCACCGCGAGGTTCAACATCCTGGACCTGCTGGTCTTCGTCGGCGCCCTGTGGGGCTGCCTGGTGTTCCCGGTCATCGCCTCCTTCTACTGGAAGAAGGTCACCAACAAGGCGTTCACCGTCTCGGTCATCGTCGCGCTCGTGGTGTTCCTGCCGGTGCGCTTCACGCTCATCCCGCTCACCGGGGCGTGGGGGTACGCCGTCGAGGCGCTCGCGATCCTCGGCGTCGGCGTGGTGCTGGGGATCATGGCGTTCGGCTTCTTCGGACTGCGCCCCGCTCTGATCATCGGCATCGTGGCGACCGTCGCGGTCCTGCCGTTCGGCTTCGGCTACCTGCGTGACTACGAGACGCTGACCGGCTCGCTCGTCGCCTACTCGGTCTCGTTCCTGGTCTGCTACCTGATGAGCGTCAGGTCCTCGCAGAACTTCGATTTCGCGGTGATCGGCAAGATCACCGGCGACTTCGACGACGAGGACGACGCCGACCAGCCCTCCGGGGCGGAGGGCAATCCTCCGGCCGACGAGATCCCTGCCCCGGCCGGACGCTGACCGACCATCCGCGCGGCGGAGCCCCACGCCCCGCCGCACCCTGAGAGAGGAGAGCCCTATGACTGCTCTGCTGACCGTTTATGTGCTCATGTGGCCCGTGCTGGTGTTCGGCGTCCTGTTCGCGATCGCGCGCGGCTTCGCCAAGGATGTCAAGGAAGCCCGCGCCGAGGGGCGCCCGGTCATCTGACCGACGGCCCCATCGCACGTGCAGCGCCCGTCGGCCCCGGAGAGGGCCGACGGGCGCTGCACGTCTGCGTGCGTGCGCTGCGACGGCGGCGACGGTGCGGGGAGGGCGCGGGCTCAGTTCCCGACGCCGCTGTGGGCGTAGGCGTCCTTGAGGATCTGCAGCGACCCCATGGCCTCGGCGGGGCCGATCCAGAACGGCTCGGGGGCGTCGAGCGAGGCGTAGAAGTCGCGGATCAGCTCCTCGTGGGAGACGCCCCAGTAGGAGCGCCCACCGGCGGTGGCGACCTTGTCGGAGAAGGTGTCCACGCGGCCGTCGGCCCAGCGGACGGTCAGGCCGCCGCCGCGCCCCGAGCGCACCTCGAGGTAGGCGTTCTCGGTCTCGACCTCGAACTCCACGGGTCGGGCGACGGGCGCCGTGAGGGTCGCGTAGAACGTGGTGGTGATGCCGGAGGCATGGTGCAGCACGAGATCCGCGGTGTCCTCGACCTCGGTGACCCCCGCGAACTTCTTCTGCGAGACGAGGCCCTCGGTGCGCTCGACCGGGCCGAGCAGCCACTGCACGAGGTCCAGGGTGTGGATCGCCTGGTTGATGAGCAGGCCGCCGCCGGCGGTCTCCCAGCGCCCGCGCCACGGCTTGGCGGCGTAGTACTCCGCGGTGCGGCTCCACACCACCGAGGCCCACGCCCCGCGCACCTCGCCCAGCTCGCCGCTGCCCAGCAGGCGTGCGAGCTCCCGGCTGGCGCGGTTGTAGCGGTTCTGGAAGCAGATGCCGATCTTCGCGGCCCCCTGGCCGCCGTCGGCCCGAGGGACGGTGGGGGTGCGTCCTGCGGTGGCGGACCCGAGCGCCTCCACCAGGCGCGTGCCCTCGGCCAGGGTGTGGGCGAGCGGCTTCTCCTGGAGCACGTGGACGCCGCGCCCGAGAGCGGCCAGCGACGGGCCGACGTGCTGGTCGTGCGGGGTCGTCACATGCACGGCGTCCGGTCCCAGGGCGTCGATCAGCTCCTCGACGCCGGCGAAGGTCGGCAGGCCGGTCGCGGCCGCGGCGCGCTCGCGGGCGGCGGGATCGGTGTCGGCGATGCCGACGAGCTCCAGGCCGTCGATCGCCCCGATCGCCCCGACATGGACGACGGACACGTCGCCGTACCCGACCAGTCCGATACTCCTGTCGCGCTGAGCCATGAGCTGGGCCTCCTCGCCGCTCCGATGCGGCACGTGGGTGGGAATCCGGATGGGAATCGTGCTCCCATCCTGGTCTGTCCGGGCCGTACGCGGTAGGGGTTGCCGCGCGGTGCCTGCGGAGGGGGAGTGCTGGTCGATGGGGAGTTCTCCCCGAGCCATCCTCCCCATCGCAGATCCCGGGCCGACGGGAGAGGATCAGCGGTGACGACGGGCCGATGCGGTGCCCGTCCCTGACGAGAACGAGGAACTCCGATGACTGCGAAGGACGCACAGCCCCTGCTCCCCGAGCCGACCACCAGCCTCCGGGACATCCCGGCTGCGCTGTACACCGGGCTGGCCATCGGGGTGCTCGGCTTCGTCGTCTCCATCTCCAGCACCGCGACCACCACCGTCAACGGGGTCCAGACCACCTGCTCCTACCAGGACTACGGCGCGATGATCGCCGCTGCGGTGTGCCTCGTGTGCGCCGTCGCCGGCATCGTCCAGCGCCGGAAGCATCCGTACCAGTACCCCGTCAAGCAGTGGATCGTGATCGCGCTGGCCGGCGTTCTGACCGCGCTCGCCGTGGTCCACGCCCTGCGCGGCCTCGCCGTGATCGGGGGCCCGTGCTGAGCACGGAACCCCGGGGCGAGAGGCTCTGAGGCGACGGAGCCGACGAGACAGAGCTGTGGCGACGGAACCCTGCACAGCGCAGGGTTCCGTCGCCTCGGTGCTGTCTGCTCTGCCGGCCCCATCTGCTGGTCACGGCGGGTCAGGCCGTGGCGCGGATCAGGGGACGATCCAGCCGGCGGCGCGGAACAGCTCGTACCACTCCGGCCGGGTCAGCGGGATCTCGGACCCGGCGGCGGAGTCCGTGACGCGCTGCGGGGTGGTGGTGCCGAGCACCACCTGCATCTGCGCCGGGTGACGCGTGATCCACGCGGTCGCGATCGCCTCGGGGGCGACGTCGTACTTCGCGGCGAGGCGGTCGATGACCGTGTTGAGCTCCGCGTGCTCCGGGTTGCCCAGGAACACGCCGTCGAAGAACCCGGCCTGGAACGGCGACCAGGCCTGCACGGTGATGTCGTGCAGGCGGCAGTAGTCCAGGATCCCGCCGCCGTCGCGGACGATCGCCTGGTCGGTGCCCTGCATGTTCGCCGAGACGCCCTGCGCGATGAACGTGGAGTGCGTGATCGACAGCTGCAGCTGATTGGCGACGATCGGCTGGTTCAGGTGCTTGGCGAGCAGATCGATCTGGCGAGGGGTGTGGTTGGAGACGCCGAAGCTGCGCACCTTGCCGCTCGCATGCAGCTCGTCGAAGGCACGGGCGACCTCCTCGGGCTCGACCAGTGCGTCGGGACGGTGCAGCAGGAGGATGTCGATGTAGTCGGTCTGCAGCGCCTTCAGCGACCCCTCGACGGACTCGATCAGATGCTCGTAGGAGTAGTCGAAGTACGGGCCGGAGGGCACGATGCCAGCCTTGGTCTGGAGCGTGACCTGGTCCCGCTCCGACGAGCTGAGCTGCATCGCCTCGGCGAAACGAGCCTCGCACTGGTGCAGCTCGCCGCCGTAGACGTCGGCGTGATCGAGGAAATCGATGCCGGCGTCGCGAGCGGTGCGCACCAGGGTGCGGATCTCGTCGTCGGACTTCTCGGAGATGCGCATCAGCCCCAGCACCACGTTGGGTGCGGAGATATCGGTGTGCGGCATGGCGATGTGCTTCATGAAGTGACCTCACGGGGCAGGGGACCGGCGGCGTCGCCAGGGGCAGCGGCGCCGGGAGAGAGCCTATGCCCGCTGGCCGCCGCCGTACATGGCATTTCGTGAGCGTTCCCGACCCGCGGGATGCAGGTGCGCCGCGAGGCGGTTCCTCCCTAGGATCGACACGGTGACCACGCCCTTCCCCACCTCCCACGTTCCGCCCACCTCGCCGCGGCGGGCGAAGGCGGGCGCGCGGATCACCTTGACGCTCGCCTCGCTCGCGATGCTCGGCCCGTTCACCATCGACACGGTGTTCCCTGCTTTCACCAGGATCGGCGCGGAGTTCGGCGGGGACGAGGTCGCCCTGCAGCAGCTGGTCTCGGCCTATCTCGCGGCGTTCGCGGTCATGTCGATCTTCCACGGCCCGCTCTCCGACGCTCTGGGCCGGAAGAAGGTCATGATCGGTGGCCTTGTCATCTACCTGATCGGCATGTTCGGCTGCGTGCTCGCCCCCAGCATGGGCACCCTGATCCTGCTGCGCGTGCTGCAGGGGATGAGCGCGGGCGCCGCCACGATCGTCTCCCGCGTGGTCATCCGCGACATGTTCTCGGGATCCGAGGCGCAGCGGCTGATGGCCCAGGTCATGATGATCTTCTCGGTCGCACCCGCGGTCGCCCCGATCTTCGGGGGCTGGCTCCTGCTGCTGGGGGACTGGCGGTGGGTGTTCGCCGGGGTCGGCGTCTACGCGCTGCTCGTCCTGGTCCTCACCGTGCGGCTGCCCGAGACGCTCCCGCCCGAGGCCCGCACCCCGCTGCGCGTCCGCTCGCTGCTGGGCTCCCTCGCCCATGTGGCCCGTTCACCGGTGATGCTGCGTGTCGCCGCGGCCTCCGCCTTCGGGTTCGCCGCCCAGTTCCTGTTCATCGCCGGGGCGTCGATCGTGGTGGTGCGGCTGCTGGGGCTCGGCGAGCGGGACTTCTGGGTGCTGTTCATCCCGCTGATCATCGGCATGCTCTCCGGGGCCTGGGTGGTGGGCCGGGTCGCCGACCTCATGGACCGCAGCAGACTGATCACCTTCGGGTTCGTCGGCACCGTCGTCACCACCATCGTGAACCTGGTGCTGGTCTCCTTCGCGCCGGAGTTCACCGGCGGCCTGAGCTGGGGCCTGCTGCTCGCCGTCATCGGACCGATGCTCATCGCGTTCACGGTCGCCCTGCTGTTCGCGCCGATCCAGCTCGAGGTGCTGGACCTGTTCCCGCACGAGCGCGGCGCCGCGGCCTCACTGGGCACCTTCTTCGGCCTGGTCCTCAACGCCCTGCTCGCCGGGTTGATCGCGCCGCTGGTCACCACGGGCCTCGTGGCGCTCGGTCTCACGTCCCTCGCCTTCGCCCTGCTCGGCGGCGGGTTCTGGGCCTGGCACCTCCGGGCCACCCGCCAGCGGGTCGCCGTCTGACAGCACGGCCCTCGCTGCGTGGCCCGGGCCACCACGGCGATCAATCCTTCGGTTGATCCCCAGGTCAGCCCGGAAATCTAAAGTCGAAGACATGAACAAGCTCCTCAACACCGCCTTCGCGTACATCATCCTCGGCCTCGCCTCCGGACTCTTCTACCGCGAGTTCACCAAGGCCACCGACAACCTCGGCACCCACACCCAGCTCAACACCCTCCACACCCACCTGCTCGTCCTGGGCATGGTCATGTTCCTCGTGGTCCTCGCCCTGGATGCGGTGTTCTCCCTCAGCGGCCGCCGCTCCTTCTCGGTCTTCTACTGGACCTACAACGTGGGCCTCGTGGTGACCGTGGCGATGCAGGCCGTGCGCGGCTTCCTCACCCTCGACGGTCAGGATCCCGCCACCACCAGCGCCGCCATCCCCGGCATCGCGGGCCTCGGCCACATGCTCCTGACCGTCGGCCTCGTGGCCCTGTTCATCGCCGTGCGCGCCGGCATCAAGGACCGCACCGCAGCCCTCGAGAAGAACACCGTCACCGCCTGACCTCTCTCGAGAGCGCACCCGCTGGCGCCTGGTGTGCAGGGACCGCCCTATACGGGTTGCCTGCACACCAGGCGCCATTGGTTGCATGGGCCAGTGGATGCGTAGGAAAGGGCAGCGAGGGCGCGACTGGCGCCATGTGTGCAGGCTCCGCCCTCTACGGGCTGCTTGTACGCCAGGCGCCAGTGGATGCGTGGAGACGGGCTGCTTGTACGCCAGGTGCCAGTGGATGCGTGGAGACGGGCTGCTTGTACGCCAGGTGCCAGTGGATGCGTGGAGACGGGCTGCTTGTACGCCAGAGGTGCCGGTGGATACGCAGAGGCGGCAGCAGGCGCACGAACAGCACGCCCCGAGACCGCATCCCGAGACCGCATCCCGAGCCAGCACCCCGGGCCAGCTCCCCGGGACCTCACCCCGGGCCAGCAGGGCTCCTGCCTGTTCCAGCACCTGACCAGAGACCCTGCACAGAGGCCCTGCACGGACATCCCGCACAGAGGTCGTGCACAGGCGTTCTGCACAGCGGATTCACCCGCAGTCCTCCCAGCGCTGACCGTCCGCCGGGTAGAGTCCGAAGGACCCGCACCGCATCGCCCGGCCCGTCACGATCGGGTGCCCGGATGCGCGGGATGGACCGACCCCGACGACGACGACGGAGGCCTTCATGACCAGCCCTGCCAGCACCTCGACCGCCCCAGACCGCAACCTCGCCCTCGAACTGGTCCGTGTGACCGAGGCGGCCGCCATCGCCGGCGCCCGCTGGGTGGGGGCGGGGGACAAGAACCGGGCCGACGGCGCGGCCGTCGATGCCATGCGCACCTTCATGGACACCGTGCGGATGAACGGCACCGTCGTGATCGGCGAGGGCGAGAAGGACGAAGCGCCCATGCTGTTCAACGGCGAGAGCGTCGGGGACGGCACCGGCCCCGACGTGGACGTCGCGGTCGACCCGATCGACGGCACCCGCCTCACCGCGCTCGGCTACAACAACGCGCTCGCCGTGTTCGCCGTCGCCGAGAAGGGGAGCATGTACGACCCGTCGGCCGTGTTCTACATGGAGAAGATGGTGGTGGGCCCCGAGGCCGCCGACTACGTCGACCTGCGCCTGCCGGTCGCGCAGAACATCACCCTGGTCGCGAAGGCCCTGGACAAGCCGGTCAGCCAGGTCACCGTGTGCGTGCTCGAGCGGCCGCGCCACGAGCCCCTGGTGCAGGAGATCCGTGACGCCGGCGCACGCGTCAAGTTCATCATGGACGGCGACGTCGCCGGAGCGATCGCGGCCGCGCGCGGCGCCGGGGTGGACATGCTGCTGGGCACCGGCGGGACCCCCGAGGGGATCATCGCCGCGTGCGCCGTGAAGGCCACCGGAGGGATGATCCAGGGCCGGCTCGCCCCGATCGACGACGCCGAACGGCAGAAGGCGATCGACGCCGGGCATGACCTGGACCGGGTGCTCACCACATCGGACCTGGTCACCACCGACAACTGCTACTTCGCAGCGACCGGCATCACCGATGGCGACCTGCTGAAGGGCGTGCGTTACCAGCGCGATCACCTGATCACGGAGTCGATCGTGATGCGGGCCCAGTCCGGCACCGTGCGCATCGTCGAGGCGGAGCACCGCGCCGAGAAGTGGGGCCGCTGGATCTCGGAGTGAAAGGGTCCGCCCGCCTGCCCGAGGGTCGCAGCGTGACCACCGGGCAGGCCGGTTCCCGCCGGTCCGCGACGGGCGAAGACGGCTGACTTCGTTCTGTGACACGCACTGCAGTAGCAGTCAAGCTGACCATAACCACCCCTAAGGTGACCGTATGGCCTCCCCCGTTGAAGACATCCGCGTCGCCGTCGACCTCATCGTCCTGACCCTGCGGGCGGACGCCCTCAACGTTCTGCTGGTCCAGCGCGAGGACGACCCCCACCGGGGCGCCTGGGCGCTCCCGGGTGGATTCATCGAGCTCGAGGAGGACCTCGACGACGCCGCCTACCGCGTGCTCGCCGACGAGGCCTCGCTGGGCAGCAGCGCCGTGCACCTCGAGCAGGTCCGCACCTTCGGCACCCCGCATCGCGACCCCCGCGCCCGCGTCATCTCCGTGGCCTTCATGGCCCTCGGCGCGGATCTCCCGGATCCTCAGCGCGGCGACGACGTGGCCGACGCCCGCTGGTGGGCCATCGAGGAGCTGGCCGACATCGACCTCGCCTTCGACCACGCCGAGGTGCTCGCGTGCTCCATCGAGCGCGCTCGCGCCAAGCTCGAGTACACGACGCTCGCCGTGACCTTCCTGCCCGAGGATTTCACCATCTCCCAGCTGCGCGGGGTCTACGAGAGCGTGTGGGGCACCACCCTGGACGCCGGCAACTTCCATCGCAAGGCCACCCGCACCGAGGGCTTCCTGCTCGAGCTCGACAAGCACGCCGCCCCCACCGGCGGCCGCCCCGCACGTCTGTACTCCGCAGGCCCCGGCACCTCTCTGGTGCCGCCCCTGCTGCGCGCGGGGGAGTGAACCGGCGTCCCCTGCTGCGCGCGGGGGAGTGAACGGCGGTGGGCCGCGATCGCCTCCGGGTGATCGCTCCGGGGTGAGCACCCCGGGGGCCGACGCCGCAGACCATGGCAGGATCGACCCGTGACCCTCGACGCCGCCCTCACGCACCCCGACCCGCGCAAGACCGCGATCGCCGCTGCCTTCGCGGCCCGTCGGGAGGACGTGCTCACCGTCGCGCGGGCGATCCACGCCGACCCCGAGACCGCCTTCACCGAGCAGCATGCCCATGACCGCTGCGCGGACCTGCTGGAGGGCGCCGGGTTCACGGTCGAGCGCGGCGTGGCCGAGCTGCCCACCGCCTTCCGCGCCACCCTCGGCGCCGGCTCCCTCGTCGCAGCGCTGTGCGTGGAATACGACGCCCTGCCGGAGATCGGCCACGGCTGCGGGCACAACCTCATCGCCGGCGCCTCCCTCGGTGCCGCCCTCGCCCTGGCCGACGTCGTCGACCAGCTGGACGTGACGCTGCTGGTCATCGGCACACCGGCCGAGGAGCATGGCGGCGGGAAGCAGCTGCTGATCGATCGCGGCGTGTTCGACGGAGTGCACCTCGCACTCATGTCCCACCCCACCCCGCACACGGACACCTATGACGTGCTGGGCTCGACGAGCCAGGCCGTCGGCCGCTGGCGCGCCACCTACACGGGCCGCGGGGCGCACGCCGCCGCGAACCCGACCGACGGGATCAACGCGAACGACGCCGCCGTGGTCGCCCAGGTCGCCGCCGGTCTGCTGCGCCAGCGGGTCAAGGACGGCCAGCGCCTGGCCCTGGTGCCCCAGCAGGGCGGGGTCACCAACATCGTGCCGGAGACCGCCGTGGTCGACTTCGAGTGCCGGGCGCTGACGATGCCCGAGTTCGAGCAGCTGCGCACCCAGCTCGTCGCCTGCTTCGAGGCCGGGGCCGTGGCCACCGGATGCACGCTGGAGATCGAGGCCTCCGAACCCCTCTACGAACCGCTCCAGCAGGACGAGGTGCTCGGCATCTCCTGGAACGAGGCGATGGCCGCCCTGGGTCGCCCGCTCGCCGGATCGCTCGGCGTCATGGCCGCCTCCACCGACATGGGCAACGTGTCCCAGCGGGTGCCGGGCCTGCACCCCTTCGTGGGCATCACCGGGGCGGGCGGCGCCCTGCACACCCGCGAGTTCGCCGCGCACGCCGCGAGCGAGGAGGGTTACCTCCTCCTGGATGACTGCGCGGTCGCGATGGCCTGGGTGATCCAGGACGTCGCCACCAGCCACACCCGACGCACGCTGGTGATCGAGCGGGCGGCCCAGCTCGCGGCGGAGCACCAGGGGCGTTCCGCCGTGCCCCGCAGTTCCGGGCCCCGCAGTTCCCTGCCCCGCGACTCCGAGCCGCTCAACGCCCCTCGCTGAGCCCCTCGAGGAACTCCAGCTGGCGGCGCCTGTGCTGCCACTGCCCGTGCTCATGCCCGTCGAACGGGTAGGTGCGCAGGGACTTCCCGGCACCGGCGTAGGCCTGGTAGGCGGCCAGCACTCCTGCCGGTGGGCACACCGGGTCCAGCATGCCGACCGCGAACAGGGCGGGGGCCTGCGCCCGGGAGGCGAAGTGCACGCCGTCGAAGAACGACAGCGTCCGCAGCACGGTCTCCTCGTCCCCGCGCCTGGTGCGCAGGTAGTCGCGGATCTGGGTGAACGGTCCGTCGGAGGCGGTCTCCACCGAGCGCGGGATGTCGCACAGCAGCGGCACCTCCACCAGGGCGCCGGAGATGTCCTCGCGCAGCGCCGCGGCGGCCAGGGCGGTCGCCCCTCCCTGGCTGCCGCCGGAGACGACGAGCGGTCCGGCCCCCGAGCCCTGCCGGGCACGCACGGCATCGACCGCGCACACGGCATCGGTGAACAGGCGGCGGTAGTAGTACGTCTCCGGCTGCTGGATCCCCGAGGTCATGCGGCCCACGATCTGCGGACCGCTGCCCACGGGGTCCGGGGTGTCGCCCGGCGAGGCGGGGCCGGTCTGCCCGCGGTTGTCCATCACGAACGTCGACCAGCCGGAGCTCGGCAGCAGCGTCCACTGCTCGGGGATCCCGCGGCCGGTGTTGTTCCCGAGGAACTGGACCACGGTCCCGCGCGAGCCGCCGTGCGCGGGGGCCAGCATCCACCCCTTCACGGGATGCCCGTCGAACCCGGAGAAGGTCACGTCCCAGACGTCGATGCTGCGCAACGGGGACTCCGTCGGCTCGAAGCGAGCGGCCTCGCGGCCCGAGTGCTCGGCGAGGGTGGTCCGCCAGAACTCGTCGAAGCCGTCGGGCCCGAAGCGGTCGGGCTCGGTGCCGTCGGACCCGGTATCGAACGGTCCGGTCCCGGCCGGGTGGCCCGGACGGCAGGGGCGTTCCGGGGGCTCGCGCGTCGGCTCGGTGGGTGTCGCCATCGCTCCACGATAGAACTGCACAGAATGTGCATCAAGGGTTGACGTTGTTGAACTCAAATGCAAAAGTTGTGCATCGTCCCAGGATCTCGACCCACGCACCGTCGCGTCGGAAGGTTGTCGCATGCTCCCTGCATCCGGACTCTCCCTGAGCCGCCGGCAGTTCGCGGGCGCGATGGGCGCCGCGGCCGGTGCTGCGGCCGTCACCGGCTGCTCCTCCTCCGCCTCGAAGGACATGGACACCCTCCAGGTCTGGGGAGGCGTCCCCGCCGAGAGCGGCCCGCAGGCCGTGATCGATCGCTTCCAGGAGGAGCACCCGGGCACCCACGTCACCTACACGCGGTACGTCAACGACGATCGCGGGAACCTCAAGGTGAACACCGCCCTGCAGGGCGGCGTCGACATCGACGTCTTCTTCACCTACGGCGTCCCGAACCTCACCATGCGCACCAACTCCGGTCTGGCCGCGGACGTCGGCGATCTCGTGCGCGCCACTCCCGAGCTGGAGGCCTTCCTGGATACCGAGGACCCCAAGGCCCTCATCGACGGCGACGAGATCACCGCGCTCGCGACGACACGGATCCCGCAGATGGTGCTGTTCAACGAGGACCTCCGGGAGAGCGCAGGGATCGAGCTGCCCACGCAGTGGACCGTCGAGGAGTACCTCGAGGTCATCCGCGCGCTCGCCGACGACGGGAAGTACGGCACCTACGTGCTGCCGGACATCGCCCGCATCGAGCTCGGCCCCAACTACCGCTTCACGAAGGACGGGAACTCCAACTTCTCCCACCCCGCCTTCCTGGAGCACTTCGAGCTGGCTGCGGAGCTGATCCGCGATGGTGTGCTCTATCCCTGGTCACAGGCGCTGGCCCGACAGCTCGAGGCGTACCAGCAGAACAACTTCATCGCCCAGGACTTCGGGCTGTGGACCACGGCGCCCTACTCGCTGCGGTTCCTCACCGACCAGGAGAACTACCCCCACGACTTCAAGGTCGCCTGTGCGCCCGTGCCGACCCTGGACGGCAACGACTGGAACACCGGCGAGTACGGGGCCTTCCTCCAGATCAACTCCAAGAGCCCCAAGCAGGACCTGGCCTGGGAGTTCTGCAAGTTCTGGCTGCTGGAGAGCGCGCAGGACGTGGTCAAGGCGGGGTACATCTCCCTGCTGGGCGACGTCGGGGACGACGAGCTCCTGGACGGGATCCTCGGGGAGGGCGCGGAGGAGTTCTTCGACGTCGACTCGTTCCGCCGCACCCTGTTCGAGGACCAGCCGCGCATGCACCTGGACACCGAGCTGACCGCGTACACGGAGATCACGCAGAAGTACCAGCAGCAGCGCGACGTGTGCTGGCTCCTCGAGCGGACTCCGCAGAAGGCCATCGAGAACGTCGACAGCAACGCCCAGGCGCTCATCGACCGGTTCGAGGAGGACTGACATGGCGATCGTCGACACCAGGATCGAGACGGCCGACGGGCCCGCCGCCGCGGCAGACGGACGACTCAGGCGGCCCACGGGCCGCGCGCCCTCGGAGCCGAAGGCATACGTCGGCTGGCTCTTCATCGCCCCGAACCTCCTGGGGGTGCTGGCCTTCACCTTCGTGCCCCTGATCTCGGTGGTGCTGCTCTCCTTCACCCGCTGGAACCTCGTCTCGGGCTTCGGGGGCATCGAGTTCGTCGGCCTGGACAACTTCCTCGCCGTGTTCCGGGACCCGACCTTCTGGCGCAGCCTCCTGACCACGATCGTGTACGCCGGGGTCGCCGTGCCGCTGACCCTCGTGGTCGGCCTCGCGCTCGCGCTCGCCCTGAACCGGGACATCCCGGCCCGGGGCATGCTGCGTGCCGCCTTCTTCGTGCCGTACATCGTGAACATCGTGGCGATCGGCATGACCTGGCAGATGCTGCTGGACCCGGAGGCAGGCCTGGTGAACCAGGTGCTCGGGGTCTTCGGAGCGGAGAACCTGCCGCAGTGGTTCGCCTCGTCGAACTGGGCGCTGCCCGCGCTGATCCTGGTGACGATCTGGTCCCAGGCCGGCTACGCGAACCTCATCTACCTCTCGGCCCTGCAGGACGCTCCCACCCAGCTGTACGAGGCGGCCCGCATCGACGGGGCCGGGCGCTGGGCGTCTTTCCGGACGATCACGTGGCCGTCCCTGCTGCCCACCACAGTGTTCCTGCTGGTGACGCTGTTCGTGGGGATTTCGCAGACCTTCGGGATGATCGCCCTGATCACCAACGGCGGTCCGGGCGACTCCACGACCACGCTGTCGTTCTACATGTACCAGACCAGTTTCCAGTTCTACCGGTTCGGCTATGCCTCCGCCGTGGGCCTGGTGACCTTCATCGGCATCTTCGCCATCATGCTCCTGATGTGGCGAGCCCAGCGAGGAAGGGCGCTCCATGACTGACGCGACGACGACGGCGACCACGACGACGGCGAGCACGACGACCACGACGGCCGGCGGCGGGCCGGGCCGGGGCACGGGCATGGCGCAGCGGCAGGCGCTGCGCACGCGCCGGGACCGCGTGCGCCGCTGGGCCTGGGGCATCCCGATGTGGATCCTCGCGCTGGTGTTCCTGCTGCCCTTCGCCTGGATGATCTCCACCTCGCTGAAGCCGGATCTGGAGGCCTTCAGGATCCCCATGCAGTGGATCCCGGACCAGCCGCGCTGGGAGAACTACACGGAGGTGCTGTTCGGGGAGAGCTCGATCCTCATCCCCTTCGGGAACTCGGTGTTCGTCGCGGCGCTGCGCGTGCTCGGCGAGCTGACCACCGCGACCCTGGCCGGGTACGCCTTCGCCAAGCTCCGCTTCCCCGGGCGCGGCAAGGTGTTCATCGCCTACCTCGCCACGTCTCTGATCCCGGCCCAGCTGCTGCTGGTGCCGCGCTTCGTGTACTTCGAGAAGCTCAGCCTGTACGACACCCTGTGGGCGCTGATCCTCCCGGGCATGTTCACGGTGCTGGGCACCTTCCTCATGCGTCAGTACTTCATCTCCCAGCCGGACGAGTTCGCGGAGGCCGCACGGCTCGACGGCGCGAACGAGTTCCAGATCTTTGTCCGGATCTACCTGCCCAATGCGATGTCGATGATCAGCGCCCTGGCGATCCTCACCTTCGTCTGGTCCTGGAACGACTACGAGACCCCGCTGGTCTTCCTCTCCACCCCCGAGAACTACACGCTCCCCATGGGGCTGACCAGCTTCACCGACGAGAACGGGGCGATGGCGGCCGGCCTGTCGATGGCGGCGTCGGTCATCTCGATCATCCCGATCCTGCTGGTGTTCCTGATCTTCCAGCGCCGGTTCGTGCGCGCCATGACCGAGAGCGCACTGAAGTAGGAGACGTGGCGACGGAGCAGCTCCGGGCCTGCCGCACCGAGCACACTGGGCAGGGCCCCGGTCACGCCCGCACCGGGCTCCGTCGTCGGCTGGCCCGACGAACCGGATCGATGTTCCGGTCCGACGGTCTGGCCCGACGAACCGACCCGACGACCTCCCGCCTCCCGCGACTGCACAAGGACCACCGCCCATGAGCACCACCCCTGACCCTGCCGCCTCCCCGTCGGCCCTGCGGCGACTCCGTGAGGAGCTGCCCCAGCTCAACCCCGGAAACCGTCGGATCGCCGAGGCGATCCTCGCCGACCCCCTCGCCGCCGGCGACTCCTCGATCACCGCGCTCGCGACGGCTGCGGAGACCTTCCCCGGCGCGATCTCCCGCTTCGCCCGCAAGCTCGGCTACGCCGGCTTCCCGGCCCTGCGCGCGGCGATCGCCCTGGACAACGGGCGGGCGGCGCAGTCCGGGTGGGAGCGGGACATCGGCACGGCGATCACGCCCGCCGACTCCTCCGGGGATGTCCTGGACATCCTCGCCGGCACCGCGGCCCGCGCGCTCCGCGACGCCGCCGCCGTGATCGACCAGGCCCAGGTCGAACGCGCGGCCGACGCGATCACCGCGGCCGAGCGCGTCCACCTGCACGGCGAATGGGGCGACTCCATCGCCGTGCGCGAGCTCTACCTGCGCCTCCAGCGGATCGGCGTCGCCGTCTGGTGCCATGAGTCCGGCCCGCGCACCCTCGATCTCGTCTCCCGCACCTTCACCGAGCGGGACGTGGTCCTGGTGCTGAACCGCTCCGGGAAGGACGCCACGGCGCTCGAGCTGCTCCGGAGCGCCGAGCGCGCCGGGGCGACCACGATCGCGGTGCACGGCGTTCCCGGCTCCGCCCTCGAGCAGGCGGCCGACATCCCGCTCTTCACCGGCATCCGCAACGGCTCCGTGTGGACCCAGCACTTCGCCGGTCGCGCGAGCGACACCCTGCTGACCAGCATGCTCTGGCTGCTCGTCGCCCAGCGCCGCTCTGCCGACCCCACCATGCGCTTCGTGGACGACGGGACCCTGCAGTCGCACACCCCCGCCGCCCCCGACCTCGACAACAGCTGACGACCCCCACCACCCCACCTGCTGGAAGGAACCCCATGCTCACCGAATCCGTCACCACTGACATCGTCGTGGTGGGAGGAGGCCTCGCCGGAGTCTGCGCTGCGATCGGAGCCGCCCGGCAGGGCAGCCGGGTCGCCCTCATCCAGAACCGGCCCGTGCTCGGCGGCAACTCCTCGAGCGAGGTGCGGGTGTGGGTCTGCGGCGCCACGGCGCACGGCATCCACCTCTTCGCCCGCGAGACCGGGATCATGGGCGAGCTGTATGTCGAGAACCAGTTCCGCAACCCCGACGGCAACCCCTACTACTGGGATCTGCTGCTGCTGGAGAAGGTGCGCGCCGAACCCGGCATCGAGCTGTTCCTCAACACCGATGTCACCGAGGTCGAGGCCGACGGGCCCGAGGACGCCCGGGTGATCCGGTCCGTCACCGGATGGATGAGCGGCTCCGAACGACGGATCACCTTCACCGGGGGGAGCGTCATCGACTGCAGCGGCGACGGGCTGGTGGGGCATCTCGCCGGGGCGGAGGTCATGCGGGGGAGCGAGCCGCGGGAGCAGTTCGGCGAGTCCTGGGCCCCCGAGCAGGCGGGGGAGGACATGCTCGGCTCCACGATCCTCTTCTACACCAAGGACGTCGGACATCCGCAGAAGTTCGTCGCCCCGCCCTTCGCGATCGACATCGCCCAGACCGCGATCCCGCAGAACCGGGTGATCCGCCAGACGATGAGCGGATGTGACTTCTGGTGGATCGAATGGGGAGGCCACCTCGACGTCGTCCACGACAACGAGCGGATCCGCGACGAGCTGCAGGCCGTCTGCTACGGGCTGTGGGACCACATCAAGAACTCCGGGCAGTACGACGCGGACACGCTCAGCCTCGAGTGGGTGGGGGCCGTCCCCGGCAAGCGCGAGTACCGGCGGTTCGTCGGCGATCACGTCCTCACCCAGCACGACGTGCTCGGGCAGACGGAGTTCGAGGATCGGGTCGCCTTCGGCGGCTGGTCGATCGACCTCCACCCCGTGGGCGGGGTCTATGCGAGCGAGAAGGGATCGCGGCACTGGCACCCGGACGGGAATTACCACATCCCGGTGCGCGCGCTGTACTCGCGCAACGTCACGAACCTGTGGATGGCCGGGCGCGACATCAGTGCCAGCCACGTCGCTTTCGGCAGCACCCGGGTGATGGCCACCTGCGCCATCCTCGGCGAGGCCGCTGGGATCGCCGCCGCGGTCGCCGGCCGCCTCGGGGCGAGCCCCCGCGACCTCGCCGCCGACCACGTGCCCGAGCTGCACCGGGCGATGGTGCGGGCCGACGCCTCGCTGCTCGGCGTCCGTGACGACGACCCGGCGAACCTGGCGCTCGGCGCCGAGGTGAGCGCGTCCACCTCGAAGACGATGCTCGGTTCGACGCGGAGCACCGGGCGGATCACCCTGGACCACGATCTCGCCCTCGTGCTGCCGGTCGACCCGGAGCTCGGGGAGGTTGAGATCCTTCTCGACGCCGCCGAGGACACCGAGCTCCTCGTCGAGCTGCACAGCGTGGGCAGGCCGCAGAACTATCTGCCGGCCGCCCGCGAGCGCAGCGCCGTGGTCCCGGTCCGCCACGGACGGTCCTGGGCACGGGCGGATCTGAGCTGGGAGCCGGGCGAGGCCCAGAACACCGTTGTGGTCCTGCGGAGGAACCCGCTGCTCGAGGTCCATCAGGCCGAGCGGGTCGAGCCCGGCACCGTCACGATGCGGCACCGGGACCTGCCGCTGGACGAGGCGACCCCCGAGCAGTGGCGGTCCTGGAAGGAGACCCTGCACGGGCACGGCATCTGCTTCCGCGCGACCTCTCCCACCCGCGCCTTCGCCCCCGAGCAGGCGATCGGCGGCTACGCACGGCCCTACGGCGGCCCGGCGATGTGGGTCTCGGCCGACGCCGCCGAGGACCCGCAGCCCTGGCTGCAGCTGGACTGGGCGGAGCCGCAGGAGATCACCACGGTCGACCTCGTGCTCGACGACGACGTCAACGAGGACCTCATCAACCTCCACCATCACCGCACCCCGGACGACACGATGCGGTCCCTGGTGCACACCGCCCGTGTCGAGGCGCTCGTGGACGGGCAGTGGCAGGAGATCGCCCGGATGGAGGAGAACCGCGAACGCCACCGCTCCTTCCCGCTCGCCCGCCCGGTGCGGACCGACTCCCTCCGCGTCGTGGTCGAGGAGATGAACGGGGCTCCGACGGCGCGCATCGTGTCGCTACGGGTCTACGGGGACTGATGGCTGAGCGCCGGGCACTGGGCACTGGGCACTGGGCACTGAGCACTGAGCACTGAGCACTGAGCCCGGAGTCTGCGGGCGCCCATCACATTCTTATTGAAGTTTCATCTAGTTGGGCGCATGATGGTCGGGACGACATCGATCGGAAGGATCGCCCCATGAACTCCTCGCCCCTGACCACCCCCTCCGCGACGGCCGGCACGGTCGACGGGCGGCACTTCTCCTCCGACCTCGCCATGGATGCCGTGACGCTGCGCGTCGGCGACCTCGAGCTCATGAGCTCCTACTACGAGAGCGCCCTCGCCCTCACCCCGATCGAGGAGCAGTCCCGCGTGAACGGCGAGATCCATCGGGTCCTCGGTCGCGGCGCCGTCCCGTTCGTGCGCCTCGTCGCCACGCCCGGGCTGCCGGGCGTCGACCCCCGCCAGGCAGGCCTCTTCCACACCGCCTTCCTCTTCGAGGACCAGGCCGCGCTCGCCGGCACCGTGCTGCGCGCCGCCCAGGATCCCCGCTCCCGTTTTGCGGGCTCCAGCGACCACCTCGTCTCCGAGGCCTTCTACTTCGCCGATCCCGAGGGCAACGGCATCGAGCTGTACTGGGACCGCCCCCGCGACCAGTGGACCTGGACCGATGGCCACGTCGCGATGGACACCCTGCACCTCGATCCCGACGCCTATCTCCGCGAGCACCTGACCGACGAGGTCACCGCCGCCCCGAGCGTGCGCCCGGGCATCGTGGGCCACGTGCACCTCCAGGTCGGCGACGTCGACACGGCCCGGGCGTTCTACGTCGACACCCTCGGCTTCGAGACCACCGTGGGCTCTCACCCCGGCGCCCTGTTCGCCGCGGCCGGCGGCTACCACCACCACGTCGCGATGAACACCTGGAACAGCCGCGGGGCCGGTCCCCGCGCCACCTCGCTCGGCCTGGCCGACGTGGCGATCACCGTACCCGGCCGCGAGGACCTCGACGCTCTCACCGCTCGCCTGACCGGAGCCAAGCTTTCCTTCGCGAACGACGGGCGTTCCGTGACCGTGCGCGACCCGTGGGGCACGCCCGTCACCGTGAGCCTGCCCGGGACGAGCACCGAGGAGCTTCTGGCCCGCTGAGCCGCTGAACCGCTGACCTGTCGGTGGCGGGCAGGTCAGCGGGAATCCGCCGACCGGGGGCCGATCAGTCCGTGCGGGATCCGGTCAGTCGCAGGTGCCGTCCGCAGCGCACGCGGTGCCACTCTCGAATTCTCCGCCGAGCAGCGAGGACAGCGAGGTCAGGGGAGCCGAGCGCTCGGAGGCGGTCGTGCCAGCGGCGCCAGTCGTGCCAGCCATGTCGGCTCGCGAGTCTGCCGTGCCTGCCACGTCGGCCCGCGTGTCTGCCGCGTCGGCCCGCGGGCCTGCGGTGGTGGGCCGCTGATCTGCGCTGGTCATGACTGCGCCCGCTCGGACCGGGTCTCCTCGGCGATCTGCCGCAGCGCCTGGCGGAAGGCATCCAGCGGCAGAGCGCCCGGAGCGGTGTAGGTGTCGTTGAACAGGAAGAACGGGACGCCGCGGGCGCCCATCTGCACGGCCTCGCGCACATCGGCCTCGACCTCGGCCTCGTGGGTCTCGCCGGCGAAGGCGGCCCGCGCCGCATCCTCGGGCAGGCCGGCCTCGACCGCGCGCGCCACGACGGTCTCCGCGTCGAAGGGGTTCGAGGCGCCGGTGAAGTAACCGCGTTGGAGGTCCATGAAGTAGCCCGTCGCCGCATCGATGCCGCTGACCTCACGGAGCGCCTGCAGCACACGATGCACGCCGCGGGTATTGGCCATCGGCCGGCCGATCACGTACTCACGGCCCAGCTCCTGCGCCATCCCCTGGATCTGCGCCTCCATCTCGCGCACGCTCTCCTCGGGCATGCCCTTGGCGGCGACCAGGTGGGCGATGTTGTCGCGCACGGCGTCGGTGGGGGAGGTGGGGTCCAGCTCGAAGGAGTGGGCGCGCACATGCACCTGGCCCTCGAGGCCCTCGGCGGCGATCGCGTCGTGCAGGCGGGACTCGCCGATGTAGCACCAGGGACAGACCACGTCGGTCCACACATCGACGGTGATCAGCGGCTCGGTGGCGCCCGTCGGGGTGCTCGGGCCGGTGGTGCTCTCGGTCATCGTGCCCTCCAAGGCGGGGATGGGTGTGCGGCCGTCTGGCAGCAACCCCTAGATGCTTGAAAAAGGTACTACGAGGGCTGCGTTCCGGCGAGGACCGGGATCACCTTTCGCCTCCGGCACAACGCGGACGCCGCGAGCGGAGTCGCGCTCCGGGATGCCCTTCGCCGAGACGGTGAGTGCTGAGAAGTTGCCCTCCTCGGCTGACCTCTGGGGTCGGTCACCGGTCACACTGGGGATGTCCCGACTGACGGTGCCACACTGGACGGTGCCCGTCGCCGCACGGCGAGCCCGCCCCGATGACGACCAGGATGCTCATGTCCCTGCTGTTCTCCCCTCTCGAGCCCACCGCGGCCACCCCCGCAGCTGCGGAGTCGGTCCTGCGACCCCTGGAGGTACGGCGCTGATGAGCTCGCGCAAGAAGCGGAATCAGACCACGGGCCGCGCGACCACGAGTCGGCCGACGAGCCCTGCTGCGGTGACGCCCGCTTTCCCCTCCACGCCCGCTCCGGCGGAGGCCGACGACGTGGCTCTCACGGACACCCCGCTCACTGCCGCCGAGGCCGAGGCCGAGGCCGAAGCTGATACCGGGTCCGTGACCGCGTCCGCGTCCGCGTCCGCGTCCGAGACCGAGACCGACGCCCTGGACGTCCCGGACGAGTCGGCAGGGAACGGGACCAGCTCAGAGGCCGGCACGTCCGAGCGGTCCCCGCGCCTGCTCTCGTGGTCGATGGCCGCGGAGACCGATGTGTGGTCCGCAACGGACCCGTCGGACGAGACGGACCTGTCGCACGAGACAGTCCCGTCGGACAAGATAGACCCCTCGGACGAGACAGTCCCGTCGGACAAGACAGACCCCTCGGACGAGACAGTCCCGTCGGACGAGACAGAGCTTCAGGACGAGCGTCTGGAGGCCCCGGCGGGCGACGCACCGGCGACGCCGGAGGCCGCGTGGCTGCAGGACGGCGCCGACGACATCGACGCCCAGGTCGCGACGGTGACTGAAGCGGATACGGCCGAGCGCGAGCAGTCCGGCGACCCCGCGCTCGCGCCCGACCGTGAACAGCCCGGCGCTCCCGACCCCCAGCCGGGCGACGAGTCGGGGCTGTTCGACCCGGAGTCGGGGAACCGCTGGACCGTCGTCGATGAATCCGCCGGAAGCGCCGAACGCGACGGCGATGAACCGGGGGAGCAGTCGGCCCAGTACGGCGGCGACTCGGCCGACGCCGACGCTGGCGACGCCTCTGACTCCGACGCCAACGCGGGCGCCGCACCTGACGCCCCTGATGCCCTTGACGCCTCTGACCCCAACTCCGCTCCGAGCGGCTCGGCCAGCGACGCTCTGCCGGCGTTCCCCGTTCCGGTGACGATGTCCCCCAAGGCCAAGAAGTTCGGCTGGTCGCGGGAGTCGCTCCTGACCGGCCAGCCGGCACCGAGTGCGGGCGACGCCCCCGACTCGCGCTCGCCGAGGACGGAGAAGGCCACGACGGAGAAGGCCAAGAACCTCTGGCGCAGCGTGCGGGGAGCGAAAGCCGGTAGCCCGACAGCCGAGAGAACCGGCTCTGCCGACGTCGAGGAGCACGACCGGACCACTGATTCCGCACACTCCGCCGGGCTCGCATCGCCCGACGACTCCGGGACGTCCGCGAACTCCGCACCCCCGACCGGAACGCCCTCGTCCCCGCCCGGAACGCCGTCGTCGAAGGGTTCCGCATCCTCGACAGGTTCGGCGGCATCCACCGGGTACGCCGGATCGACGGCGGCCGCGACGTCCACCGCGACGTCCACCGCGACGACCGGCACGACCAGCACGACCGGCACGACCAGCACGACCAGCACGCCCGGCGTGACCAGTATGATCGGCGCGGCCGACGTGTCCTCCTCGCAGAGCACCCCCGAGGACGACGCGCCCACCGGACGCTTCCATCACGTCCTCCAGGTGCTCAGCCCGTACCTGCGCACCCACCGCGCCGCTCTGCTCACCGGGGCGATCGCCCTGCTGCTGAGCGTGTGGCTGCTGGTCGCGCTGCCCTTCCCGCTGAAGTACGCGGTCGATGCGGCGGTGGCTTCCACCGGGGCCGATCTGCCGGCGCTGGCCGAGCTCACGGGCGACCCGGGCCGCCGCCTCGCGATCGGCGTCATCGTCTTCTCCGCACTGCTGGTCCTGCAGGTCGCGACCCGTTTCACGGCAGTCGCCGCGCTCGGCCGGGTCGGGGTCCGAACCGCCACCAGCTTGCGCTCGAGTCTCCTGTCCCACCTGCACCGGCTGACGCCGGGCGCCGAGGGGCGACCCTCCTCGGGGTCATCCGCCGCTCGTCAGGGCGAGGCCGACCAGGACGACGTCGCCCGGCCGCTGATCGAGGATGTCGCGGCCCTGCGCGACCTGCTCTCGCATTCCGGGCCGCGGGCCGCGGCGAGCATCCTGACCCTTCTGACTCTCCTGGTGGTGACGGTCATCGTCGCGCCACTCGGGGCGCTCGTGCTGCTCGCGACCGGGCTGCTGTACACCCTGGCGATCGGCCTCTCGATGCGCCGCAGCCGCTCCGCCGCGGCCACCGCCCGCTCCGAGAGCCGCATGCTCGCCGACACCGCCGATGAGCTCGTCGCCGCCACGGGCACCGTCCAGACCTACGGCCTGGAGACCCGTTCCTCGCGCGGGCTGACCGAGGCGGGTCTCCGCGCCGGCCGCGCCCTGACCCGGTCCCGACGGGTCGACTCCCTGCAGAATCTGCTCACGCAGCTCGTCGCCGGGATCGGCGTGGTCGGGACCCTGCTCCTGTGCGGATCGCGGGTCGCGGCCGATGCCATGACCCCCGGCGATCTCGTGCTGGTGCTGGTCGATGTGCTGATCCTGCTCATCGTGCTGCGCGACCTGCTGGAGAACGTCGGCTCCCTGCGGGGAGCCGCTGCCGCCGGTGATCGCATCGCCGACCTGCTCGAGCGCGAGGCCTCGATCGCCGAGCCCCAGCGCACTCAGCCCGTGGACCGGGTGGGCGGCGAGATCGTGTTCTCCGCCGTCAACACCGCTGTCAGCACCCCCGTCCCCACTGCCGCGGACACCGCGGCCGGGAGCGGCGGGAACCTGTTCGACATGGTCTCCCTCGTGGTCCCCAGCGGCCAGCACGTGGCCCTGCTGGACCGGGAGGGTCGGGAATCCGCCGCCCTGATCGCCTACCTGCTGCGCTTCGACCAGCCCGACACCGGCCGCGTGCTGCTGGACCGCTACGACACCCGCGCCGTCTCCCTGGGCGATCTGCGCCGCCAGCTCGCCGTCGTCCAGCGCGAGCCGGTGCTGTTCACCGACACCGTGCGGGAGAACATCCGCATCGGCCGCCCCGACGCCACCGACGACGAGGTGCGCGACGCGGCCCGCCGGGCCGGGATCGATGACGTGATCTCCCAGCTCAGCAATGGGTTCGACACCGTGCTGGTGCGCCGCGGCGATGTCCTCACCGACGGTCAGCGGCGCCGCGTCGCGATCGCCCGCGCCCTGCTCCGCGACGCCCCGATCGTGGTGCTCGATGCGGCCGACGCCGGACTGTCGGGCGCCGAGCGGCGTCCCGTCCTCGCGGCCCTGGCGGCGCTGGCCGAGGGACGCACGGCGATCGTGCGCAGCCGCGACCCCGAGACCGTCACCGCCATGGACCGCGTGCTGTGGTTCGAGGGTGGCGAGGTCCGCGAGGACGGGACGCCCGCGGTCCTGGCCTCTGACCCCGACAGCCGCCTCACGACCTGGCTGCGCGCCCAGGACGAGACCGTCAGCTGACCCTCGACCCTCGATCCCGCGCCACCGCGCGGCCACGTCCCTGACACGCCCGTGACATGTGGCCGCGCCACGCTGGAGCCACTGTCCGGGCCCCGCGGGGTTCGTCGGCCGTACCGGTGATCTCCCGGGGCAGCGCGAGAAAGCGGGTCCGCGATGAAGATCTCCGTCATCGGTGTGGGGTACCTCGGCGCCGTCCACGCCGCCAGCATGGCCGAGCTCGGGCACGAGGTGATCGGCCTGGACGTCGACACCGAACGCCTCGAGAGGCTCTCCGCCGGCGAACCGCCCTTCCATGAACCGGGGTTCCCCGAGCTCCTGCGCCGCGGCCTGGCCGCAGGCCGTCTGCGCTTCACCGCTGACGTCGCCGACCTCGCCGACGCCGACGTGCACTTCCTGGGGCTGGGCACTCCGCAGCGGGCCGACGGGTTCGGTGCGGACCTCACCGCTCTGGACGCCGCCGTCGACTCCCTAGCCGGCGTGCTCCCGGCCCGCGCCGGGGCGAGGACGCTCGTGGTCGGGAAGTCGACCGTGCCCACCGGCACCGCCCGCCGTCTCGCCGACCGGCTCGAACAGATCGACGGCGTGCACCTGCTGTGGAACCCCGAGTTCCTGCGCGAGGGCTTCGCGGTGCGCGACACCCTCGAGCCCGACCGGATCGTCTACGGCGTGCGCGACCCCGAGGCCGCCGGCCCGGAGATCGCGATGCTCGACGCGGTCTACGCGCAGATCCTCGGCGGCCCCGGCAGGTCCGACGGCCCAGGCAGGTCCGACAGGCTCGACGGCCCTGAGAACCCCGTCAGGCCCGACAACCCCGGCAGCCCCGGCGGCGGGGTGCCGCGCCTGGTCATGGGCTACGAGGCCGCCGAGCTGGTGAAGGTCTCCGCGAACGCCTTCCTGGCCACCAAGATCTCTTTCATCAACGCGATGGCCGAGCTGTGCGAGGCGACCGGCGCCGACGTCACCGACATCTCCCGCGCGCTCGGCATGGACGACCGCATCGGGAACAAGTTCCTGCGCGCCGGCGCAGGGTTCGGCGGCGGCTGCCTGCCCAAGGACATCCGCGCCTTCATCGCCAGCGCCGAGGATCTCGGCGTGGGCCAGGCGCTGGGGTTCCTGCGCGAGGTCGACGCCATCAACCAGCGCCGACGGGTGCGGGTGGTGGACCTGGCCCGCGAGATGCTCGGGACCCTGCGCGGCCGACGCATCACCGTGCTCGGCGCGGCCTTCAAGCCCGACAGCGACGACGTGCGCGACTCCCCGGCCCTCGAGGTCGTCTCCCGCCTGATGGCCGCCGGGGCGCACGTCACGGTCACCGATCCCGAGGCGCTCGAGAACGCCCGCCGCCGGGTCGAGGGCCTGGCCGCCGTGCAGGACACGACCGAGGCGCTGCGGGGCGCCGAGCTGGTGCTCCTGCTCACGGAGTGGCGCGAGTACCGGGACCTGGACCCGGTCGCCGTCGCGCAGCTGGTCGCGAGGCCGCGCATCCTCGACGGCCGCACCGTGCTCACCCCGAGCGCATGGCGCGCAGCGGGGTGGGAGTTCCGGGCGCTGGGCCGCCCCGATGCCCCGACCACGCTGCCCGCGCAGGACCGGAGGGACCCCGTCGCGGATGCCCTGATCGACACCGCGGCACAGGCATAGGGGCGAGGCGGTCGGCTCAGAAGTCCCGAGCTGTCTCCGCCGGGTGCTGGACGTCGTCGTGGATGCGCGTGAGGTGCACGCGCCGGGTGAGGCGGATGAGTGGACGCACCAGCATCAGGGCGCTGCCGATGACGAAGAGGGTCGTGGCGAGCGTCATGGTCGCCTCGGAGAAGAACAGGAGGCTGCCGATGAGGAAGATGATCCCGATCAGGACGTCGTTGAGGATCGACAGCGTCTCGTAGCGCTGGCGGATGATCAGCTCGTCCCGGCCCAGGTGCAGCACGAGACGATCATCGGAGGGGTTCTGGTTCATCCCGCCCACTCTACGAACTGCCGGGTCCGCGAACCCCGCTTCCGCCGGTCGTGGGTCCGGGCAGGGCCGGGCAGGGCCGGGCAGGGCCGGGCGGGGCCGCGCGGGGACGGACGGGTCAGGCCGTCTCGGGCTCCGGGTCGTCGAAGAACGAGGTGCCCTCGTCCTCGCTCTCGTCGGACTCGTCGGAACCATCGGATCCGTCTGACCCGTCTGACCCGTCTGACCCGTCGTGCCCGTCGGTCTGCAGTGCGCGGCGGCGCTGGACGATGGCCCCGAGCAGACCCAGGACCACGCCGACCGCGAGCCAGCCGCCCAGCCACAGCAGGTCACCGCGAGGATCGATCCAGCCGCCACCGATCGCGGCGCGGAAGGTGTCCACGGCGTGGGTCATCGGCAGGTACGGGTGGATGGCCTGGAAGAACGGCGGCAGGGTGGCGACCGGATAGGTGCCTCCCGCGCCGGAGATCTGCAGGGCGATCAGCACCAGTGCCACGAACTTCCCGACCGGGCCGAACAGCGCCCCGAAGCCATGGTTCAGGGCCACGAACACCAGGCTCGTGAACCCGGCGAGCCCGAACATCAGCGGCAGGTCCCCGACGGTGATCCCGACCCCCCAGCGCAGGGCGCTCACGGCGATGGCGGACTGCACCAGGCCCAGCAGGAACGCGGGCACCAGACCGCCGGCGAGCAGCCGGAGCGCGCCGACCCCGCGGGAGGCGGCCTCGGCGGAGAACGGCGGCATCATGAGGAAGATGGACATGCCGCCCACCCACAGGCTGATCGCCAGGAACAGCGGGGCCAGGCCCTCGCCGAATCGCGTCAGCTCGTGATCGCGCTCGAAGCTCATCTGCACGACGTCCGAGGCGGTCCCGGCGAGCTCGTCGCTCTCTTCGTCGGTGTACGAGGGCACATCGCCCTTCGCATCCTCGAGCCCGTCGCGGAGCTCGACGGAGCCGTCCGCGAGCTGACCCGCGCCGTCGTCCAGATCCACGGCGCCGTCGGCGAGATCGCCGGCCCCGTCGTCGACCTTCCCGGCCCCGTCGGCGAGGGTCCCGGTGCCGTCCTCGAGGTCACCGGCCCCGGCGGCGAGCTTCTCGGCCCCGGACTGGGCGTCGGAGGTGCCGTCGGCCAGCTGGCCCGCTCCGTCGGCGAGGGCGGCGGATCCGCTCGCGAGGTCCTCGGCGCCGGTGCGGGCGGTGCCCACGCCGTCGGTGTACTGGCCCACGCCGGAGGCCAGATCCTGCGCCCCGGAGTTCGCGGTGTCGGTGGCCTCGGCGAGCTGCGCGGCGCCCGAGGAGAGATCCTGCGCGCCGGAGTTGAGCAGGTGCACGTCGTCGGCGCCCTGCTGGAGGGTCGCGTAGGCGTCGGGCAGGGCGACGGCCGCGGCGCGCGCCTGCGCCGTGAGGTCTGCGGCGAGGTCGCTCGCGGAGGATCCCTCGGGGGTGTCGGGCAGGCCCGTCCCGGCGTCCTCGCGCAGCGTGGCGAGCGTGGTGCTCAGCGTGGAGGCGTCCTCGGCGAGCGTCCCGGTGGTGTCGGAGAGCTGGGAGGCGTCCTCGGCGAGGGAGCTCGTGGTCGTGGAGAGGTCATCGGTGTAGGTGACGATGCGGTCGGCAGCATCGGTCATCCCGGTGGCGGTGTCCGCGACGTCGGTGGTCTGCTGCGCGGCGGCCCCGGCGGTCTCGTCTGCCGTGCTCGCATCCGTCGAGGCCTGCGAGGCGTCGTCGCGCGTGCTCTGCGAGGTCTCCGAGACGCCGGCGAGCTCGTCGCAGAAGGTGGGGTCGGCCCCGGACTCCTCGCAGTGGGCGGCGAGGTCGTCGACCGAACCCGTGTAGGTGTCCACGGAGCTCGAGGAGGTCTCGGCGCTCTCCGCCGCGGACCCGGTGGCGCGCGCCGTGTCCTGCACGGAGGTGTCCAGCGCGGAGACGTCCTCCTGGATCGTGGCGGCCCCGTCCTGGAGGGTGCGAGCATCGGCGGCACGGTCCGCGGTGTCCTCGCTGAGCGTCTGCGCGGCCCCTGCGACGTCTGTCGCGGTGCTGTCCAGGCTGCTCGCCGCGTCGGAGAGGGTCCCCGCATCGGTCGCGGGCTGGTCGAGCAGCCCGGAGACGTCCGCGGCCTCGGCCGCGCTCTCGAGGTCGTCGATGGCCGTGACCAGGTCGTCGCTGGTCTTCTGGACGCTCTCGGGGGTCACCCCGATCTCGTCGGCCCGCTGCTGGGCGGCGGCGATCGTGTCGTCGAGCTGCTGGGTGCCGTCGGCCACCTGGCCGGCGCCGCTGGCGAGGTCGGAGGCCCCGGTGGCGAGCTGGTCCGTGCCCGCTGCGAGGTCGGAGGCCCCGGTGCGCAGCGGGCGTCCCTTCTCGTCGAGCTCGACCAGGCCGGAGCTGAGCTGCTGTGCTCCGCTGGTGAGGGTCGCGGTCCCGTTCTGCAGGTCGACGGCGCCGTTGGCGAGGTCGCCCAGGCCCACGACCAGGTCG